>JANMCC010000398.1:0-49653 GCA_031360885.1 Burkholderiales bacterium | reverse complement strand
TGCACTTCTCGATCGAGTTCACCGGCGGCACCGTCATCGAGACGGCCTTCGCGCAACCGGCCGACGTCGGCAAGGTCCGCGCCACGGTCGAGAAGCTCGGCCTCGGCGAGGTGCTGGTGCAGAACTTCGGCAGCTCGCGCGACGTGATGATCCGGGTGCCGCTGCGCGCCGACGTCAAGCAGGCCGACCTCGTCGCGCGCGTGTTCTCGGAGCTCTGCCGCACCGAGGGCGGCACGATCTCGGCCCGCGAAGGCCCGGCCGAGCAGGGCCAGTCGGCGTCGCGCCAGGCATGCTCGGCAGGCGCCGTCGAGCCGGTGCGCCTGTCGCGCAGCGAGTTCGTCGGCCCGCAGGTGGGCAAGGAGCTGGCCGAGGACGGAGCGAAGGCGCTGCTCTTCGTCGTCATCGGCATCATGATCTACCTGGCGTTCCGCTTCGAGTGGAAGTTCTCGGTCGCCGCGATCATCGCCAACCTGCATGACGTGATCATCATCCTGGGCTTCTTCGCCTTCTTCCAGTGGGAGTTCTCGCTCTCGGTGCTGGCGGCGGTGCTGGCGGTGCTCGGCTATTCGGTGAACGAGTCGGTGGTCATCTTCGACCGGATCCGCGAGTCGTTCCGCCGCTACCGCAAGCTCAACACCCACGAAGTGATCGACCACGCGATCACGAGCACGATCAGCCGGACCATCATCACTCACGGATCGACGCAGATGATGGTGCTGTCGATGTTGCTTTTCGGCGGCCCGACCCTGCACTACTTCGCTATTGCGCTGACGATCGGAATCCTGTTCGGGATCTACTCGTCGGTGTTCGTCGCCGCGGCGATAGCCATGTGGCTGGGCGTCAAGCGCGAGGATCTGATCGGTTCGGCAGCGGCCAAGGCGCACGATCCCGAGGACCCGAACGCCGGGGCGGTGGTGTAGAGTTCAAAGCGACACTCGCAGGACCGGACACACCCCAAAGCCCATGCCCACCCCCGCCAACCCGACGGCATTGGCGCAGCAGGCGAGGCGGTCATATGTGGAACGGCTGATCGGCGGAATGCCGGCAGTGGTCCAGGCGATCGATCAAGGCGCGCGCGCTCTCGCCGCCACCGTCGCCGAACCCTCGGTCGCGCTCAAGCGGCGCGAGCTGATTCCCACGCTGCAAGGCAGCCTGCCGCTCTGGCTGCAGGGCATGACGGCGCTGCTGCGCGCCTCGTTGAGTACCGGGACCGTTGCCCAGACGCGGCTCGGCGAGCTGCCCGTGCTGCCCGGCCAGCGTGCCGGCAAGCTGAGCCTTGTCGACGACGACACCATCGAGCACGAGATACTCAGCTCGCGGCTGGCGCTGGCGATGATGGACCGGGCCTCGTGGGAGTTCACCGACCTGCGCTCGCGGATGAACGTGCTCGAGAGCCGCGAGGAGCTCGAGACCAACGACGTGCTTCGCCCGCACGTGCTCGCGCGCGTGGTCACCAATTCCTGGCTCGCGGCGCCGCTCGGCTTCGACGCCTGGCGGGTGCTGCAGACGGTGCTGCACGACGAGCTCTCGCACTTCGCCGAAGAGACGTACCACGAGACCAATCGCTTCCTGCTGGCCCGCCACGTGCTGCCGGAGGTCGACCTGCGGCCCTTCATCCGCCGCTCCAATCATGGCGGCGCGCCCCTGCACGGCGCCGGGCCGACGCGCACCGGCTCGACCGGCGGCTTCGGCACGCCGACGGGCACGGCGCCGCCGAGCGCCACCGACTTCCAGCAGTCGGTGATGAAGCCGGCGGCGGCGATCGAGGCGCACGAGGTCGGCGAGGAGACGCGGATGATGACCCGCGCCGCCGGCCTGGCGCGCGGACCCGACCAGGCCGAGGCGGTGCTCGGCCGCCTGAACCGGCTCGTCAGCCGGCAGCTGCCCGATTTCGCGCACACCTCGAGCGAGCCACAGCCGCCCTCGCCGCGGCTGAGCGCGGCGATCGCCCAGGCGCAGGAAAGCGTGGCCCGGCGCCTGTCGAGCGCCGCCACGGCGGCAGCGAGCAGCGGGGGGCCCGCGGTCGGCACGCCGGCGCTGCTCGAGGAGCTGCACCAAAGGAAGCAGGCGCTCAAGGCCGCTGCGGCGACACCGGTCGAGCGCGCCACGATCGAGATCGTCGCCCTGCTGTTCCAGAGCATCCTGATGGAAGACGCGATTCCGGCGACGGTGCGCGTCTGGTTCGCGCGCCTGCAGATGCCGGTGCTGCGCGTGGCCGTCTCCGAGCCCGACTTCTTCGCCACCGTCGAGCATCCGGCGCGCCGCCTGATCGACCGCATGGGCTCGTGCGTGATGGGCTTCGACTCGGGCAGCCGCGCCGTTGGCGACCTGCGCGAGAAGGAGATCAAGCGCGTGGTCCAGGTCGTCGAGGCGTACCCCGACACCGGCCGGCGCGTGTTCCAGACCGTGCTCACCGAGTTCGAGAAATTCCTCGAGCACTACTTCAGGAACGAGAACGAGGCGTCGAAGAAGGGCGTCTCGCTCGCGCAGCAGGTCGAGCAGCGCGAGACCAGGGCGATCCAGTACACGATCGAGCTGCGCAAGATGCTCAACGACGTGCCGGTGCAGGAGGGTGTGCGCGAGTTCCTGTTCCACGTCTGGGCCGACGTGCTCGCCACCACCGCGGTCAAGGCCGACGGCGCGGAGGCGGTGAAGGAGATGAAGCGGGCCGCAGCCGACCTGATCTGGTCGGCGAGCGCCAAGGTCTCGCGCAGCGAGCGCGCCGAGGTCATCCGCCGCCTGCCGCCGCTGCTGAAGACCCTGCGCGAAGGCATGGACGAAGCGGGCATTCCCCTGCCCAAGCAGGACGAGCACATCCAGCGCCTCAACAATTCTCTCGCCGCCGCGTTCACCGCCAAGGCGGCTGCCATCTCGCACGAGCGACACGAGGAGCTGATGCAGCGGCTCGAGACGCTCGAGGAGCTGCTGCCCGAGGCCGAGCAGGTCGACATCGACGAGTCGCTGGTCATGGACCTCTCGGGCCACGAGAGCTCGGAGCTCGAGGTCGTTGCCGAAGGCGGCTCGATGCCCACGCCGGCGATGCTCGCCTGGGCGCGCGAGCTCCAGGTCGGCAGCTGGTACATGCTCGACTACCGCAGTCGCAACGAGGCGGTGCAGCTCGCCTGGCAGGGCATGCGCCGCCAGCTCACGCTGTTCGTCTCGCCGCAGGGCCGTGGCGTGCTGTTCCAGCAGCATCGCCTCGCCGCCTTCCTGCAGGCGGGCCTGCTCGTGCCGGCGCAGGACGAAGCGCTCACCGTGCGCGCCACGAGAAGCGCGATGGCCAAGCTCGACGGCGATCCGAGCCGACTCCTCGGGTGAGATCCTTCGCTGCGCTCAGGATGACAGCGCCAGGTGAAAGTGAACACGCGTGTCCACTTTCACGGACAGCAAGTTGACGGACCGCAGGTCCGTCGAACGCCGCGTGTAGAAACCGGACGCTCCGCGTCCGGTTTCTGTCAGTGGATGAGCCGGTCTTCTTCGGCGACGAAGAGCTCGTCGAGGATTAGCGCATCGGGCTCTTCGCCCAGCGACCAGAACACCATCAGAACGATGATCTTCAGGTCCTCGAGGTCGAGCGGGCCGCCCGGGATCGCGCTGGCGCGATCGATCACCATCTCGCGCATCTGTGGCGGCAGCACGCCCGCCGATTCGAGGAAGCTGATGAAGCCGATCGACTGCTCGCCGAGATGTTCCTGCTCGGCGGGAACGTAGATCCGCACGCTGTCGGGCTGCTGCTCGCCGACCCGCGCCTCGGCCGCCGCGGCGACGCCATCGAGCCAGGTCAGGGCGTCCTCGATTTCCTCGGATTCGAAGCCGACCGAGCTCAGCTTTCGCGTCAGCTGCTCGTGCTCGGGGCACGCATCGGGGCGCCAGTAGTTCTCATAGAGATACACGAGCACATCGAACATGAATCCACTATACCCGAGCGCTCCTTTCCGACACGTCGCCGCGGATGAACGGCGGCCCGGCGACCAGAGTCAGCCGCGCTCGACCCGCTGGAACACCTGCCCGGGCAGGCGGGCGACCCGGCCGGCGAGCTCGAGCTCGAGCAGGCGCGCCGCCAGCTCGGCCGCGCCCATGCCGGTGCGGGCGACGAGCGCGTCGAGGCCGATCGGATCGAAGCCGAGGGCGGCGAGCACCGGGTCCTTCCGGCCGGCCTCCGCGGCGGGTCGGTCCGCGGCCGGACCTCGCACCGCGGCTGGGCGGGCAACCGCGAACTCCTCGAGGATGTCGTTCGCGCTGTCGACCAGCTTGGCGCCCTGCTTGAGCAGCGCGTTGCAGCCGCGCGCCTGCGGCGAATGGATCGAACCGGGTATCGCGAACACCTCGCGCCCGGCTTCCAGGGCGAGCCGGGCGGTGATCAGCGAGCCGGAGCGGAGCGCCGCCTCGACGACGAGCGTGCCGCGGGCGAGGCCGGCGATGATGCGGTTTCGGATCGGGAAGTTCTCCGCCCGCGAGTGGGTGCCGATCGGAAACTCGCTCACCATCAGGCCCGTCGCGGCGATGCGATGCGCCAGGTCGCGATGGCTCGCCGGATAGACGAGGTCGAGCCCGGTGCCGACGACGGCGATCGTGCCACCCTCGGTAGCGCCTGCGGACGCGCCCTCCAGCGCCCCTTCGTGCGCCGCACCGTCGACGCCGAGCGCCAGGCCCGAGACCACGACCAGCCCGGCGCGGCTCAGGTGCCGGGCGAAGGCGCGCGCGTTCTCCAGACCTTGCGCGGTCGGGTTGCGGCTGCCGACGATGGCGATCGAGTCGGCGCCCAGCAGCTCGACCCGTCCTTCGACGTAGAGCAGGGTCGGTGGGTCGGCGGTCTGCAACAGCGCTTCGGGATAGCGCGGGTCGCCCAGGACCACGACGTCGCGCGCTGCCGCCGCTGCGCCGGGCCGGCCGCCGAGCCAGGCGAGCGTCGCCGCGAGGAGGTCGGCGAAGTCGGGCGGCTCGTCGGCGAGCGCCGCCGCCGCACCGGCGCCGACCAGCGCCTTGCGCGCCGCGGTCGCGGCGCCGAGCACCGCCTCGGGTGAGCCGAATTCCGCGAGCAGGCGCCGCACCGCGTCGCGGCCGACGCCGGGCGTGCCGACGACGCGCAGCCAGGCGGCGAGCTCGTCGGGGTCGATCACTGGAGGCTGCCCTGGGGCGCGAGGTCGGGCCGCTGGCGCGCGAGTCGCGGCGGGGCCGCCGCGCTCAGGGCTGGGAGAACAGGTCGCCGGGCGAAACCGGCTCCTTGACCGAGAGGATCAGCGCGTACGACATGCGCTCGAAGACGCGGAATACGAACAGGTTGCCATGGCGCTCGTCCGGAAGCTTGATCTTGGTCCGCGGGCTGGCGTCGGTCGGGTCGATCACGACCTTGCCGTTGCGATAGAGCGCCAGCACATGGCCGCGCTCGATGCCGTCGTTCAGGCCCCGGTTCAGGGAGACGATCTGGTTCTGCCCGGCGGTGAGGGCGTCGCCGTAGATCGAGACGATCTGGCCGCTGATCGGTCCGGAGGGCGGGTGCGGCGCGTAGTTCGTGTACTCGCGCACCGGCACCGGCGACAGCCGGTCGCCGACGCCTGCTTCCTGGCGGATGCTGGTCACGGTGAAGGTCGCGGGGATGATCTCGGCCTTGCCGTCGGGGCCGGTACGGGTGCCGCCTTCGACGGTGTATTCCGAGGCGCCGATGTAGGTCGCCTCGTAGCCGAGGATCTCCTTCGTGGTCGGGTCGCGCAGCGGCCGCGGCTCGCGGAAGATCCGGTACTCGCGCTCGGCGCCGAGCTCGCCGCGCACGTAGGCGGTGTCGCCGCGGGCCAGGATGACCCGGCCTTCCTGGGTGGCGACGATGCGCGGCGCGTTGGCCAGCTGGTTGGTCTCGAAGATCACCGCTTCGTTGAGGAAGGGCTCGATCAGGTGGAAGGGGATCGAGGCGATGCCGTAGAAGGCGATGTCCTTGGCGCGGATGTGCGGCTGCATCTTGCCGTCGCCGCTGACGCCGCCGCTGATCTGCTGGCCCATGCGCAGCCGGGCGCGGCCGTTCGACTTGTCGAGGAACAGGACCTGGCCGGGAAAGATCAGGTGCGGGTTCCTCACCTGGTCCATGTTCATGCCCCAGAGCTCGGGCCAGCGCCACGGGCTCCTGAGGTACATGCTCGAGATGCCCCAGAGCGTGTCGCGGTTCTTGACCGTGTAGACGTCGGGCGCGTCGGGCTTGATCTCGCTGAGCGGCACCCCGGTTTCGGCGGCGCGCTTGGCCGTGGCCCGCTGCTCGGCGGTGATCGGGAAGTTGGGCTCGGCCGCGACCGCGGTTCCTGCCGTTGCCGCGGCGGCCAGGCCGAGCGCAAGAACTGCGGCGGCACGGGCCGGAGCGAGAATCGAAGCAGGAAGTTGTCGACGGCTCATGAAGGCGGATCTCGTTGCGCGCGGGCTCATGCCCCGCGAGTTCTCGGTTGCTCGGCCGTCCGTTCGCGCCAAGGCGCAATCCGGGGTTGTTTCGCCGCGCCCCGCCGCGGCAACGGCGGTTCGGCGAAAATCCTCACTCTGTCTCGCAGATTCTGCCCATAAAGCCTTGATATCGCAACGAAAGTCGCCCCCGCAGGCTGCCCGGCGTGAGACGTTTCACACCCCTTTGCGTTGCGCTGCGTCCACAGTTGCCAGCCGCTGAATCGAATCGTCACAAATGGCCCGCCTTTCGATCCTTCGCTACCCCGATCCACGCCTGTACACCGTCGCCAGGCCGGTGACCGAGGTCGACGAGCGCGTCCGCCGCCTGGTCGACGACATGCTCGAGACCATGTACGAGGCCGAAGGCGTCGGCCTGGCGGCGACCCAGGTCGACGTGCACGAGCGCGTCATCGTCATCGACACCTCCGACGCGCGCGACGAGCCGCTGGTCCTGATCAACCCCGAGCTGATCGAGACCAGCGAGGAGATGACGCTGGGCGACGAAGGGTGCCTCTCGGTGCCCGAGATCTATGACAAGGTGCCGCGCCATGCCCGGGTCAAGGTCCGCGCGCGCGACCGCTCCGGCGAGAGCCGCGAGTTCGCGGCCGAGGGCCTGCTCTCGGTGGCGGTCCAGCACGAGATGGACCACCTGCTCGGCAAGGTGTTCGTCGACTACCTGAGCCCGCTCAAGCGCTCACGCATCAAGACCCGCATGCTGAAGAAGACGCGCGACGAAGCGCGGGCGTAGCGATGCGCCTGGCGTTCGCGGGCACGCCGGAGTTCGCGCGGGTCGGGCTCGAGCGGCTCCATGCCGCCGGCCACGAGGTCGCCCTGGTGCTCTGCCAGCCGGACCGTCCCGCGGGTCGCGGCATGAAGACCGAAGCGGCACCGGTCAAGGCGTACGCCGTGGGGCGCGGCCTGGCGGTCGCGCAGCCGCGCGGGCTGCGCCTCGACGGCCGCTTCGCCGAAGATGCCGCTGCGGCGCGCGCCGCGCTGCTCGCTGCGGCGCCCGAGGCGATCGTCGTCGCCGCCTACGGGCTGATCCTGCCGACCTGGCTGCTGGAATTGCCTCGCCTCGGCTGCATCAACATCCATGCGTCGCTGCTGCCGCGCTGGCGCGGCGCGGCGCCGATCCAGCGGGCGATCGAAGCCGGCGACGGCGAAACCGGTGTGACCCTGATGCAGATGGACGCCGGCCTCGACACCGGCGCGATCCTGCTCGTGGCAGCGACGACTATCGCCGCCGGCGACACCAGCGCGACGCTGCTTGCGCGGCTGGCGGAAATCGGCGGCGACCTCGCGGCGCGGGGACTCGCCGACGCCGCCGCCGGGCGGCTGCAGCCTCGACCGCAACCCGAGGTCGGCGTCACCTACGCCGCCAAGATCGCCAAGAGCGAGGCGGCGATCGACTGGCGCGAGCCCGCCGCCGTGATCGAGCGGCGCCTGCGCGCCTTCGACCCGTTCCCGGGCGCGCGCGGCAGGGTCGGCGGCGAGACGATCACCTGCTGGCGCGGCGGGGTGCGCGCTGCGGCGCCCGGCAGCGCCGAGGTCCCCGGGGAAATCGTCGCCGCCGGCGGCGGGGCGATCACGGTCGCCTGTGGCGCGGGCTGGCTCGACCTGGTCGAGCTGCAACGCCCCGGCGGCCGGCGCATGCCCGCGGCGGAGTTCCTGCGCGGCCGCGCGCCTTCGGCCGGGGCGCGCTTCGAGCTGCCGGCGGCGCCCGGCGCCGCGGCGGCCGACGCGGCCATTTGAACTCCCGCCCCCCGCACCCATCTATCGGCTTGCGCCGATCGGGCGCGTCTTCACCCCAAGGCAAAAGCGAATGTTCAACCTGCTGAAAACTGCAGTCCTGATGGCGGCGATCACCGCCCTGTTCATGGCCGTGGGCGGGTTCATCGGCGGCCAGCAGGGCATGGCGATCGCGCTCGTGGTCGCCCTCGGCCTCAACTTCTTCAGCTACTGGTTCTCCGACAAGCTGGTGCTGAAGATGTACAACGCCCAGGAGGTCGACGCGACCTCCGCGCCGCAGTTCTACGCCATGGTGCGCGAGCTGGCGACGAAGGCCGGCCTGCCGATGCCGCGCGTCTACGTCATCGACGAGGCCGCGCCCAACGCCTTCGCCACCGGGCGCAATCCCGAGCATGCGGCGGTCGCCGCGACCACCGGGATCATGCGCGTGCTGAGCGACCGCGAGCTGCGCGGCGTGATGGCGCACGAGCTGGCGCACGTCGCCCATCGCGACATCCTGATCTCGACCATCAGCGCCACCATGGCGGGCGCGATCTCGATGCTCGCCAACTTCGCCATGTTCTTCGGCGGCCGCGACAGCGAGGGCCGGCCGGCGAATCCGCTCGCCGGCCTGGCGGTGGCCTTCCTCGCGCCGATCGCCGCGGGCCTGATCCAGATGGCGATCAGCCGGGCGCGCGAGTTCGAGGCCGACCGCGGCGGCGCCGAGCTGTCGGGCGATCCGCAGGGCCTCGCTTCGGCGCTGCAGAAGATCCAGGCCTACGCCCGCGGCACGGTGCTGCCGACGGCCGAGCGCAACCCGGCCACGGCGCAGATGATGATCATCAATCCGCTCCATGGCGGCGGCCTGAAGTCGCTGTTCTCGACTCACCCGTCGACCGAGGAGCGGGTCGAGCGGCTGCTGGCGATGGCGGCGACGCCGGGGGCCTTGCGCCGGGCGTAGGCGGCCGCCTCAAGTCGGCGGCGGCGGGGCCGATATCCCGGACGAACCCTTTCGTCCGTCCATGCGCCCCACCGCCTTCTTCCGCTCCGCGATCCTGGTCGCCGCCGCCCTGCTGGCTGGCTGCGACATGCTCGGCATCGAATCGGTGGAGAAGATCGCCGCGGCGCGCGAAGCCGACGGCAAGGCGATCGGCGGCGCCTGCCGCCATGCGGGCCGGGCGATCGAGGACTGCTACACGATCTACAGGAAGGCCGACCGGGCATCGGTCTTCGCCGGCTGGCGCGACATGAACGACTACATGCGCGAGAACAAGATCGAGCCGGTCGCGCCGCAGCTCGCGGCACAGGCGCAGCAGGCGCAGACCGCGCCGGCGCCCGCTCCTGCGGCCCCGGCCGCCAAGCCCGCGACCGAGACGCACTAGCGCCTCAGCGCTTGACCTCGAACTCGCCCACCAGCACCCGCTGACCGCCCTGGCTCTTCAGCCTGAGCGTCGTCCGCTTGTCCTGCTGCGCCGCGGTGCCGAAGCCGCTCGAGAGCCAGAGCATCAGCCCGGTGCTCGAGGTCAGCACCTGCTGACGGTGGCCGAAGAAGTTGGCCTCGACCCGGTACTTGCCCGGCTTGGCGACCTTGAGCGAGAACTCCTCCGGACCGTAGCCGCCGGTCGCGTCGCGGCTGATCGTGCCGCCCTGGTACGAGAGGCTGTGGCCGTAGTAGACCTCCTCGCCGTTCGGGTCGATCACGTGCAGGTCGACGTCGGTCGCGTCGGCGTCCCAGGCGAGGACCACCCGCACGTCGAGCGGCAGGTTCTTCAGCAGGCGCGGCTCGATCGCCGCGACGTCCACCGGCTTGCCGTCGCGCCCCGCCCTGGCGACCACGCCGTTCAGCTCGGCGAGCGCGATCAGGTCGATGTCGGGGAAGCGCCCGTCCCAGCGGCCCGTGACCACCTCGTACAGGCGATCGACTGCACGCTGGGCCTGGCCCGCTTCCGCCAGCGCCAGGCCGAGGTCGCGGTGCGACTGCGGCTCGTTCGGCGCCAGCTCGAGCACGCGCTCGAACACCGGCAGAGCCGTCGTCACCTCGCCGGCCTGCTGCAGCCGGTAGGCGAGCAGGCGCAGCACCTGCCGGTTCTGCAGGTCCATCTCGGCGAGGTTGGAGAGAACGCGCAGGCCCAGCGCCTTGTCGCCCTTGGCGAGGAAGAACTCGGCGGCGTCGAGGAAGAAGCCGACGTTCATCGCGTTGGCGCTGCGCTCGTCGAGGTAGACGGCGCGGCGCGCGCCGGGCTCGGCGGCTTCCAGGCGCTTCAGCCAGACCGCGTTGCTGGCCGCGGGCTGCAGCGCGATCGAGATGCTGGTGCCGCCGGAGCTGGCGCTGCCGCCGTCCTTCTTCGCCGCCTCCATCGAATTGGCCGCCGCCATGCGGCCGGCGAGCTGCGCGGGCGCGGCCGCCGGCGCGGCGGGCATCGGCCGCTGCGCGGCGCGGTCGCTTCTTGAGTCGTCGGCCTCGGCGCGCTCGCGGCGAAGATCCTGCATCGTGCCGATGGCGTCGCGCGGCGCGGACGACTTGGACGTAGCCAGCGGCGCCGGCGGCGCGTCCTTCGGGAAGTCGCGGTTCCACCAGGCGACGCGGGCCTCGAAGCGCCGCACCACCTCTGCCAGCCGCGCCGCGTCGCTTTGCGTGCGGGTCTTCTGCATCGTCGCCGCCATCCGGTCGTAGGCCTCGCGCAGCGCCGGCGGCGGCTCGATCTCGTGGCGCACGTAGTCGTCGACGCGCTCGAGCACGAGCAGCGAGGTCTCGCGCGTCGCCAGGCCGAAGCGCTTGCCGAGCTCGCGGATCCGGACCTTGTTCGTGCGCGCCTCGCCTTCGAGCGCGGCGAGCGCGAGGCGCGCCCATTGCACGCCGGCGAGGCGCGACGCGTTCTGCTGCGCATCGACGCGGACGACGCGGTTCGTCACCGCGCCGTCGCTGCCGCGCAGGCGGATCTGCAGCTCGGCCTGGCGGGCCGTCATCACGCCGGCCAGGACCATCCGCCCCGCCGCCGCGTGGCGCGATTCGAAGACGATCTCCTTCGCGCCGAGCGCAGTCGCCTCGACGAGCTGGGTGCCGCGCGTCAGCAGCAGCGTCGTCGCCTGCTCGTGGGTCAGCGCCTGCAGGTCGATGCTGCGTCCGCCGCTCGCCTCGGCGAGCGCGCGCAGCGCCGATGGGTCGCCGCTGGCGCTGCTGCTCACCGCGAACACCGGCACCGGAAACGCCAGCCGCCACGGCGCGCCGTAGTTGGCCAAGCCGTCGCTGAACCAGAGGGCTTCGGTCGAGACGCCGTCGTGGCGCACCGCGCCGAGATTGCTGGCGCCGTCGTACACCGTCGCCAGCAGGGCGCGGCGCAGCTCCGACCAGTCGCCGCGGCGCACGCTGAAGCGCTCCGGGAGGGAGGCGGCGTCGGCCACGCGCACCAGCGTCACCTCGCTCTCGCCGGCGCGGCGGAAGTAGGCGTCGAGCAGGGCGAGCTCGCGATCGAACTGCCGGTTCGCGCCCGAGCCCGAGGCGTCCCAGACGATCTGCACGCTGCGCGGCAGCGGCCGCGGCGCGCTGCGCTCGGCCACCGGCAGGGTGAGGGCGAAGAAGGTCTCGCCGTTGCGCTCCCCGGTCGTGACTTCGACCGCGGTGCCGCCCGCGGCCGGCGCATGGACGCGCAGGCTCTCGCGCGGCAGCGCCGCGTCCGCGAGCGAAGTGCTGGCGCTGAAGCCGCCGCGCGGGTCGCGCTGGAAGGCGAGACCGAGTGCGTTGCCGCTCTCGATCTCGGGCTTCAGCTGCGCGCCGGCATAGCGCAGCGAGAGATCGAAGCGTGGCACCGAGGCGGCATAGGCGAGGGGCAGGACCAGGCGCGCCGGCGCCGCCTCGAACAGCGTCAGCACGACCGTGCGCGTCTTGCCCGGGTTGAGCGGGTAGACGCGCAGCTCGTAGTTGTTGCCGAGCGTCGTCTGCAGCAGCCCGGGGTCGACGCGCCGCCGCGTGATGTCCTCGAACACCTGCTCGGCCCGCGCCTTCTCCACCGGCACCGCGTCGCGCATCTGGCCGTCGATGTCGAGCGCGAAGCCGCTCACCACCTGGCCGGCGCCGAGCGGGAACTGGAGCTTGCCTTCGAGAACGCGCGAGTTCGGGTTGAAGAACTCCATCTGCACCCGCGTCTCGGCGACGCCGGCGGCGACCTCGACGTCGATCTTCAGCGACTGCAGCCGCACCGGCTGATCGGCGCCGGCAACGACGAGCGCCGGCGGTCGCCAGCCTCCGGGCGGCGGCGCGACGAGCTGCGGCCGCGGCTGCGCCAGGGCGCCGGTGGTCGCGGACAGGCCGGCGATGAGGGTGAGGATCGCGGTGCGGCGGGTGGTGCGAGCGAACATGGTCACGGGTCTTTCGCCAGAGTGAGGGGGCGAGGCGGGTTCGGCCTCGCCGGGTGGAACGTGCGAAGCGGGCGTTCGGGGTGAAACCGATCGGGGCCGGCGGGGGCGGCGCCTAAAATCGCCGCTTTGCCGCGCGCATGAGCACCTTCCTCCGCTTCACCGATCTCGCTTCGCGCGGTGCGCTGTCGGGTCGGCGCGTCTTCATCCGCGCCGATCTGAACGTGCCGCAGGACGACGCCGGGCGCATCACCGAAGACACGCGGATCCGCGCCTCGCTGCCCTGCATCCGCGCCGCGCTCGCCGCCGGCGCCGCGGTGATGGTCACGTCGCACCTCGGCCGTCCGACCGAGGGCGAGCCGAAGCCCGAGGACTCGCTGGCGCCCGTGGCCGCGCGCCTCGCCGAGCTGCTCGGCCGCGAGGTGCCGCTGAAGGCGAACTGGGTCGACGGCGTCGAAGTCGCGCCGGGCGAGCTGGTCGTGCTCGAGAACTGCCGCCTCAACCGGGGCGAGAAGAAGAACGATCCGGCGCTCGCGAAGAAGATGGCGAAGCTCTGCGACGTGTTCGTCAACGACGCCTTCGGCACCGCGCATCGCGCCGAGGCCACGACCTACGGCATCGCCGAGTTCGCGCCCACGGCAGTCGCCGGTCCGCTGCTCGCCGCCGAGATCGACGCGCTGACGAAGGCGCTGGCCAGGCCGAGGCGGCCCCTGGTCGCGATCGTCGCCGGCAGCAAGGTCTCGACCAAGCTCCTGATCCTGCGAAGCTTGTCGACCAAGGTCGACAAGCTGATCGTCGGCGGCGGCATCGCCAACACCTTCCTGCTGGCAGAGGGCCTGCCCATCGGCAAGAGCCTGGCCGAGCCCACGCTCGTCGGCGAAGCGCGCGCGGTCATCGACGCGATGCGGGCGCGTGGCGCCGAGGTGCCGATTCCGGTCGACGTCGTCACCGCCACGGAGTTCAAGGCCGACGCGCCGGCGAGCGTGAAGCGCGCCGCCGACGTGGCGAGCGCCGACCTGATCCTCGACATCGGCCCCGAGACCGCGGTGGCGCTGGCCGAGGTGCTGAAGTCGGCCGGCACGATCGTCTGGAACGGGCCGGTCGGCGTGTTCGAGTTCGACGCCTTCGCCCACGGCACCGAGACCATCGCCCGGGCGATCGCCGCCTCGGCCGCGTTCAGCATCGCCGGCGGCGGCGACACGCTGGCGGCGATCGCCAAGTACGGCATCGAGAACGACATCGGCTACATCTCGACCGGCGGCGGCGCCTTCCTCGAGGTGCTCGAAGGCAAGACCCTGCCGGCGATCGAGATCCTCGAGCGCCGCGCCTCAGAAGCCTCACAAGGAAGTTGATGGACACGACCGCTCCGCGCGCCACCAAGATCGTCGCCACCATGGGGCCGGCTTCGAGCTCGCCCGAGGTGCTGGAAAGGATGATCCGCGCCGGCGTCGACGTCGTCCGCCTCAACTTCTCGCACGGCAGCGCCCAGGACCACATCGACCGCGCGGCGATGGTCCGCGAGGTCGCGAAGAAGGTCGGCAAGGAGGTCGCGATCATGGCCGATCTGCAGGGTCCGAAGATCCGTGTCGGCAAGATCGAGGGCGGCAAGACCCTGCTGGTGGCGGGCGAGAAGCTCGTGCTCGACGCCGCCTGGACCGGGCTAGGCACGAACGGGCGGGTCGGCCTCGACTACAAGGAGCTGCCGCGCGACGTTCGCCCGGGCGACACGCTGCTCCTCAACGACGGTCTGCTGCGCCTGGTGGTCGACGCGGTGCGCGGCGAGGAAGTGCACACCAGCGTCGTCGTCGGCGGCGAGCTGTCGAACAACAAGGGCATCAACAAGGCCGGCGGCGGGCTCACCGCGCCGGCCCTGACCGCCAAGGACATGGAGGACATCAAGACCGCGATGGCGTTCCAGTGCGAGTACCTGGCGGTGAGCTTTCCCAAGAGCGCGACCGACATGGAAATGGCGCGCCAGCTCGCCAACGTCGCCGGCGAGGCGTGGCGGCACAAGCCGCAGCTCATCGCCAAGATCGAGCGCAGCGAGGCGATTCCGGCGCTCGAAGCCATCCTCAAGGCCTCCGACGGGATCATGGTGGCGCGCGGCGACCTCGCGGTCGAGGTCGGCAACGCGGCGGTGCCGGCGCTGCAGAAACGGATGATCAAGATGGCCCGGGAGATGGACCGGATCACCATCACCGCGACGCAGATGATGGAATCGATGATCGTCAATCCGGTGCCGACCCGCGCCGAGGTCAGCGACGTCGCCAACGCGGTGCTCGACGGCACCGATGCGGTCATGCTTTCCGCCGAGACCGCGGCCGGCCGCTATCCGGTGGAAACGGTCGAGATGATGGCCTCGATCTGCGTCGAGTCGGAGCGCTCCGAGGAGATCTCGCTCGACGCCGGCTTCACCAACAAGACCTTCGGCCGGATCGACCAGTCGATCGCCATGGCCGCGCTCTTCACCGCCTACCACCTCGGCTGCAAGGCGATCCTGGCGCTCACCGAATCGGGCTCGACCGCGCTCTGGATGAGCCGGCAGAAGATCCACGTGCCGATCTTCGGCATCACCTCGCAGATCCGCAGCCAGCGGCGGATGGCGATGTACCGAAACGTCACGCCGCTGCTGATGCCGAGCTTCGCCGACCGCGACGAGGCGCTGAAGCACGCCGAGGAGCTGCTGGTCGAATCGGGCGTGCTCAAGCCCGGCGACACCTACGGCATCACCTGCGGCGAGCCGATGGGCTACCCGGGCGGAACCAACATGCTGAAGGTGGTGCGGGTCGGCTGAGCCGGCGCTCGAAACCCCCGCGTTCGCGGGGGTGTGTTCGGCCCGCGCACCTTGGCGGGCGTGGGCACGGCACTTTCGCACGGCGGGCCGTGGCATGGCGATTGCCTCGCCCTCTAAACTCGGCAAGGCATCTCGCCAGGAGACGGCTTGTCCGCAAAAAATTCATGACCTCACTCCCGCCACGGCCCTTTGCCCGCATTCACCGTTCGCTGACCGTCGTGGTCGCCGTTCTCGCCCTCGTCACGCTCGTGGCCGGTTGCGGCGACAAGAAGAAGGACAAGGTCGCCTCGCAGACGGCGGCCAAGGTGAACAAGGAAGAAATTACCGTCCTGCAGATCAACCAGGTGCTTGCCGCGCAGCGCGCCACGTCGCCCGAGCAGGCGGCGTCGGCGGGGGGGCAGGCGCTGGAACGCCTGATCGACCAGGAGGTCGCCGTGCAGAAGGCGACCGACCAGAAGCTCGATCGCGATCCGCGGGTGATGCTGCAGATCGAGGCCGCGCGGCGCGAGATCATCGCCCGCGCCTACCTCGAGAAGATCGGCGAGGGCGCGCCCAAGCCCACGGCCGAAGAGGTGAAGGCCTACTACGAGAAGAATCCGGCCCTCTTCGCCAACCGGAGGATCTACAACATGCAGGAGGTCGACATCGAGGCTCCCCAGGCGCAGATGGAGGCCCTGAGGACCGCCCTGAGCGGGGCGAAGACGTTCTCGGTCTTCATCGACTACCTCAAGGCCAACAACATCAAGTTCCAGGGCTCGGAAGGGGTGCGCGCCGCCGAGCAGCTGCCGCTCACCAGCGTCGAGCAGTTCGCCGCGCTGAAGGACGGCCAGGCCGTCTTCGCCCCCGGGCCGAAAGGCGCCCGGGTGGTGCACCTGGTGGGCTCGCGCAGCCAGCCGGTCGACCTTCCGGCCGCCACCCCGGCGATCCAGCAGTACCTCCTCAACGAGCGCAAGCGCAAGATGATCGCCGACGACATCCGGGCATTGCGCGCCGCGGCCAAGGTCGAGTATGTCGGCGACTACGCGGCGAACAAGCCGGCCGCACCGGCGGCTCCGCCCCCCGAAGAAAAGCCGAAGACCTCGATCGCCGATCCTGCGTCAGGGCCGGCACCGGTCAACGCCGCTCCGCAGGTCGATGTCGCTCCGAGGGAAGCCGGCCCGGCATCGATGCCGAGCGGCTCGACGCTCGACAAAGGTCTCAAGGGGATGAAATAGTGCCGGTACGCCGGTGACCGGTAGCCGAAAGTTCGATCGCTGCCCTCCCGGGAGAGCGGCGTTCTGTATCGCCACCGGGTTCGATTCACGTTGAGGACCACATGCGGTACTTTCTGAAATTCGCGCTGCTGTTCTTCCTTGCAGTGCCGATCGCGCTGGCCCAGCCGGCCACCAGGGTCGAGTCGGCCAAGGTCGAGCCGGTGCTCGGGCCGGGCGACGTCGTCAAGGTCAGCGTCTTCCAGAACCCCGACCTGGCGGTCGAGGCGCGCATTTCCGAGGGCGGGCAGATCAACGTTCCGCTGATCGGCGCCGTCACCATCGGCGGCCTCACGATCTCGGCCGCGGAACGGCGCGTCGAGACGATGCTGCGCGAGGGCGGCTTCGTCCTGAAGCCCCAAGTCACGATCCAGACGCTGCGCATCCTCAGCTCGCAGATCTCGGTGCTGGGCCAGGTCGGCAAGCCCGGGCGCTATCCGATCGAGCTGGTCAGCAGCAAGGTGTCGGAGATGATCGCCGCGGCCGGCGGCGTCGTTCCCGGCGGCGCCGACATCGTCACCCTGGTCGGCACGCGCAACGGGCAGCCGGTCAAGCTCGACATCGACCTGCCGGCGATTCTCCAGTCCGGGCGCGCCGAGCTCGACGTGCAGGTGGAGAACGGCGACATCATCTATGTCGACCGGGCGCCGACTGTCTACATCTACGGCGAGGTGCAGCGCCCGGGGCAGCTCCGGCTCGAGCGCGGCATGACGCTGATGCAGGTGCTGGCCGCCGGCGGCGGCCTGACGGCGCGGGGCACCGAGCGGGGCATCCGCGTGCACCGGCGCGACTCGACGGGGCAGGTCAAGATCCTCGAGGTGCGTCCGAACGACCTGCTCCAGCGCGACGACGTCGTTTACGTCAAGGAATCCCTTTTCTGAAGGCCAGCCGTGGTTGCGAGTCAAATCCTCCGTATCGTCTGGGCGCGCAAGTGGCTCGTCCTGGGCCTGTTCGTGCTGATCGCGACATCGGGGGTCATCGCGACCCTCTTGTGGCCGAAGCAGTACACCGCCGAGACCTCCCTCATCGTCGAGATGCGGATCGATCCGGCGCTCGGCGCGCTCGCGCCCGCGCTGGCCGCGCCGAGCTACATGGCGACCCAGATCGAGGTGCTGAGGAGCGAGCGGGTCGCCTCCCGGGCGGTAAAGATCCTCGGCGTCGAGCGTTCGTCGACGGCGGTGGCGCAATGGCGCGAGGCAACGAAGGCGAAGATCCCGCTCGAGCGCTACTTCGCCAGCGTGCTCGAGCGCGGGCTGTCGGTCGAGCCCACCCGGGGCAGCAACCTGATCAACCTGAGCTTCACGTCTGGCGATGCGATCTTCGCCCAGGCCGCGGCCAACGCGTTCGCCCAGGCCTACATGGACGTCTCGGTCGACCTGCGCGTCGCGCCGGCGCGGCAGTCGGCCGTGTTCCTCGAGAAGCAGGCCCAGTCGCTCCGGACGAATCTTGAAAACGCCCAGGCGGTCCTGTCGAAGTTCCAGCAGACCAAGGGCATCGTCGTCAGCGACGAGCGGCTCGACCAGGAGAACGCTCGCTACACGGCGCTCATCACCCAGCTCGCGCTGGCGCAGTCCGAGCGGGTCGAGACCACGACCCGGCAGCGCAACAGCGGCGGCGAGACCTCGCCCGACGTGCTGCTCAGTCCGGCGGTGCAGAACCTCAAGGCGCAGCTCGCGGCCGCGGAAACCAAGCTGACCGAGGCCAGCGGCCAACTCGGCAAGAATCATCCGGCCCGCATCCAGCTGGAGACGCAGGTCGCCGAGCTGCAGCGGCAGATCGCGGCTGAGACCCGGCGGGTCTCGGGCGGCGCTTCGGTCAGCAATCGCGGCAGCTCGCAGAAGGTCGGCGAGCTGCAGGCGATGGTCGAGACGCAGAAGAAGCAGCTGCTCTCGCTGCGCGCCGACAAGGACCAGATCGCCGTCTACCAGCGCGACGTCGAGGCGGCGCAGCGCGCCTACGACAACGTCTCGCAACGCCTGACCCAGCTCAACATGGAAGGGCAGAACGACCAGGCCAACACCCGCCTGCTCAGCCCTGCGGTCGAGCCGCTCGAGCCGTCCCGGCCCAAGGTGCTGATGGGCATCGTCGCCTCGCTGCTGGGCGGGCTCGTCGCCGGCCTCGCCGCCGCGCTCGGCCGGGAGGCGCTCGACCGTCGCGTGCGCCGGCCCGAGGACCTGGTCGTTACCGCCGGCGTGCCGGTGATCGGCGTGCTCCGACCGGCGGGCTCGAAGCAGCCGGTGTTCCGCAAGCTCCTGATGATCGGCGGCTCGCCACCGCAGCGGCCGGTGATGGCGGCGCTGCCAGGAGCGCGCTCGTGACCGGCGTCGTCTCGACGCTCGGCAATCCGCCGCGCGCCACCCGCACGCTGGGCGCGATCCTGGTCGACGGCGGCCAGCTCACGCCCGAGGAAGCCGAGCGGGTTCTCGTACACCAGCGGGCGCACAACCTGCGTTTCGGCGAAGCGGCGGTGCGCCTCGGCCTGATCGGCGAGTCCGAGGTCCAGTTCGCGCTGTCGCGCCAGTTCGCCTACGCCTACCTGCGCAAGGTGCCGGGCGAAACGCGCGGCCTGAGCGACGAGATCGTCGCCGCCTACCAGCCGTTCAGCGCGCGCGTCGAGCAGCTGCGCGCGATCCGCAGCCAGCTCATGCTGCGCTGGTTCGACCGCGCCGAGGAGCGCCAGGTGCTGACGATCGTCGGCACCGAGCGCGGCGAGGGCCGGACCTACCTCGCAGCCAACCTCGCCGTCGTCTTCGCCCAGCTCGGCGAGCGCACCCTGCTCGTCGATGCCGACATGCGCACGCCGCGCCAGCACTTCCTGTTCTCGCTCGAGAACCGGATCGGCTTTTCGACCATGCTCTCCGGGCGCCTGCGCGAAGAGGCGATCGTGCGCATCCCCGACCTCGCCGGCCTCTCGGTGCTGCCCGCCGGGCCGACGCCGCCGAACCCGCTCGAGCTCCTCAACCGGCTCAATTTCGAGGAATTCATGATCGGCGTGCGCGGCATGTACGACGTCGTCATCGTCGACACGCCGGCGATGAACGTCGGCGAGGACGCGGCCATGATCGCCGTCAAGACCGGCGCGGCGCTGGCGGTGGCGCGCAGCGGTGCGACCCGGGTCTCGGCCTTCACCGATCTCGTCCAGGGCCTGATGGACGCCGGCGTCGCCGTCGTCGGATCGGTGCTGAACGAGGTGCCGCTGAAGCAGAAGCAGAAGCAGAAGAAGAGGAAGGAGTGAGCAGCGTCCTTCCGTCGCCGTCGCCCGCCCCGCTGGGCGCGGACCGGAACGCCGCGTGGTGGATCGTTCTCGCCGGCTTCGCGGCGATGTACCTGCCGCTCTACTGGAACGCGGCCAACGGCCTCTGGCAGTCCGAGGACCATGCCCACGGCGCCCTGGTGCTGGCCGTGATCGTCTGGTTGTTCTGGGGGATTCGCCGGCCGCTGATGGCGCTGCCGGCGGCGCCCGCGCCGGTGCGCGGCTGGCTGCTGTTCGCCCTCGGCCTGCTGGTGTACGTGGCCGGGCGCGTGGTCGGCATCTCGATCCTCGAATTCGCCTCCCAGCCCGTCGTCGTCGCCGGCGTTCTGCTCCTGATCAAGGGCCCGGCGGCGCTGCGCCTGGCCTGGTTCCCGCTGTTCTATTTCATCTTCATGATCCCGCTGCCGGGCATCCTGGTCGATGCGATCACCGGGCCGCTCAAGCAGTGGATCTCGGCGATCGTCGTCGAGCTGCTGTACCAGGTCGGCTACCCGATCTCGCGCAGCGGCGTGGTCCTGACGATCGGCCAGTACCAGATGCTCGTCGCCGATGCCTGCTCCGGGCTGCACTCGATGTACAGCCTGACGGCGCTCGGCACGCTCTTCATGTACCTCATGGCGCGGGCCAGCCGGGTGCACAACGCACTGATGCTGGCCAGCATCCTGCCGATCGCGTTCGCCGCCAACATCGTTCGCGTGATCGCGCTGGTGCTGATCACCTACCACCTCGGCGACGAGGCCGGGCAGGGCTTCCTGCACGGCTTCGCCGGCATCGTGCTGATGCTGGTGGCGCTGGCCTTCTTCTTCGCTTTCGACGCGTTGCTGGCGCGGCTGCTCGGCGGCCGCGAGGCGCGCCGGGCGGGCGCGCGGTGATCAACTCGCGCTGGCCGGCGACGCCAGTCCGCTCAGCTTGCGCCGCGTTTCCCCGGGGACGACCGACACCATGTCGGCGGCGAAGCGTTGCTGCATAGCGAACGCGCGCGCTGGATCGGCGTCGATCGACGAGATCCGGAACAGCAGCCCGCCCGGGATCTGCCCGGTGAAGGCGAAGCGCAGCTCGGCCTTGCGCTTGTCGAAGCTGTCCTTGATGACCTGGTCGCCGACGGTCAGCCAGTAGGTCACGGGTTCCTGGCGCGAAGCGAGGTTGGTGGTCAGGCGCCGCACCTCGATCGCGCCGTAGGGCGTGGGCAGCGCGCCGTCGGCCTGGCTGCTTACCTTGAATCCCTGGGCGGGATAACAGACCTCGGGCCGATGCGCCTGCAGCCCGCCGCGCTGGTCGTCGCCGTAGGCCATCGACAGCATGATCCGGTAGCCGTCCTTGTTGACGTAGGTGCGGCTGAGGATCTGGCTATAGAGCGACTTCAGCAACTCCTCGGTCTGCGGATTGACGACCTGAGCCACCTTCTCGGGAACGAAGGTCCAGTCACCGAACTGCTTCGGCACGCCCTCCTCGAGTGTGAAACCCAGCGGCGTCGTTTCGCCGGGGCGGCCGGCGATGCCCGCGATCGAAGCGCCGCACATCAGCGCGGCGAGCACCAGGGCAGTGAATCCGAGCTTCATCGACGGTCTCCGCGACATTCAGGCGAGGGAATTGTCGCCCAGCCGGCGCGCCGCCGCCGCATCTCCCCGCACCGCAAGGGGGCGCCCGCTGCGGGCGCGCTTTCGCTTCGTGCAAACCCGCACGTCCGCCGCCGGAGCTGAGGATGTCAGAGCACCTCCGCGCCCTGGTCGTCATCGCCGTCCTGTCGGTCCTGAGCTTCCTCGTCCTGCGCCGGCCGGTGGTCGCCATGGGCATGGCCGACGAGGACTTCCGGCGCCGGCGCAATCTCTGGCTCGCAGTAACGGCGGTTGCCTTCCTTGCCAACAACTTCTGGATCTTCGTCCTCCTCGCGGGCAGCCTGCTGCTGTTCGCCAGGCGGGAGCGCAACCCGCTCGCGCTCTACGTCTTCCTGCTGTTCGCGGTCCCGCCGTTCGCCGCCGCCCTGCCGGGGCTGGGCATCGTCAACAAGCTGTTCGAGCTGAGCCTGCCGCGCCTGCTGGCGCTGATGGTGCTGCTGCCGTTCGCCCTGCGCCGGCGCGAGCCCGGCAGCCCGGCCTTCGGCAAGCACATCGCCGACTGGCTGGTCGTCGCCTACCTGCTGCTGCAGCTCGTGCTCCAGTACCGCGCCGACACGCTGACCAACACGCTGCGCTCGGCCTTCTACGCCTACCTCGACGCCTTCCTGCCCTACTACGTGGCCAGCCGCTCGCTGCGCACGGCGCAGGACCTGCGCGACCTCCTGCTGTCCCTGGTCGTTTCGGCGCTCCTCCTCGTGCCGATCGCCGCCTTCGAGTTCCTCAAGCACTGGCTGCTCTACGCGGCCCTGCCGGAAGCCCTCGGCATGAACACGGAGGGGGCGACCTACCTGGGCCGGGGCGACACGCTGCGCGCGGTGGCGTCGACCGGCCACTCGATCGTCCTCGGCTACCTGATGGCGATCGCCCTGCTGCTGCATTTCGGCCTGCGCCGCGCGAACCCGGCGCCGCGCGAGTGGACCGTGGCCGCGGTCGCCCTCGGCGTCGGCCTGATCGCCTCGGTCTCGCGCGGGCCGTGGGTCGGCGCCGCATGCGGCATCGTCGCCATGACCGTGGCCAGCCGGCAGCCGGGCCGACGCCTGCTGCGCCTCGTCTTGCCCGCGGCGGTCGTGGCCGCGCTCCTGGTCGTGTCGCCCTGGGGCGAGAAGGTGATCGCCTACCTGCCGTTCGTCGGCAACATCGACGAGGGCAACGTGTCGTACCGGCAGCAGCTGTTCGAGGTGTCGATCAAGGTCATCGCCCAGAACCCGCTGTTCGGCTCGCCGTACTTCATGTATTCCGAGCCGATGCAGGAATTGCGCACCGGCAACCTGATCGACGTCGTCAACACCTACCTGCTCATCCCGCTGCGCTACGGTTATGTCGGCCTGGCGCTGTTCTGCGGCGTGTTCGCCGCCGCGATCTGGGCGGTGGTCGCCGCGCTCCGTCGCCAGCCGGTCGAGGACTCGGAGCGGTTCGGGCAGGGGCAGGCGATCCTGGGCATGCTGATCGCGGTGCTGGTGACGATCGCCACCGTGAGCGACGTCTCCTTCATCCCCATCCTCTACTGGTGCGCTGCCGGCCTGGCCATTGGCTACGCTCGTCTGGTGGCGAGCGAGACCATGCTGGAGCGCGCGCCGCGCCGAACCTTCGCCATGGGCTCGTCCTGAGCATTCGCTTGCCCGATCCGGTCGTTTCCATTCGCGGGCTCAAGCAGCGCGCCTTGAGCGCCGGCCGCTGGTCGGTGCTCGGCTTCGGCCTCGGCCAGGTGATCCGTCTCGCCACCACGCTGATCATGACGCGCTTCCTCGCGCCGAGCATGTTCGGCGTGATGGCCATCGCCGTGATGGTCAACGTGATCGCGTCGCTGCTTACCGACCTGGGCATCCGCCAGAACATCATCCAGAGCCGCCGTGGCGACGATCCGGTGTTCCTCGACACCGCCTGGACGGTGCAGATCGTGCGCGGCCTCGTCATCTGGGCGGTGGCCCTGGCGGTCTCCGCCACGATCTTCGTCGCCGGCCGGCTTGGCTATCTCGCCGGCGACACGGTCTACGGCGCGCCGATCCTGCCCTGGGTGATGGCGGTCTCGTCGTTCTCGGTCGTGATCGGCGGCTTCCAGTCGACCCGGGCCCCGGTCGCCGAGCGCGCCCTCAACCAGAAGCGGCTGATCCAGATCGAGCTGGTCTGCCAGATCTCGGCGTTCCTCGCGATGGTCGCGATCGCCTGGGCGACGCGTTCGATCTGGTCGCTCGTGGTCGGCCAGCTCGTGGCCGGCGCGGCCAGCGTGGCGCTGAGCCACCTTGCCCTTCCCGGGCATGCCGACCGATTACGCTGGGACCCGGCGGCGTTGAAGGAGATCGTCGCCTTCGGCAAGTGGATATTCGTCTCTTCGTTCGTCGGCGTGTTCGCGCTCCATGCCGACCGCATCGTCCTCGGCGGCCTGGTCTCGGCCGGCGAGCTCGGCCAGTTCGCGATCGCGGCGACGCTGGTGGCTGCGGTGCAGGGCGTGTTCTCCAAGCTCTACTCCACGGTCGTGATGCCGGTGCTGAGCGAGACCGCGCGCGGCGACCGGAGCCGCCTGAAGGAGGTGTTCTACCGGGTGCGCATTCCCACCGACCTGGCGCTCCTGTTCTGCGCGGGCTTTCTCGCCGCCACCGGCCAGCTCATCGTCGGCGTCCTCTACGACCACCGCTACGCCGAGGCCGGGTGGATGCTGCAGATCCTCGCCGTCTCGCTGGTCTGGGCGCGCTACGACGCCACCCAGCAGCTCTACCTCGCGCTCGGCGAGCCGAAGTTCGTCGCCTTCCTCAACTTCGCCCGCTTCGCCAGCGTGTTCCTCGCCCTGCTGGTCGGCTTCCGCGTCGATGGCATTCGCGGCGCGATCTGGGGCTTCGCCTTGCACCAGGTGGTGATCGCCCTGCTCAGCTACCGCTTCAACGCCGTGCTGCGGATCAACGACTTCACGCGCGATCTCGGCGTGCTCGTCGCCCTGCCGATCGGCTATGGCGTCGGCTGGGGCCTGGAAAGGCTGGTGGCCCGGTGAAGCCCGCCAGCGCCGAGGCCCTGGCCCGATCGTCGTTGCGCACCGCACCGCGGCCGCACTGCCTGCTGTGCGGATCGGCCGGCGAGCTGCTGCACGCCGGCGTCAGCGACCACTTCTTCCACGTGCCCGGAAGCTGGAGCCTGAAGCGCTGCCTGGACCCTCGCTGTAACCTGGTCTGGCAGGATCCGATGGTGATCGCAGACGATCTGGGCCGGGCCTATGACGGCTACTACACCTCGGCGGCCCCCGGCGGGGCCGTCGCCGAGGGCGCCGCCTCCGACTACGGCGCGACCTTCCATCGCCTCGATCGCTGGGCCTCGCGGCTGCTGAAGCTCGAACCCGAGCGGCGCCGGCACGCCGCCGTGTACCTCGACGACGTAAGGCCGGGCACGCTGCTCGACGTCGGCTGCGGCAGCGGCTTTCTCGCCGCGGCGATGCGCGATCGCGGCTGGGCGGTGCGCGGCACCGACTTCGACCCGGCCGCGGCGCGCGCGGCCGAGGCGACGCACGGCATCGCAGTCGACCTGGGCGAGCTGGCCGCCATCGGCTATCCGGCCGCTTCGTTCGACGCGATCACCGCCCGCCACGTGCTCGAGCACGTGCGCGAGCCGGTCGAGTTCCTCGCCGAGTGCTGGCGCATCCTCGCGCCCGGGGGACATCTGGTGCTCGTCACGCCCAACGTCGACAGCCTCGGCCACCGTCACTTCGGCGAGCGCTGGCGCGGCCTCTAGCAGCCGCGGCACCTCTTCCTGTACGGCAGCACCTCGCTCGGCGCCCTGCTGCGCCGCGTCGGCATGACGCAGGCCGAGGTCTTCACCACCGCGCAGGGCGCCGACTACGTGCTGCGGGCGAGCCAGGCGACCGCCGAGGGCGAGTGGCAGCGCCTGGTCGACCACCTCGCCGTCTGGACCCTGCAGCTCGCCGAGACGATCGGCACCCGGCGCGGCAGGGACGTCGGCGAAGAGCTCATCGCCGTGATCACGAAGGCGGGAGGCTGAGATGGCCTGCGACCTCACGATCATCGTCGTCAACTACAACACCGCGCACCTGCTGGGCGAGATGTTCGGCGCCGTCGAGGCCGCCATCGGCCAGCTCTCGGTGCAGAAGATCGTCGTCGACAATGCCTCCCGCGACGGCTCCGCCGCCCTGATCCGGGAGCGCTACCCCGACGTGGAACTGATCGTCAACGCCGAGAACGTCGGCTTCGGACGCGCCAACAACCAGGCGCTGGCCCTGGCGCGCGGCCGCTACCTGTTGCTGCTGAACACCGATGCGTTCGTCGATGCCGGCGGCATCGAGCGCACGGTCCGCTACCTCGACGCCCATCCCGCGTGCACCGTGCTCGGCGTGCGCCTGGTCGGCCGCGACGGCGTGCTGCAGCCCTCGTGCCGCTACTTCCCGACGCCGTGGAACGAGTTCCTGGTCCGCACCGGATTCGACCGTGTGTTCCCCGGCGCCAGGCTGGTCGACGACATGGCCTGGGACCATGCCTCGGCGCGCGAATGCGACTGGGTGCCGGGCTGCTACTGCCTGCTGCGGCGCGAGGTGGTCGAGCGCATCGGCCTGTTCGATCCGCGCTACTTCCTCTACTACGAGGAGGTCGACCATTGCCGGGCCGAGAAGGCGGCGGGCGGCCGGGTGATGTACTTCCCCGACACGACCGTCGTCCACATCGGTGGCGAGAGCGCGAAGTCGGACTCCGAGCTCTCCGCCAGCGGCCGGCAGATCCCGGCGCTGCAGATCGAGAGCGCCTTGCTCTACTACCGCAAGCACCACGGCCTGGGGGGGCTGTGGCTGGCGATGCTGCTCACCGCGCTCGGCGATGCCGTGCTGGCCCTGAAGGCGCTGCTCAAGGGCCGTGGCTGGCGCGCCGTCGAGGCCTGCCTCGCGCACACCGCGGCGACCGGGTCGCTGCTGCGCCGCACCGGGTGGGCGACGCGGCCGACGCGTTGAGACGCCGATGCTCGACAACATCCGCAACGACTTGCGCGCCCACGAGGGCCGCTGGGGCGCGCAGGGCTTCTGGGCGCTGGTCGTCTACCGCTTCGGCCGCTGGCGCTACGGCGTCGAGCCGCCGCTGCTGCGCAAGTTCTTCTCGCTGCTCTACCGCATCGCCTTCAAGTGGGTGCAGGTCGTGGCCGGGATCGAGCTGCCGTGCGAGGTGGAGATCGGCCGCAACTTCGTGATCGACCACAGCGGCGGCATCGTCGTCAGCGGCTTCGCACGCTTCGGCGACGACTGCCGCATCCGCACCGGCGTCGTCGTCGGCCTGGCCCGGGTCGACGATCCGTGCGCGCCGGTGATCGGCAACAACGTCGACATCGGCGCCGGCGCCAAGGTGCTGGGCCGGATCCGCATCGGCAACAACGTGCGCATCGGCGCCAACGCGGTCGTCGTCGCCGACGTGCCCGACGACAGCATCGCGGTCGGCGTGCCGGCGACCTGCAGGCCATGGCAGCGGACCTGAGCGCGCCGCCATCGCCGCCGCCGGGGGACGCGCCTCCGCTTCTCGCCGGCGTGGTCGCGATCGGCCGCAACGAAGGCGAGCGCCTGCGCCGCTGCCTGGAGTCGGTGCGCGCCGCGGCGCTGCCGGTGGTCTATGTCGACTCGGGCTCGAGCGACGGCTCGGCCGCGCTCGCCGGCGGCCTGGGCGCAACGGTGGTCGCCCTCGACATGCGCCGCCCGTTCACCGCCGCGCGGGCGCGCAACGAAGGCATGCGGCGCCTGCAGGCGCTGGTGCCCGAGCTCGCCTTCGTCCAGTTCGTCGACGGCGACTGCGAGCTCGCGCCGGGCTGGCTCGCCACCGCGCGCGCCTTCCTCGAAGCAGAGCCGCGAGTCGCCGCCGTCTGCGGCCGGCGGCGCGAGCGCTTTCCCGAGCGTTCGGTCTACAACTTGCTGTGCGACCTGGAATGGAACACGCCGATCGGCGAAGCCCGCGCCTGCGGCGGCGACGCGATGATGCGGGCGAGCGCCTTCCGCCAGGTCGAGGGCTTCCGCGACGATCTGGTCGCCGGCGAGGAGCCCGAGCTCTGCGTGCGCCTGCGCGCCGGGGGCTGGAAGATCTGGCGGCTCGATGCCGAGATGACGCTGCACGACGCGGCGATGACCCGCTTCGGCCAATGGTGGCAGCGCAACGTCCGCGCCGGCTTCGCCTATGCCGAGGGCGTGCGCCTGCACGGCGCGCCGCCGGAGCGGCACTGGGTGCGGGAATGGCGCAGCGCCTGGTTCTGGGGTCTGGCCCTGCCGCTGCTGGTCGCCGCGGCCGCCGCGATCGTCGGGCCGGCGGCGGTCTGGGCCCTCGCCGTGTACCCCCTGCAGGTTCTCAGGCTGGCCTTTCGATCGCGGGTCATCGGCCGGGGCCGCTGGGCCCGCGCCTTCTTTCTCGTCGCCGGCAAATTCCCCGAAGCCTTCGGGCAGGCGAAGTCGGCGCTCATGCATCTGCGCCGGCAGCCCGCCGTGCTGATCGAATACAAGTGACGGCCCGCGCATGAGCGAAGCGCTCGAAGCCGGCGCGCTGCGCGTGGCCTACCTCGTGAACCACTATCCGAAGGTGAGCCACAGCTTCATCCGGCGCGAGATCCTGGCGCTCGAGCGGCAGGGCATCGCGGTCACCCGCATCGCCGTGCGCGGCTGGGCCGACGCGCTGCCCGACCCGGCCGACCGCGCCGAGCGCGAGCGCACCCGCTACCTGCTGCAGAGCGGCATCGGTGCGCCGCTCGGATCGGCGCTGGTCATGTTCTTGACGCGGCCGCTGCGCTTCCTGCGCGCGGCGCGCCTGGCCGCCTCGATGTGGCGCCGCTCCGGGCGCACCGTCTTTCATCACCTCGCCTATCTCGCCGAGGCCTGCCGGGTCGTGCAGTGGGCCGACGCCGCGCGTTGCACGCACCTGCACGCGCACTTCGGCACCAACGGGGCCGAGGTCGCGATGCTGGCGCGTGAGCTCGGCGGCCCGCCCTACAGCTTCACCGTGCACGGCCCGGAGGAGTTCGACAGCCCGCAGGCGCTCGGCCTCGGCGAGAAGGGCCGGCGTTCGGCCTTCGTCGTTGCCGTCAGCTCGTTCGGCCGCAGCCAGCTGCTGCGCTGGCTGCCGGCCGCGCACTGGCGCAAGGTCGAGGTCGTGCACTGCGGGCTCGAGCAGGCTTTCCACCGCGGCGCGCCGACCGGTGCGTCGGCAGCGCCGCGCCTGGTGTGCGTCGGCAGGCTGTGCGAGCAGAAGGGCCAGCTCCTGCTGGTCGAGGCGACGAAGCGAATCGTCGATGCGGGACATCCGGTCGAGCTGGTCCTCGCCGGCGACGGCGAGATGCGCGCCGAGGTCGAGGCCCTGGTCGACCAGCTCGGTCTGCGCGCGCACGTGCGCATCACCGGCTGGATCGCCAGCGAGCAGGTGCGCGAGGAGATCCTGGCCGCCCGCGCGCTGGTCCTGCCGAGCTTCGCCGAAGGCCTGCCGGTGGTCATCATGGAGGCGATGGCCTTGCGCCGGCCGGTGATCACGACCTTCGTCGCCGGCATTCCGGAGCTGGTTCGCGACGGCGAGAGCGGCTGGCTGATCGCGGCCGGAGATGTCGACGGTCTGGCCGGAGCGATGTCCGCATGCCTGGCCGCGCCATTCGAAACGCTCGAGCGCATGGGCGAGGCGGCGCATGCACGAGTGCTCGCGCGGCACGACGTCGACATCGAGGCGGCGAAGCTGGCGAAGCTGTTCCGCGCCTCGAGCGCCCCTTCGCCGTCGGCGCGGGTGGAGGAAGCCGCGTGAGCTGGCACGACGGCGTCGGCCTGGCCCTGCTGCTGCTCTCGGCATTGGCGCTCGTTCCGGCGTCGCTGCTGTTGCTGCAGATCGTCGCCGCCGCGCTCGGCGGCGCGGCCCGCTCGTCGCCCGGTCCGCTGCCGGCACGCACCGGCCCGCTCGCCGTGCTGATGCCCGCGCACGACGAAGCCGCGGGCATCGAGCCGGCGATCCGTGCCGCGCTCGCGCAGCTGCTGCCGGGTGATCGCCTGCTCGTCGTCGCCGACAACTGCGGCGACGCCACTGCGGCGGTGGCGCGATCCGCGGGCGCCGAGGTGATCGAACGGCACGACAGCGCGCGCCGCGGCAAGGGCTATGCGCTCGACCACGGCGTGCGCTGGCTCGAGGCCGCGCCGCCGGCCGCGGTGCTGATCCTCGATGCCGACTGCATCGCCGCGCCGGGCGCGCTGCAGCGTCTGGCCGCGAGCTGTCTGCAGAGCGGGCGGCCGGTGCAGGGGCTCTACCTGATGCACGCACCTGCTGGCGCCCGCCTCGAGATGCGGATCGCCGAATTCGCCTGGCTCGTGCGCAACAAGCTGCGTCCGCTCGGCGCCGCGGTGCTCGGCTGGCCGTGCCAGCTGATGGGCACCGGCATGGCCTTTCCCTGGCCGATGCTGCGCGACGCGCCGCTCGCCTCGGGTCATCTCGTCGAAGACATGCAGCTCGGCCTCGACCTCGCCCGCGCCGGCACGACGCCGCTGTTCTGCCCCGCAGCCGGCGTCGCCAGCACGTTTCCGACCGATCGGGCCGGCGCCCGCACGCAGCGCACGCGCTGGGAGCACGGGCACCTGTCGACGCTGGTCGCGGTCGGCCCGCGCCTGTTCGGCCTCGGCCTAGTGCGCGGCCGGCCCGGTCTGGTGGCGATGGCGCTCGACCTGATGGTCCCGCCGCTGGCCGCGCTGGTGCTGCTGCTGGCCGCGCTCTGCGCGGCCGATGCCGCCTGGTGGCTGGCGGTCGGCGACCCGCGACCGTTCGGCGTCGCCGCGACCGCGCTGGCGCTCGTCGGCGTGGCGGTGATCCTGGCCTGGCGGCGCGAGGGCCGGGCTCTGCTCGGGGGCCGCGAGCTGCTCGGCCTGCCGCTCTACGTGGCCGCCAAGCTGCCGATGTACCTGCGCCTGCTCGGCCGGCGCCAGGTCGAATGGGTGCGGACCAAGCGCGATGGACCCGATCGCTGACACGCCGCTCGCGAGCCCGCACGCGCCGGCGTCGATTCCGGCGCGGCGCGCCGACTTCGCCCGGCCGCTGGTCTGCCTGCTCGGCCTGCCCTTCGACGCGATCGGCCTGGCCGAAGCGGTCGAGCGCATTCGCGATGCCGCCTTCGCCGGGCGCCGCTGCTGGGTGGCGACGCCCAACCTCAACTTCGCGATCGCGGCGCGCCGCGATGCCGCGTTCCGCGACTCGGTGCTGCGCAGCGACCTCAGCCTGGTCGACGGCATGCCGCTGGTCTGGATCGCCCGCCTGCTCGGCCTGCCGGTGACCGAGCGGGTCGCCGGCTCCGATCTGTTCGAAGCGCTGCAGGCGCATTCGGGACCGCCGCTTCGCGTCTACCTGTTCGGCGGTCCGCCCGGAGCGGCCGGGCAGGCCGGCGAGCGCATCAATGCACGCGGCGGCGCCATTCGCTGCGTCGGCCACGACGCGGCCGGCTTCGGCCCGATCGAGGCGATGAGCGAGCCGGCGCTGATCGAGCGCATCAACCGGAGCGGAGCGCACTTCGTGATCGTCGCGCTCGGCGCGCAGAAGGGCCAGGCCTGGATCGGCCACAACGCGGCCCGGCTCGAGGCGCCGGTGCTGTGCCACCTCGGCGCGGTGATGAACTTCGCCGCCGGCACGGTTCGGCGCGCGCCACGGTGGGCGCAGCGCAGCGGCCTCGAGTGGGCGTGGCGGATCAAGGAGGAGCCGGCACTCTGGCGACGCTACGCGGGCGATGCGGTCCGCGCGGCCGGGCTCGTCGCGACCCGCGTGCTGCCGGAGGCCTGGACCGCGTGGCGGCGCCGGCACGCGAAGAGCGTTGCCGAGCCGGCGGTCGAGATCGATCGGTCTGCTACGCAGACCGTGCTCCGTCCCGGTGGCGCGGCGTCGGACGCGGCCGTGGCCGCCCTGCGCAAGGCCTTGGCCGAGTGCGCCGGGCTCGGGCCGCGCCTCACGGTCGACCTGTCCCGCGTCGGCGCCGTCGCCAACCCGGTCGCCGCCGCGCTGCTGCTCGCCAAGGGCTGGTTCGGCGAGCGCGGCGGCTTCGAGGTGGTCGGCGCCGGCCCGGTCGCCGAGGCCGACCTGCGCCGGCTGCTGTGTGCCCGGCCCTTGCTGGGTCACGATTGAGCCCCTCCGACATGAAGCCAGACACCGCCACCAAAGCCCCCGGCCCGATCGTCTCGGCGCAGGTGCCCGACTGGTCGCGCGAGGCGTACCGCTTCGGCACCTGGCAACCGTCGCGGGCCTTGCTGGGCAGCCTTCGCGCGTACCAGAAGATGCAGGAATCGACCCGTCCGGACCGGGTGCTGCGGCGCGCGCTCGCGCTCCTGCGCCATCGCTTCTGGGCCATCGTCACCGGCGCCGACATTCCGCTTGTCTGCCGGATCGAGGGCGGCCTGCTGCTGCCGCATCCGAACGGCGTGGTGATCCATCCCGAGGCGCGCATCGGCCCGAACTGCCTCCTCTTCCAGCAGGTGACGCTCGGCACGGGCGGCTCGGTGCCCGGCGCGCCGGTGCTCGTGGGGCACGTCGACATCGGCGCCGGCGCCAAGGTCCTCGGCGGCGTGACGATCGGCGAGCACGCGGTGATCGGCGCCAACGCGGTCGTGCTCTGCGACGTGCCCGCGGGCGCGACGGCGGTCGGCATCCCGGCGCGGATCATCCTTGCGGCGGCGGCCGACGCGCGCCATGACTGAAGGGCCGCGCGTCCTGATCGCCGCCGAGCATGCCTCGGCACGCTTCGGCGGCGAAGCGGCGATGCCGCTGCACTACTTCCGCGTCCTGCGCCGGCGCGGTGTTCCGGTCTGGCTGCTGACGCACGCGCGCACCCGCGACGAGCTGGCGCAGCTCTACCCCGGCGACGAGCGGATCCACTACATCGAGGACACCGCCTGGCACCGGGCGATGTGGCGGATCGGCAAGCGCCTGCCCGACGCGATCTCGTATGCGACGACCGGCTTTCTTTCGCGCCTGTCGACCCAGATCGCGCAGCGCCGCCTGGCACGCCGCCTGGTCCGCGAGCACGGCATCACGGTCGTGCACCAGCCGATGCCGGTCTCGCCGCGCGAGCCGTCGATGCTGCACGGCCTCGGCGCGCCGGTGCTGATCGGGCCGATGAATGGCGGCATGGACTACCCGCCGGCGTTCCGGCGCCAGCGCGGCGGTTTCGAGCGCGCCTTGATCGGCTTCGGCCGCGCCAGCGCGACGCTGCTCAACCGATTGATGCCGGGCAAGCGCCGCGCTGCGGCCCTGCTGGTGGCGAACCGGCGCACCCGGGAGGCGCTGCCGGCAGGCGTGTGCACCGAGGTCGTCGAGCTGGTGGAGAACGGCGTCGACCTGAGCGTCTGGCGTGCGCCCGACGCAGGCGCCGCGCGCTCCGGCGATGCGGCGACGACCTTCGTCTACATGGGCCGGCTCGTCGACTGGAAGGCGGTCGACCTGCTGCTGCGGGCCTTCGCCCAGGCGCGCAGCGGCGCGCGGCCGATGCGGCTCTGGATCCTGGGCGACGGCAGCGAGCGAGGCCGCCTCGAAGCGCTGGCGCAGGAGCTCGACATCACCGGCGCCGATGCGGCGGCCGTCGGCAGCGTCTTCTTCGCCGGCTGGCTGGCGCAATCCGAATGCGCCGAACGGCTGCGCGACGCCGATTGCCTGGTCCTGCCGAGCCTGCTCGAGTGCGGCGGCGCGGTCGTCCTGGAAGCGATGTCGATGGCCAAGCCGGTCATCGCCACCGCCTGGGGCGGGCCGCTCGACTACCTCGATCCGGCTTGCGGCGTTCTGGTGCCGCCCGATTCGCGCGATGCGATCGTCGCCGGCTTCGCCGCGGCGATGATCGCGATGGCGAGCTCCGAGCCGGTTCGCCGCCGCCTCGGCGCCGAAGGCCTGCGCAAGGTCCGGCATGAGTTCGACTGGGAGCTCAAGGTCGACCGCGTGCTCGCCCTGTACGGCGAAGCGATCCTTCGCGCCGGCGGCCCCCGCGCGCCCTCGGCGCCTCTTCACGAAACCTCCGGGCCTCTCCGATGAACACGAGCTCCACTCCTCCTCCGCGCCGCGGCGTCTACTGCGTTCTCAGTTCGCGCTCGCTGCTGTACGCGCGACGGGCCATGGAGAGCCTGGTCGCGCGCAGCCTCGACGACATCGACCTGACCCTCATCACCGACAGCGCCGAAGACAAGGCCGCCCTGGTCGAGGCGATGCAGGCGCTGCAGGTGCCGGACCGGCACCGCTGGCGGGTGGCCGCGCAGGCCGAGGCCGACGAGCTGGCGTCGACCGTGCTGGCCCGCCATCCGAACATCGCGGCATTCCGCTTCGGCCATCCGTGCTGGCGCAAGATCACCGATCCGCTCCTGTTTGCGCCGCCGGGCGGCGAGATGGTGATCCTCGATCCCGACCTGTACTTCCCGAACGAGTTCCGCTTCGAGCCCACGCCGGCGAGCGGCCTGCTCCTGATGCATCAGCCGCCGAGCTGCCTGCTGCCGCACGAGGTGGTGATGCGCGCCTACGACGCGGGCATTGCTCTCGCTCACCACGTCGACATCGGCGTCGCCCAGGCGAGCAACGGCCTCGATCTCGACTGGCTCGACGGCCTGATCGCGCGTCTCGGCGGCACCGCCCTGCCGCGCGCCATGCACGTCGAGGCGATCGTCTGGGCCGCCCTGGCGATGCGCTCGGGCGGTGGCTACCTCGACCCGGTCCATTGGCACTGCTGGCGCAACTCGCAGTGGAAGCGCGTGCAGCGGCGCCTGGGCGCCTCGGGGCGCACGGTGCTGCGTTCGGAGCGCTTCCAGGAGATGAAGTGCTTCCACGGCGGCGGCGTCGCCAAGTGGTGGGTCCCCGAGGCGCTCGACGCCGGCGACCTGCCCGCGCCCGGCCGCGTGCTCGAGGCGCGCCCGCCGGCCCCGTTCGAGGAGCTCACGCGCTCCACCTACGAGGCGACGCAGCGGCTCAAGACCTGGGCGCGGCGCGCCGGCTACTACCGGCTGGTCAAGTCCTAGCCGACATCGAAGAGCACACCGTGGACACCCGGCTGTCGCCAAGCATTTCGCGGCCGGGTTCAACTTCCTGCGCGGCCGCGAGCGGCTCGGCGGCACGCTCGCCCGCCTGTCCCGCTATTCCCGAGCTGGAGCTGGCGTTCTGAAGGACTGGCCGAAGACCCGCTTGAGCGCGCGATTGACGTTCCACGAGACCTTCGCCGAATCGTCCCGCAATGATCGCCATTGCGGATGCATGATGTATTCGAACGGCCGCCAGGCGGATTGCCTGATCGCGAATCCGCGAGCGAGGCAGAGCCGCGAGAACATGATCTCGGTGGCGATGGCCTGGGTCTTTCCTTCGGCCACGATGAATCCGCCGGTCGACTTCAGGCACGCCGCGCTCGCCCCGATGGCGAGCGTCTGCAGATGCGATGGCGACTTCCCCAACGCGATGGCGCGGTCGCGGGCGATGGACGCGCACTCCGCGGTGGCCTCGGGCCACTGCCTTGCGAAGCGGCGCCAGCCCGGCCAGATCAGCAGGCTCTCGCCCACCGCGCCGACACCGGGCTCCGAGAGGAGCTTGAGGTAGCGCGCTAGCCAGCCGGTCCTGACGATCTCGCACTCGTCCTGCAGGAAGACGTAGGACGCGTAGCCCGGATTGTTCAGCCAGCCGTGGTTCCAGGCGCCGATGTTGAAGCCCGTGTTCTGCCGAACCGTCGTGTTCACGGACGCCAGGTCGCCGGGCAGCCGCAACGCCTCGCCGCGCGGCGAGTTCACCACCACGCGCAGGTCGAAGGCGGCCCCGGCATCTCCTGAGCGGAGCTGGCGCAGCAACCGGACCAGCTCGCCGTCGTCGCGTTCGTCGTAGAAGGAAACGATGACGCAGGTATCGGCGGACATGGGCCTGCGATTGTGGGCCCGGGCGTCGCGCCCGGATCGCCCCGGGGCGGTCAGTAGAGGATGCGTCCGTCGCCGAGCAGGTAGGCGTGGCAATCCATGTTGCCGTTGATGCAGCCCTTGACGAAGGCGTCGTTGGTCGACGAGTCCCAGCCGTTGAACCAGTCGGCGTGCATCGAGTAGCCGCCGGGGCCGGAGTAGTTGTCGGAGCTGAGCTTCAGGAACGCGCCGCTGTTCGGCTCGCTGATCTTGTAGTGGACGTTCAGGGCGATCTCCGGCAGCGGTACCGGATGGGTGCTCGGGCAGCCCTTGCCGGTGGCGTAGGCCATGTGGCTCTGGTGGTCCGGGCTGTCGAGATTCACGCCGTCCCAGCATTGCGGAAAGATGACCGAGAGATTGAGATCGTCGCCCACCGGGCAACTCGGCATGGCAGGCTGGTGCCCGCCGCCGCTGACGCATTCGAGTCCGGCGTTGCCCGACTTGATGGGCGAGGTATTTCCGGGATCGCCGGCGATCATCCGCAGCCCCTTCGGAAACGAGCGGACGCTTCCTGCCTTCACGCCGAGGTAGCCGAGCTTGTAGTAGAAGACCGACTCGGTCGGAACCATCGGCTGACCGGTGCGGGTGTCGATCAGGGTGGGCATCCAGTACGAGGTGCGATTGAGCGTGCCGCCGGTGCAGGTCGAGTTGCCCGAGCCCATCAGGCTGTCGGCGGTGCTCGATGCATTCGCCTGGTCGTTGCCCAGGAAAGTATGCAGATGCCCCGCGCCCGGCTGACCCGGATAGACGATCGGGTCGTCGAAGGCCATGTGGGAAAAGTTGCAGGGCTCGCGGAACGAGCCGATGCTGGACGGTGAGGGTTGATTGACCGGATACGCCAGCTCCGCCGCGCTGAGTGTGCGCACTCGCGGGGTCGCGTAGGCGCTGCTCGGCTTCGGAATGAGCGCCGTGTTGACTACCGGCGCCTTGCCGGTCTGGGCAACGGCGGGCACGGTCACCCGCACCTCGCAGAACTTGGCTTTTCCGGCTCTCGGATCCGAGCCGAAATAGCCGACCGAGCAGGTGCCTGTCGTCGTCGCCGTCTTGGCGACCCAGTTCAAGCCATCGCCGAAGCGCACGGACTGTGAGCCGGCGACGACGAACGAGTCGTTCTCCATGGCCAGCCTGACCCAGGCCGTGACGGTCGCGGGGGCGGCCGGCGGCAGTCCGGGGGGCATTGCGGGCGGTGTGGCCGGCGGCGGCGTAGTGGCCGGCGGTGTGGCGGCCGGCGGTGTGGCGGGCGGCGGTGTGGCGGGCGGCGGCGCGGCGGGCGGCGGCGCGACGGGCGGCGGGGTGGCGGCCGGCGGTGTGACCGGCGGTGTGACCGGCGGCGTGGTCGCCGGTGGCGGGGTCGTGGGAGGAGCCGTGACGGCCCCCGTGCCGCCCTCGGGGGGGCGGGCGGCCGGGACTGTGGCGGCACCGACGCTCGACGCGGCCTCTGCGCCCGCGGACGCGAACGCGTCGGCGGCGAGCATCTCCGCGCCGCCCGTTCCTCCGCCACAGGCGGAGACGAGGCAAGTCATCAGGAGGGAGACGCCGGCAGCCACGCCCGGGATTGTTGCAATTTTCTTCGTGGTCATCAGGGAGTCGGGAAAGGAAAGGCGGGCTTCGGGCGGTGGGTCGACGGGGCGCGATGTTCCGGTGATTTCGGGCGACCGCCGGCGAACTTGAAAGAGGAGTTGTGACAAAGAGATGCAGGCCGCGGCTCGAAGGAGTGACGTTCGGCACCTCCACGGGGCGTCGGTTCACGCGCTTCCATTGCCTTACCTTGCTCACAATTCGTAGCGAATGCGCCCGTGCGTAGTTCACGCCCGCGCCGGACCCCGCGCCGCGTCGCCGGGTACGATGGCCGCATCGCCATGAAGAAGGTCGTTCTCGCCCTGTCGCTCGTTCTCGTGAACGGGCTCGCGCTAGCCGCCGCGAGCGCCGACTGGAAGGCGCAGGAGGCGCATCAGCAAGGCAGCTGCGGCAGCCTCGGTCCGGGCACGGGCCTCGAGGGTGGCAAGGGCTGGGTCGTCTCCATGCTGCCGGGCAAGCACGAATTCCGCGTCCGCGGTGGCGGCTCGGTGTTTCTCACCGCGGCGCGCCAGGCGGTGGTCGACTTCGATGTCGGCCGGCCGTACTACATCGTCATCGAAGGCGCGGCGCCGGGTGCCGTGCTCGAGTGGAAGATGCTCGGCCGCGACTGGCAGCCGGTGGGGCGAACCTTCCTCTACCCGCCGACCCGCTAGCGGCGCCGGCGCCTGCCGGCGTCAGCGGTAGGTGTAGCGGACCGAACAGCCGATGCTGTTCGCGTCGTACGAATAGCCCACGCCGCCGGAGACGTTGCGCAGCTCGCGCGAGACCTTGCAGTAGGCCGTGCCATTGCGCGTGAACGCGTAGTTGGCGGAGAGGTAGAACATCTTCTGCAGGTCGGTGCTTTCCACCGAGGACACGGTGACGGTGTCGCTCGTCGTCGACACCACTTTCGCTCGCGCGTAGTGCCCGCCGGCGGTCACGTCGATCTTCGCGGTCGCGGAGTAGACGGCGCCGAGGTCGGCCGAGTAGGTGAGCCGGTTGTTCTCGTACAGCTGGGTCACGGGCGGCGTGCCCGGGGGCGAACCGGGCGGCACGAAAGTCGCGCTGTTGAAGGCCGAGTCAAAGCCCGATTCGCGCGAGACGTAGGCATTGACGGCGATCCGTCCCGTCGCCTGCCAGACGACCGCGAGCCGCCCTGTCAGCCCGGAGAAGTCGGAAGCTTCGATCAGCGAGTTGCGTTGCCTGGTGTAGCTCAGAAGCAGGTTGGTCGTGACCCGCCCGCTCACGTCGTAGTCGGCGTGGAAGTCGACATGGCGGCCGGTGAGGGTGTTCGACTCGTACTCGGCCGTCAGCGGAAAGAACACCGCCTTGGGCGTCTCGGTGCGGTCGTAGCGCGCGCCGATACCGAGCCGCAGCGGTCCGCCCTTGCCGTAGTACAGCGTCAGGCTGCCGGCGTTGCCGCTCGATTCGGAAGAGACATAGGCCGCGTCGGAGTAGTCGAGGCTCGAGTGGCGCACGGTGCCTTCGAGCGTGAGCACCGAGCTGCCGCCCCAGCGCGCCGCGGCACTGATCGATCGCGAATCCGCGAGGTTCAGGGTCGTCGCCGGAATGCCGGCGCTCGCCGCGGGTGCGGCGAGGTACTGGCTCCACCTCGCATCGAGATCGCCGGACAGGCCGCCGACGGTCTCCCAGTCGAGGCCGAGCCCGAACGCGTAGCTGGTGTTGTCGAGCTGCTTCTCGTCGAAGTAGCGATTCAGTCCGACGCTGGCGTCGCCGAACACGCGCTGCCGGCCGATGCGCTGGTCGAAGCCGCCGAACACGGTGGTCGTCGAGTACGTGTCCCCCGTTGACCCGGGGACGCGGTAGACGTTCGTCTCATGGGTGAAGCCCTGGCTGGCGCCGACGTACCAGGGCGTCGGTTCGGCCGCGCGGGCGGTTGCCGGAGCGGGCGGCGCGCCGTCCTGCGCCATCGCGCCGGCGGTCCAGAGCAGGCAGCAGAGGCCGCCCGAAAGCAGGGTCGCCAGGCGGTCGCGGAGCTGGGTCATCGTGAGTCTCCCGTTGGTTTTGGCGTCGATCGGGGTGCGTCGGTGCCCGGAATCGAGGGCTGGCGCGTGTTCAGATAGTTTTCCAGATACGTCACCACCGTATCTTCGCCGCAGTGCGCCGCCGCGAACGCCTGCGCGGCGGCGCCCAGGCTGCGGGCTGCGGCCTGGTCTGCCCAGAGCCGCCCGATGGCGCCGGCCAGCGCAGGGACGTCGGCCACCGGCACCGCGAGGCCGGTGACCTCGTGCGCCACGTAGTCCGACACGCCCGAGGACGCCGAAACGATCGTCGCCTTGGCGCAATGCATGGCGGAGACCAGCGTCACGTGCCCGCACGGCACTTCGGTGCCGCGCAGGGGAACGACCGAGAACCGGCTGTGCTGCAGCACGTTCATCGCCTGGGCCAGGGGGATGCCGATCAGCACTTCGACGTTGCCGGGGATCGCCAGTCCCGCGAGCGACTCCGCCGTGGCGACGATCACGAGCTTGATCGCGGGCAGGATGCGCATCGCGGCGATCAGCGTCGCATAGTCGCGCCCCTGGCTGCCGAGGGCGCAGACGTAGTCGCCGAGGATCAGCGGCGCCGCCCCGGCATCGAGGGTCGGCGGGCGGGCGGCCCAGTGGATCATGTCGATCCGCGTCGGGTCGAGGTCGAAGTGCCGTGCGTAGAGCTGCCGCTCCATCTGCGAAAAGCAGACGAAGCGGTCGACCGAGGCGAACGCGTCGGCCATGGCACGGCGCATCCGGCCCTGCGGCAGCTCGGTGAAGTTGAAGGAGTAGGCCAGGTGCCGCGGGCGGCGGCAGCGCAGGCGGGCGGCAAAGGCGCCGTACATCGTCATCCGCGGCCCGTGCGAGACCAGCAGCGCGTCCGCATCGTCGCCCAGGAGGCCGATGCTGCGCCAGCCGGCGAGCGCCCGGCCCAGCGTGGTGGCGCGCGGCAGCCAGCCGGGAACCGGCGACGACTTCGCGCTCGCGTGCGCCCAATGGAGCGGGCGCGCCGGGTGGGCCTGTCCGCTCAGCCAGTTCCACGCCGGATCGAGCTCGCTGAGGTTGACGACGTTCACCGGCGTTCGCGCGCGGCCGGGTTCAATAGGCCTGCCGGTCGAAGAACACCAGGCGAACCGTGCTGGCGATGATGCGCAGGTCGAGGCCGATAGACCAGTTTCGCAGGTACTCGAGGTCGTACTCGACGCGGGCGCGCATCTTCTCGATCGTGTCGGTCTCGCCGCGGTGGCCATGGATCTGCGCCCAGCCCGTGATGCCGGGCTTGACCTTGTGCCGGACCATGTAGGCCTTGATGATCTGCCGGTACTGCTCGTTGTGGGTGACCGCGTGCGGCCTCGGGCCGACGATGCTCATGCTGCCCTGGATGACGTTCAGGAACTGCGGCAGCTCGTCGAGCGAGTTGCGGCGCAGGAACGCGCCGAAGGGCGTCACCCGCGGGTCGTTGCGCGTCGCCTGGCGGATCTCGGGGCCGTTGTCCTGCGTCGTCATCGAGCGGAACTTGTAGACCACGATCTCGTCGCCGTCGAGGCCGTTGCGGCGCTGTCGGAAGATCACCGGCCCGGGCGAGCTGAGCTTGACGCCGCAGGCGATGAACAGCATCACCGGCGAGATCAGCAGCAGGATCGCCGAGGCGAGCACCAGGTCGCTCAGCCGCTTGGCGAGCTCGTTGGTGCCGGTGAAGGGCGTTTCGCAGATGCCGACCACCGGAATGCCGTTCATGTCCTGCAGGCGCCCCTGGATGATGCTGATGCCGAACACGTCGGGCACGAAGAACAGCGACGCGGTCGTTCCCTGGAGCTGCTCGAGCAGGTCGACGATGCGCGGCTGCGAGCCGAGCGGCAGGGTGATGTAGACGTCGCGCACGCCGTGCGCGACGACGTAGGCGGCGATGTCGCTCAGCTTGCCCAGCACCTTGGCCTGGGCCTCGGGGTCGATGCGGTCGTCGAGGCGGTCGTCGAAGTAGCCGGCGAAATCCACGCCGATGTCGTCGCCGGCCTGCAGCGCCCGCGCCACCTTGGTGCCCAGGGCGCTCGCGCCGACGACCACCGCGATCCGGCGCGATTCGGGCTGCGCCGCGTGGCGTTTGAGAACGAACTTGCCACCCAGGGTCGCGAGCCATTGCAGAACCGGAGTGGCCAGGGCCCATGTCAGCACCACTTTCGACCGGGGCCAGCTGTCCGGCTTGGGCAGGCTGTCGGTGGCGTAGGCGCACAGGGCGAGGATGCCTAGCAGCATCACCCAGGACGAGACGATGTCGACCGCCGCACCGAGCAGGTTGTCGCGGAAGCGGTTGCGCCCCGGAAACGTCAGGGCGAGGATCAGCATGCAAACCGCCCCGTCCCGCCCGATCATCGGCGGGTCGAAGTACAGGGTGGCTGCGATGTACGTCAGCACGCTGATCCCCGGCTCGAGCAACGCCGCGACGAACGTCGTCACCGACTGCGGCGCTGTGAAGAACGTTCGCTTGTGGGGATCGTCGAACATCAACCGTCAGCGGAAAGTCCGCCGCGTCCTGCGGCCAGCGCGCTCACCGGGCAATCCGGTGCCTAGACCACGTGTTCCTGGGCGCGCCGGCCCCGTCCGAACAGGCCGAGGCGTTGCGCTTCGAGCGCCGCTTCGGCGCGCGAGCTGACGTTGAGCTTGCGGTAGATCTGCTTCACGTAGTCGGAAATGGTGTGGCGAGAGAGCTCGAGCTGCACCGCAATCTCGGGCAGGGTGAAGCCCTTGGCGACGCGCAGCAGCACCTCGTTCTCGCGATCGGTCAGGGCCACGTGCGGCATCGAGCGGGGGCGGCCGCGTTGCGAAGAGCGCGAAGCGAAGTGGGCCATGACGCGGCGCGCGATCGCCGGCGAGAGCGGCGGCTCGCCCTGGCTCATGCGCCGGAACTGCTCCACCGTGGCCGGCCCGGCCTGGTCCTTCAGCAGGTAGCCGAAGGCGCCGGCCTGCAGGGCAGGGAACAGATGGTCGTCGTCGTCGTGGATCGTCACCACCACGGCCTGGGCATGCGGTTGCGACTCGCGCAGCGCGGCGACCGCATCGACGCCCGAGCCGTCGGGCAGCCCGAGGTCGATCAGGGCGACGTCGAGATGGCTGGCGGCGATGATTTTTAGCGCCGCGTTGACGCGCGAAGCGTCGAAGAACACGGCGTCGGGGAAGACCTGCGCGATCTGCAGCTTGAGCCACGCAGCGGCTTCGGGAATGTCTTCGAGCAAGAGGATATTCGTCGTCATGCTTCTCTCCTCGACGCGATAGCACTTTCGCTTGATCGCAGGCGAAGGATCGCGCGCAAAAAACCAGGGAGGCAAACCACGTGCCCGCCGAATCGTAATCCGGGCCGCGGTTCTCGTCGCGTATGCGCTAGGGGCATGCTAGCAAGGCTCACGCCCGTTGCCGCCCCGATTACAGGGGAACCGTGAGCGATATCACTACACCGAACCCGGCGCGTGACTCGACGAGACACTGGCCCTCGATCTGCTTGGCCCGCCGCTTCATGGTCGTCATGCCCTGGCCGCGCTGCAGGTCGGCAGTGATGCCGCGGCCGTCGTCGCGGACGCGGACCTCGAGGGTCTTGCCCACCACGCGGCAGCGGACCTCGCAAACCGTGGCCGAGCTGTGTTTAATGACATTGTTGATCGCCTCGCGCAGGATCCGCGTCACCTGCATGAACACCCGCGCGGAGAGCGTCTGCTCCAGCGCCTCCTCGGGGTTGGCCCAGCGCGCCTCGACGGCGGCCTGCTGCAGCCGCGTCATCACCTCGGCGCGCCAGTCGGCCAGGGCCTCGTCGAGGCGGACAGGCTTGCCCGCGAGGCCGCGCACCGACAGGCGCATCTCGTCGAGCGCCTCGCGGGCGAGCTGCGGGATGCGCGCGCTGTCGCTGGTGTGAACGATCGTCAGCAGCTTCGCGCCCAGGTCGTCGTGGAGGTCGGAGGCGATGCGGCGCCGCTCCTGCTGCGTGAACTGCTCGACCCGCCGCGCGGTCAGCTCCTCGACCTTCTGCACGGTGAGCTGGTCCACCCGGGCCTCCATCTCGGTGCTCATCCGGTGCATCTGCTCCGCGAGCCGGTTCCGATCGGCGATGGTCTCGCGCAACGCCCGGGCGAACATCAGGAACAGCCGCCCGCCGACGTAGACCAGCAGCCCCGGCACGACGCACTCGGCGATCGACACCGGGTCGGGGTCGCCCTTGCTCCATTGCACGCCCAGCTCGAGCGCCAGGGCGACCGCGCCGATGACGCCGGCGATCAGCAGCGGGCCGAAGTCCTGCGGCCGCTGCCGGCGGGCGGTGACGAGGTAGAGGCCGACGATGATCGCCAGCTCGGCGGCGAGCAGGGCGTACCAGACGTTGGCGACGACGAACCGGTGGTCCGGGCCGGCGGCGACCAGCGACAGCGGCAGCGCCACCCACTGCAGGGCCAGCGCGTTTTCGATCATCCGCGAGCGCAGGCCGGCGAAGCTCAGGAGGAACTGCACGGCGCAGGCCAGCAGGACCGGCCAGGCTGAACTCAACATGAACTCGCTGACGCCGTTGTTCCAGGGCAGGTCGGGCGCCCAGATCGCCGTCGACACGACAGCCCAGCCGAGGCAGAGCCAGCCGAAGTACGAAAAGTAGGCCTCGCGCTTGTGCAGCCAGCCGATGGCGAGCATCAGGCAGCCGAGGCCGACCAGGACCAGGCTGGTGCCGCGGATCCATGCCGGCTCCCAGAAGGTGCGCCCGGAGTGGGTGACCGACAGCGTCGACTGCATGCCGAGCTCGAGCGCCGAAAGGCCGCCGGCCCGGCGGACCGAGCCGACGCTCTCCACAGGGTGGCCGAGCACGCGCAGGTCGAGTGCGTTGCCGTTGGCGTTCAGGAGCGCCGGCGGCAGCGTGATCAGGTGCGGCCGGGCGCAATTGCGCGTGGTCGGCTCGATCATCCGGCCGCCGCTGTAGATCAGGTGGCCGTTGAGCAGGACCTGCAGATTGGTGCAGGCGTGCTCGACGTAGAGCGCGAGCAGATCATCCGGCAGCGTCGCTTCGGCGAAGCGGAACGCCACCCGGTACCAGACGATGCCGTCGTGGTGCGGATTCGTCACCGCCCAGTCGTCGGGCAGCGTCACCGACGTCGTCGGCACGCCGACCGGGAAGACCGGACTGGCGCTCACCGCCATCAGCGCCTTGTCGAGCCTGACCGACGGTTGCGTCGCCGGGTCGGCCGCGTGGACCACGGCGCAGCACGCGACCGCGCCGAGAACGAGCAGCCATCGCTGCCAGCTGGGAAGCCGCCGCCGTGGCCTGACGGAAGCGTCGGCATCGTGCATGGCGCCATTGTGTACAGGGCCGGACCGGGCCCGGACCCGCCGCACCATGAAAAAAGGCGAGCCAGGCTCGCCTTTTTCAACCCAGGAGACGGATCAGGCCTTGCGGCGCCGCCGTGCCATGAAGCCGACGGCCGCCAGGCCCGCCATCAACAGCGCATACGTCTCGGGCTCCGGGACCGCGGACACCGCCACGATCGTTCCGGAGAGGCCGATCGTCCTGCCCGGAGTCAGCGAGACGTCGTTGATGAAGAAGTCGAAGCTGCCGCCGTCGAACACGAAGTGCTGGATCGAGTTGTCGAAGTCGATGAAGACGCCGCCGACGTTGTTGGAGGTTACCGAGCCGATGATCCGGTCGGTGAACAGCGCCGTGCCCGGCGACGTTCCCGGCGGCGCGGTGAACGTGACCAGCAGGTCGAAGAAGCTGCCGACGTAGCTGAACGGGTCGCCGGTCAACGTGTACGAACCGAGGTTGTTGAAATTGCCCGCGGGAGTCGTTGCGCCGGTCGAGCCGAGCGAGACGAAGCCGCCCGAAGTCGTGGCGTTGAATGTCGAGTTGTTGTAGGTCAGCCCCGAGCCCGGGAGGGTGATCGTTTGCGGACCGGGAGCGCTGGCGGGCACGCATCCCAGGCCGAAGCAGCCGTTCGTGTAACCCACGAACGTCGTTTCCATGGCGCTCGCGGCGCCGCTGCCCACCCCGAGCACCGCTCCAGCGGCCAGTGCAAGTGCGCCCTTCTTGAGCTGCGTCAGCCGACCCGCGGGTGCGGAAACTTGTGTATTCATGGACGGACTCCTGAGAGAAAAATGGGTGGGTTGGAAATCAACCCGTGTCTGCATTGGGCTGGCCGCGACTGTTTGAAGCATCCCCGTGAGCGAGGGATGAGCCGTAGGACGACACGCCGCGTGCGCAGAAATGAAAAAAGGCGAGCCAGGCTCGCCTTTTCGATTCCCGGCGGCGCCGGGCGGGGAGATCAGGCCTTGCGACGCCGCTTCGCCATGAAGCCGACGGCCGCCAGGCCTGCCATGAACAGCGCATAGGTCTCGGGCTCGGGGATCGGCGCGAAGACGATGTCCTGGTGCTCGCGGCTGTCCATCACGGTGATGGTCGGGCCGCTGCCGACGAGGCTGTTCAGCCAGGTGGTCGCCAGCGTCAGCGCGCCCGACGACGCGGCCGTGCCGCCGGCGAAGGTGGCGGCGCCGCTCGCCAGGTTGTAGGCAGTGCCCGTGGCTTCGAAGGCGATCTCCCAGACGGCGATCTGGAAGGCAGCTTCGGAAACGGCGTTGTTGACCAGCCCGGCGGTCGCGAACAGCCGGCCGAGGTCGGCGTAGGCGTTGGCGTTGGTGAACAGGTGGCCGAGGCCGGCGAAGCTGTAATCGGTGTACGGAGGCGCGCCGAAGGCGATCGTCTGGTACAGGTCGACGCAATAGCTCTCGAACGACGGGCCGCCGTTCACGATCGTCGAGAACCCGCCGGCCGAGACGGTCTTGTTGGTGATGGCGGGCGCGTTGGGCGCGGTCAGGTTCACCGTGACGGTCTGGGAGCCGTGGGCAAAGCCGGAGAAGGAGACGCTTTCGGCTTGCGACAGGCCGCAGAAGGAAACGAGCGCCAGGGCGGCGAGGGAGGAGACGAGCTGCTTGGACATGGCTTGCTTTCGATTCGGCTTGCGTTGGTGCGCCGCGAGGCGCGAATGTGAGCCATCGCCCCCCGCCCGCAAACCCCGTGACCACGGGGGAATGCACCCGAAAGGCGACAAGCGGTATCGCGCTGGTGCATGCATGCCGACAGACGGTCGCGGTCCGTGAGTTTTCGGGTGCCGGCGTGTCGCAATGTGTCTGCCGCCGGCCGCGCGAGAATGCCGAGATGAGCACCGCCGCCGACCCTTGCCTGGCCGCCGAGATCGACCGCGCGGCGACGCGCCTGAAGGGCGAGATCGGCGCCACTCCGTGCCTGGAATCGCGCACGCTGTCGGCGATCTGCGGCTGCGAGATCTTCCTCAAGTTCGAGAACCTGCAGTTCACCGCCTCGTTCAAGGAGCGGGGCGCGTTCAACAAGATGGCGCAGCTCACCGCGGCCGAGCGCGCCAGCGGCGTGCTCGCCGTCTCGGCCGGGAACCACGCCCAGGCCGTGGCCTATCACGCCCAGCGCATGGGCATCGCGGCGACCATCGTCATGCCGCGCTTCGCCTCCTCGGTGAAGGTGGAGAACACGCGCGGCTTCGGCGCCGAGGTGGTGCTGCGCGGCGATACCTTCGACGACGCCCGTGTCTTCGGTCTCGAGCTCGCGGCCGAGCGCGGCCTGACCCTCATCCATCCCTACGACGACCGCGACGTGATCGCCGGCCAGGGCACGGTCGCGCTCGAGATGCTGGCCCAGCAGCCTTCGATCGACACGCTCGTGGTCGCGATCGGCGGCGGCGGGCTGATCGCCGGCATGGCCACCGCCGCGCGGGCGCGCCGGCCCGATATCCGCATCGTCGGCGTGCAGACCGAGCGCTTCCCGGCCGCCTGGAACGCCAAGCACGGCCAGCAGCGCGAAAGCCGCCAGGCGACGATCGCCGACGGCATCGGCGTCAAGTCGCCAGGGGCGCTGACCCTGCCGGTGATCCGCGACCTGGTCGACGACGTCGTCCTCGTCTCCGAAGACGACATCGAGCAGGCGATCCTGATGCTGCTCGAGATCGAGAAGACCGTGGTCGAGGGCGCCGGCGCGGTCGGCCTGGCCGCGGTGATGAAGGACAAGGCCGCGTTCGCCGGGCGCAAGGTGGGCCTCGTGCTCTGCGGCGGCAACATCGAGCCGCTGGTGCTGGCCGAGATCATCGAGCGCGGCATGGTCAAGTCGGGACGGCTCGCCCGGCTGCGCGTCGACGTGCGCGACGTGCCGGGCGCGCTTGCCGACGTCGCCGCGCTGCTCGCCCGGCTCGGCGCCAACATCGACGAGGTGCAGCACCAGCGCGCCTTCACCTCGCTCTCGGTCGAGCGGGTGCAGATCGAGGTCGTGGTGCAGACGCGGGGCGCCGCGCACATCCAGACCATCCTCGAGGCGATGCGCGCCGAAGGCTACGACGCCGAGCGCGTCGGCTGACGCTTCGGTCCGGCGCGACGGCCGGCGCCTTCGCCGCCGACCGACGCCGCCCTCAGCGCGGCGGCGCCCCTTCCTCGCGGCACGCCGGCGGCAGCGCCGACCGCTTCAGGCCTTCGCCCGGAATGCAGCGCCAGACCAGCTTCGGGTCGTTCAGGTTCTCCGGCACGAACACGAGGTCGCCGTTCGGCGTCTCGACCGTGAGCACCATTTGCTCGGGGTCGAAGGTAAGGGTGCTGCCGTCGGGCAGGGCCGGAGGAATGCCGGCCTCCTGGAGCGAGGACGGCGCTTCCTTGTCGTGCTTCACGAACCAGTCGCCGAGCGCCTGGCGCACCGGCTCGCTGCCGATGTACGCGCCCTGCAGCCGGGCGCGGACGGTGTAGTCCTGGTAGGCCGGCAAGGCCACCGCGGCGAGGACGCCGATGACGGCGACGACCACGATCACCCCGCCGAGCCCGCCGCCGGCGCGCCCGGCGTAGGGCACGAACAGGGCGAGGAACCAGGCGATCGGGTTGCGGCTGGGCACCGGGGCGGCCGGGTCGAGCAGGCGCACCGTGCGCTTGGTCAGCCACGGGTAGCCATTGATCAGCTCGTGGAACGACATCCAGAAGCCGCTCGAGAGGGCGGCCTGGCCGGCGAACGCGGGCAGGTCGACCTGCTTCCAGCGCTCGGCGCCCGCGGCCAGCGCCACCAGCGCGCGCGCCGCCGATTCGGGCGAGCTGCAGCACGCCCGGCCGTGCCGGTCGCAGGTCGATTCCTTGGCCCGCGAATAGGCGGCGCCGAGCAGCGGCAGCCAGAGCACCGGCGCGCGCAGCAGGTTGCCGGTGAGGTGATGGCGGCGGATGTGGCCGAGCTCGTGGCCGAAGTAGAAGTTCACGCCGTCGGGATGCACGTCCATCGCGTCGACGATGTCCGAGAGCAGCACCACGTAGTTGCGGCCGAGGAAGCGGGTGGCGAAGGCGTTGAGCACGCCGCTGCCCTGCATCACGTAGGCCTCGGGCGGCTCCTCGATGCCGAGCCGCTTGCAGCAGTCCTCGAAGCGGGCGCGCAGGTCGGGGAGTTGCGCCTGCGAGAGCAGCACCGCGTTGCCGCGCAGCCAGGAGATGAACGCCGAGTGCGCGAACACGTAGAAGACGAAGCCGAACAGCAGGTAGACCAGGGCCAGCCCGAGGGTGCCGACGACGATCAGCAGCCAGCCGATCAGTCCGAGCACCAGGGTGATGGCGCCGAGCGAGATCTCGCGCGGGTAAACGAGCTCGTCCTTCACGAATTCCTCCTCGGTGTTTCTTCGCGGCGCATGTTGTCGGCCGGCCTCTAATGTAGGGCTCGCCGGACATGCGAACATCGTGGTTCGAGACCCGGGAATAGGCATGGCCGAGAGATCGTTCGTCGAGGAAGTGAAGAAGCTCCGGCTCGGCGCGGGCGAAGTGTTCCGCGGCGAAGGCATCCTCGCCGTCACCAAGGCGCTGCTCGAGTCCGGCGTTTCCTACGTCGCCGGCTACCAGGGCGCGCCGATCTCGCACCTGATGGACGTGCTCGCCGACGCCCAGGACATCCTTTCCGAGCACGGCATCCGCTTCGAGAGCTCGGCCAGCGAGGCCACCGCCGCGGCGACGCTCGCGGCCTCGGTCAACTACCCGTTGCGCGGCGCCGTCACCTTCAAGGGGCCGGTCGGCGTCAACGTCGCCGCCGACGCGCTCGCCAACCTGGCCTCGGGCGGCGTCACCGGCGGCGCGCTGGTGATCGTCGGCGAGGACTACGGCGAGGGCTCCTCGATCATGCAGGAGCGCAGCCACGCGTTCGCGATGAAGTCGCAGATCTGGCTGCTCGACCCGCGGCCGAACCTGCCCGCCATGGTCGCGGCGGTGAAGCATGGCTTCGCGCTTTCGGAGGCGAGCCACACGCCGGTGATGCTGATGCTGCGCATCCGCGCCTGCCACGTGCACGGCCAGTTCGTCGCCGAGGCCAACCGGACCGCGAGCTTTCTCGCCGGCGACGCGCTCGCGGCACCGAGGCGCGACACCGCGCGCATCGCCCTGCCGCCCGCGACCTACGTGCACGAGCAGGAAAAGATCAAGGAGCGCTGGCCGGCGGCCGTTCGCTACATCGAAGAGCACGAGCTCAACGAGTTCTTCGCCGCGGATGCGAGCGACATCGGCATCGTCGTCCAGGGCGGCAACTACAACACCCTGGTGCGCTCGCTCGAGCGGCTCGGCCTGGCCGACGTCTACGGCCGCTCGAAGATCCCGCTCTACGTGATGAACGTCGCCTACCCGGTGGTGCCGGCCGAGGTGACGCGCTTCTGCGCCGGCAAGAAGGCGGTGCTGCTGGTCGAGGAGGGACAGCCCAACTTCATCGAGCAGACGCTGGCGACTGTCCTGCGCCAGGCCGACGTGCAGACGGTGCTGCACGGCAAGGACTTCCTCGCGCCGGCAGGCGAG
>JANMCC010000367.1:0-3183 GCA_031360885.1 Burkholderiales bacterium | reverse complement strand
CCGAACGTCTACGGCATCGACATGCCGACCAAGGACGAGCTGGTGGCGCACGGCCGCACGATCGAGGAGATCCGCCAGTTCATCGGCGCCGACGCGCTGATCTACCAGGACGTGGCGGCGATGAAGCGCGTGGTCGCCGCGCTCAACCCGAAGCTCGACGGCTTCGAGGCCTCGTGCTTCGACGGCCACTACATCACCGGCGACGTCAGCGCCGACGAGTTCGCGGCGATGGCGGCGCAGCGCGGCGCCCAGGGCGAGGAGGAAGACGCGAGCGATCCGCGCTCGCGCCTGGCCCTGCAGAGCGCCGCCGAGGCTGCCTGATGGCCGAAGGCAAGATTCCCCGCGTCAAGCTGCCGCCCGGCACGCGGCTCGCCACGCTCGCCGTGCGCGAGGGCCTGCCGCCCAGCGCCTGGGGCGAGAACTCGGAAGCCCTGTTCCTCACCAGCAGCTTCGTCCAGCCCGATGCCGCCACCGCCGCGGCGCGCTTCGCCAACGAGGAAGAGGCGTTCATCTATTCGCGCTTCACCAACCCGACGGTGACGATGATGGAGCGCCGCCTGGCCGCGCTCGAAGGCACCGAGGCGTGCATCGCCACCTCGTCGGGCATGAGCGCGATCCTGCTGCTCGGCATGGGGCTGCTCAAGGCCGGCGACCACGTGATCTGCTCGCAGAGCGTGTTCGGCTCGACGGTGATGCTGTTCGGGCGCGAGTTCGCGAAGTTCGGCGTCGAGACGACCTTCGTGTCGCAGACCGACGTGGCCGGCTGGCAGGCGGCGGTGAAGGCGAACACGAAGCTGCTGTTCGCCGAGTCGCCGACCAACCCGCTGACCGAGGTGTGCGACATCCAGGCCCTCGCCGCGATCGCCCGCGACGCCGGCGCCTGGCTCGCCGTCGACAACTGCTTCTGCACGCCGGCGCTGCAGCGGCCGGTCGAGTACGGCGCCGACCTGATCATCCATTCGGGCACCAAGTACCTGGACGGCCAGGGCCGGGTCATCGCCGGCGCCCTCTGCGCCAGCGAGGCCCTCGTCAACGAGAAATTCGTGCCGGTGATGCGCAGCGCCGGCATGACGCTCTCGCCGTTCAACGCCTGGGTGGTGCTGAAGGGCCTGGAGACGCTCTCGATCCGGATGCAGGCGCAGAGCGAGCGGGCGCTGACGCTGGCCCGCTGGCTGGAGACGCAGCCGACGATCGAGAAGGTCTACTACCCGGGTCTCGAATCGCATCCGCAGCACGCGCTGGCGATGGCGCAGCAGAGCGGCTCGGGCGGCGCGGTCGTGTCATTCGTCGTCGCCGCGCCGGCCGGCGATCCGGCGGCGGCGCGGAAGAACGCCTTCCACCTGATCGACTCGACCGAGATCCTGTCGATCACCGCCAACCTCGGCGACACCAAGACGACGATCACCCATCCGGCGAGTACTTCGCACGGCCGGCTGACGGAGGCGCAGCGTCAGGCGGCCGGCATTGTCCAGGGCATGGTGCGGGTGGCGGTCGGCCTCGACGACGTCGAGGACATCAAGGCCGATTTGCTGCGCGGCTTGGCGGGCCTGTGAGCGGAACCTCCCACGCGCCGGCGGTGACCGGCCCGGTGCGCACCCGCATCGCCCCGTCGCCCACCGGCTTCCTGCACCTGGGCACGGCGCGCACCGCGCTGTTCTCGTGGGCGTTCGCGCGCCATCACGGCGGGACCTTCGTGCTGCGCATCGAGGACACCGACGTCGCCCGCTCGACCCGGGACTCGGTCGAGCAGATCCTCGAGTCGATGCGCTGGCTGGGCATCGATCACGACGAAGGCCCGATCTACCAGATGCAGCGCCTCGGGCGCTACCGCGAGGTGGTCGAGCGCATGCTCGCCGAGGGCAGCGCGTACCACTGCTACGCCTCACCGGAGGAGCTGGAGGCGATGCGCGACGGACAACGCGCGCGCGGCGAAAAGACCCTGTACGACGGCCGCTGGCGGCCCGAGCCCGGCAAGGCGCTGCCGGCCGTCCCCGTCGGCGTGGCACCGGTCATCCGCTTTCGCAACCCCGCGGACGGCGCCGTGACCTGGGACGACCTGGTCAAGGGCCCGATCACGATCGCCAATCACGAGATCGACGACCTCGTCATCGTCCGCGCCGACGGGGTGCCGACCTACAACTTCGCGGTCGTGGTCGACGACTGGGACATGAAGATCAGCCACGTGTTCCGCGGCGACGAGCACGTCAACAACACGCCCTGGCAGATCAACATGTTCCATGCCCTCGGCGCGCCGCTGCCGGCGTTCGCGCACGTGCCGGTGATCCTGGACGACGACGGGCACAAGCTCTCCAAGCGGCGCGGCGCGGTCAGCGTCACCGCGTACGAGGAGGAGGGCTTCCTGCCCGAGGCGATGCTCAACTACCTGGCGCGCCTCGGCTGGAGCCACGGCGACGAGGAGCTGTTCAGCCGCGAGCAGATGGTCGCCTGGTTCGACGGCAGCCACCTCGCCCGGCACCCGGCGCAGTGGGACGCGGCCAAGCTCGCCTGGGTCAACGCGCACTACCTGAAGGCGCTGGGCGACGAGGCGCTGCTGGCGCTGGCCCGCCGCCAGCTCGGGCGCCGCGGCCTCGCCCACGGCGGCGTCGCCGACGCGCTGCTCCTGCGCGCCTGCACCCTCTTCAAGGACCGCTGCAACACCGGCGCCGAGCTCGCCGGCTGGCTCGCCATGCTGTTCGAGCCAGTCGAGGCCAGCGCCGAGGACCGGGTGCAGCATGTCGGTGCCGCCGTCCGGCCGGCGTTCGCGACCCTCGCCGACAAGCTCGAGGCGGCGGCCTGGGAAGCGCCCGGCATCGCCGCCGCGGTCAAGGAAACGCTCGCCGCGCACGCCCTGAAGATGGGCCAGTTCGCCCCGGCGGTGAGGGTCGTCGTCTGCGGCCGGGCGCAGACGCCCTCGCTTGACGCCGTGCTCTCCCTGTTCCCTCGCGCAACGGTCCAGGACCGTCTCAGGACGGCCGCACAAGCCTCGCTATAATCTTTGGTTTTCCGATGAATCCGATGGGGGTATAGCTCAGCTGGGAGAGCGCTTGCATGGCATGCAAGAGGTCAGCGGTTCGATCCCGCTTACCTCCACCAAGGTTCGTTAGTGAGTCCCCTTCGTCTAGAGGCCTAGGACACCACCCTTTCACGGTGATTACAGGGGTTCGAATCCCCTAGGGGACGCCA
>JANMCC010000339.1:0-8876 GCA_031360885.1 Burkholderiales bacterium | reverse complement strand
TGCGGCATGCCCTTCGTCGACCAGCGCTGGCTCGGCGGCATGATGACCAACTTCAAGACCGTCAAGGGCTCGCTCAAGCGGCTGAAGGAAATGAAGGCGCAGATCGAGGCCGGCACCGAGATCCGGATCAAGAAGGAAGCGCTCATGTTCCAGCGCGAGATGGCCAAGCTCGAGAAGGACATCGGCGGCATCCAGGACATGAACGCGCTGCCGGATGCCATGTTCGTGATCGACGTCGGCTTCCACAAGATCGCCGTCGCCGAGGCCAAGAAGCTCGGCATTCCGATCATCGGCGTGGTCGACTCGAACCACTCGCCGATCGGCATCGACTACGTGATCCCCGGCAACGACGACTCGTCGAAGGCGGTGGCGCTCTACGCCAAGGCGGTGGCCGACGCGGTGCTCGAGGGCAAGGCCAACGCCGCCCACGACGTCGTCCAGTCGGCTGCGGCTGGCGACGAGTTCGTGGAAGTCGACGAAGCCTCGGCCTGATCGCCTCTGCTGCCCGCGCCGCGGGCATCACCAGGGGCTGTTTCAGCCCCTTTTTTCCAACCGGATCGAGACCCGACGGCCGCCCCCCACGGCGAGGCCGTCCGGCGAAGGAGTAGACGAATGGCGGCAATTACCGCAAGCATGGTCGGCGCGCTGCGCGCGAAGACCGATGCGCCCATGATGGAGTGCAAGAAGGCCCTGACCGAGGCCGACGGCGACATGGACAAGGCCGAGGAGTTGCTGCGCGTCAAGCTCGGCAGCAAGGCGTCGAAGGCGTCGTCGCGGATCGCCGCCGAGGGCGTGGTCGCCGCGTCGGTGTCGGGCACGACCGGCGCCATGGTCGAGCTCAACTGCGAGACCGATTTCGTCACCAAGAACGATTCCTTCCTCGCCTTCGCCCAGGCGCTGGCCGACGTGGTGGCCAAGGGCGCCCTCGCCGACGTGGCCGCCCTCTCGGCGGCGCCGCTCAGCCTCGAAGGCTTCGGCCCCACCGTCGAAGACGTGCGCAAGGGCCTGATCGGCAAGATCGGCGAGAACATGTCGATCCGTCGCTTCCAGCGTTACGTCGGCGGCGGGAAGGTCGCGAGCTACCTGCACGGCACCCGGATCGGCGTGCTGGTGCAGTACGAGGGCGACGAGACCGCCGCCAAGGACGTGGCGATGCACGTCGCGGCGATGAAGCCGAAGGCGCTCACCACCGCCGACGTCGCCGAGTCGCTGATCGCGGCCGAGCGCTCGGTGGCCACCCTGCGCGCCGCCGAGGACGCCGAGAAGGCCAGGGCCGAGGGCAAGCCCGTGCAGTCGCCGGAGATCGTCACCCGCCGGATCGAGGGCGCGGTCGCCAAGTTCCTGAAGGAAGTCAGCCTGCACAACCAGGCGTTCGTCAAGAACGAGAAGCAGACCGTCGAGCAGATGCTCAAGGAAAAGGCGACCCGGGTCCACGCCTTCACCCTGTACGTGGTGGGCGAGGGGATCGAGAAGAAGACCGACGACTTCGCCGCCGAGGTGGCGGCGCAGGTCGCGGCGGCCAAGGGCGCCTGAGCGTAAAGGGCGCCGGAACGAGGGTGGACGCCGGCTAGACTTCGCCGCCAAGCACAACAAGTTGGAGTCGACCCCGATGGCCGCCTACAAGCGCATCCTGCTCAAGCTCTCCGGTGAAGCCTTGATGGGTGACGACGCGTACGGCATCAACCGCGCGACCATCGTGCGGATCGTGCGCGAGGTGCAGGAAGTGACCCAGCTCGGCACCGAGCTGGCGATCGTGATCGGCGGCGGCAACATCTTCCGCGGCGTCGCCGGCGGCTCGGTCGGCATGGACCGCGCCACCGCCGACTACATGGGCATGCTCGCCACCGTGATGAACGCGCTGGCGCTCGCCGACACCATGCGCCAGGAGGGCATCACCGCGCGGGTGATGTCGGCCATCGGCATCGAGCAGGTGGTCGAGCCCTACGTGCGGCCGAAGGCGCTGCAGTACCTCGAGGAGGGCAAGGTCGTGATCTTCGCCGCCGGCACCGGCAATCCCTTCTTCACCACCGACACCGCCGCGGCGTTGCGCGGCGCCGAGATCGGCGCGCAGATCGTCCTCAAGGCGACCAAGGTCGACGGCGTCTACAGCGCCGACCCGAACAAGGACCCGAGCGCGGTGCGCTACAAGCGCATCACCTTCGACGAGGCGATCATCAAGAACCTGCAGGTGCTCGACGCCACGGCGTTCGCGCTCTGCCGCGACCAGAAGCTGCCGATCCGCGTCTTTTCCATCTTCAAGCCGGGCGCGCTCAAGCGCGTCGTCGAAGGCGAGGACGAGGGCACGCTCGTCCACGTGTGAGGGAATTTCAGCATGACGATCGCTGACATCAAGAAGACGGCCGAGCAGAAGATGGCCCGCTCGGTCGAATCGTTCAAGTCCGAGCTGCAGAAGATCCGCACCGGCCGCGCCCACCCCGGCATCCTCGACCAGGTTCATGTCGAGTACTACGGCTCGCACGTGCCGATCAGCCAGGTGGCCAACGTCACCCTGCTCGACGCCCGCACGATCAGCGTCCAGCCCTGGGAAAAGGGCATGGGCGCGAAGATCGAGAAGGCGATCCGCGAGTCCGACCTCGGCCTCAACCCGGCCGCGCAGGGCGACCTGCTGCGGGTGCCGATGCCGGCGCTCACGGAGGAACGCCGCAAGGACCTGACCAAGGTCGTTCGCCACGCCGCCGAGGACGCGAAGATCGCGATCCGCAACCTCCGCCGCGACGCCAACGACCACGCCAAGCGGCTGACCAAGGACAAGGAGATCACCGAGGACGACGAGCGCCGCTCGCTCGACGAGCTGCAGCGTCTCACCGACCGGACGATCGGCGAGGTCGATCGACTGACCTCGGCCAAGGAAGCCGAGATCCTGGCCGTCTGATGGACGACTCGCCTCTGCCGAGCAAGGCCCGCGAGGCGCACCGATGAACGATCGCAGCGACCTTCCGCCGGCCGTGCCGCGCCACGTGGCGATCGTCATGGACGGCAACGGCCGCTGGGCCAAGAGCCGCTACATGCCGCGCTTCTTCGGCCACAAGCAGGGCGTCGACGCCCTCGTGCGCACGGTGCTCGCCTGCGCCGACCGCGGCGTCGAGTACCTCACCGTGTTCGCCTTCTCGTCCGAGAACTGGAAGCGGCCGACCGAGGAGGTCTCGGGCCTGATGGGGCTGGTGCTGGTGGCGGTGTCGAAGTACCTCGCCAAGCTCGCCGGCGACGGGGTGCGCATCCGCATCGTCGGCGACCGCGCCCAGGTGTCCGACAAGCTGCGCGCGGCCTGGCAGCAGGCCGAGGACAGCACCCGCGAAAACACCCGGATCACGCTCTCGGTCGCGTTCAACTACGGCGGTCGCTGGGACATCGTGCAGGCCTGCCGCCAGGCGATGGCCGCGGGCGTGCCGCCCGAGGAGCTCGACGAGGCCCGCCTCAACAGCTACATGGCGCTCAGCTACGCGCCCGATCCGGACCTGTTCATCCGCACCGGCGGCGAGCTGCGGATCAGCAACTTCCTGCTCTGGCAGGCGGCGTACTCGGAGCTCGTCTTCACCGACTGCCTGTGGCCGGAGTTCGGCACCGCCGAGCTCGACGCGGCCCTGGCCCAGTACGCCGGCCGCGAGCGCCGGTTCGGCGCCGTTTCGAGCCGCACCGCCCTGGCGACCGCCGGAAACTGACGCGTGCTCAAGCAACGCATCCTCACCGCCCTCGTCCTGCTGGCCCTGCTGCTGCCGGCCTTGCTGGTCCAGGCGGCGTGGCCGTTCGCCCTGCTCACGCTGGTCGCGATCGCTGCCGCCGGCTGGGAGTGGGCCCGGCTCAACGGCGCCGGCCGCGGGTCGATCGCGCTGGGCGTGGGCCTCGGCATTGCCTGCCTGCTCGCGTTTTTCGCCGGCTGGACGACGAGCGCGCCGCGCCTCGCCTGGTGGGCGGCGATGGCGGTCTGGGTGCTGGGCGGCGCCTGGGCCTTGCGCGGCGGCGTCGCCGGCTGGCCGCGGGTGCCGAGGGCGATCCGCCTCGCGGTCGGCCTCGTCGCCCTGTGGACCGCGTGGCTGGCGATGCTCAACGCCAAGGCCGGCGGCCTGAACTTCATCCTCTCGATCTTCATGATCGTCTGGACCGCGGACGTCTTCGCCTACTTCGGCGGCCGCGCTTTCGGCCGCCGCAAGCTCGCGCCGGCGATCAGTCCCGGCAAGAGCTGGGCGGGGGTCTGGAGCGGCATGGCCGGGGCGGTGGTCCTGGCCGTCGGCTGGATCGCCTTCGACGGCTCGGGGCTGGCCTACAACGACAGCTTCTTCACGATCGTCGAAACGCGCTGGACCGGCTTCTCGCTCCTGCCGATCGTCGTCTTCCTGGTGGCGATGAGCGTCGTCGGCGACCTGTTCGAGTCGCTCGTCAAGCGCAGCGCCGGCGCCAAGGACAGCAGCGGCCTGCTGCCAGGGCACGGCGGCATCCTCGATCGGGTCGATGCACTGCTGCCGGTGTTTCCGATCGCGCTCGCGCTGGCGCCGCTATGAGCGCGCCGGGCCGCGCCCAAGCGCTGATCCCGGAGTGCGAAGCACGGAGGGTAGTCCAATGAGCGCCGATTCCCTGGCCCGGCCGCAGCGCGTCTGCATCCTCGGTGCCACCGGCTCGGTCGGCATGGCCACGCTCGACGTGATCTCGCGCCATCCCGAGCGCTTCGAGGTGGTCGGCCTGACGGCGCAGCACCGGCTCGACGAGCTGTTCGCGATCTGCCTGAAGTTCCGGCCGCGTCATGTCGTCGTCGCGACCGCCGAGGGCGCGGCAACGCTCGCCCGCCGCCTGGCCGGGGCGGGCGTGCGCGCCGAGGTGCGGCACGGCGCGCAGGCGCTCTGCGACCTGGCCGGGGACGACGGCGTCGACACCGTGATGGCGGCGATCGTCGGCGCGGCCGGGCTTGCGCCCTGTCTCGCCGCGGCCCACGCCGGCAAGCGCCTGCTGCTCGCCAACAAGGAGGCGCTGGTCGTCGGCGGCGCCTTCTTCATGAACGCGGTGAAGGCCGGCGGGGCGACCCTGCTGCCGATCGACAGCGAGCATTCGGCGATCTTCCAATGCCTGCCGGACGACCGCGCGAGCTGGCCCGAACGGATCGACCACATCGTCCTCACCGCTTCGGGCGGGCCGTTTCGCGGCCGCGCGCCGGAGACGCTGACCGGGGTCACGCCCGACCAGGCGTGCGCCCATCCGAACTGGGTGATGGGGCGCAAGATCTCGGTCGACTCGGCGACCATGATGAACAAGGCGCTCGAGGTGATCGAAGCGCATTTCCTGTTCGATCTCGCGCCCGAGCGGATCGAGGTCGTGATCCATCCGCAAAGCATCATCCATTCGATGGTCGTCTGCCGCGACCAGTCGGTGCTGGCGCAACTCGGCACCGCCGACATGCGCGTGCCGATCGCCTACGGCCTGGCCTGGCCGGAGCGGATCGTCTCCGGCGCCGACCGGCTCGACTGGCGCACGGTCGCCTCGCTCACCTTCGAGGAGGCCGATCACGCCACCTACCCGGCGCTCGGCCTGGCCTACGACGCCCTGCGCGGGCCGGCGGGAACGAGCGCGGTGCTCAATGCCGCCAACGAGGAAGCGGTGGCGGCGTTTCTTTCAGGAACCATCCGCTTCGACCGGATTCACAACGTCAACGCCCGAACGGTCGCAGCCGTGATTCCGCAAGCCCGCGCCGCCGATTCGCTCGAGGGTTTGCTCGCGCTCGACGCCGCGGCCCGGCGGCAGGCGGTCCGGTTCCTGAAGGGCTGTGCCGAATAGAACCGCAATGACGCCGATCACGACCATCCTCGCTTTCCTGTTCACGCTCGGCGTGCTGATCGTCGTGCACGAGTACGGCCACTACCGCGTGGCGGTGGCCTGCGGGGTGAAGGTGCTGCGTTTCTCGATCGGCTTCGGCCGGGTGCTCTGGCGCCGCCAGCCGCGGCCCGACGGCACCGAATTCGTGGTCTGCGCCCTGCCGCTCGGCGGCTATGTCCGCATGCTCGACGAGCGGGAAGGGCCGGTCGCGTCCGAGGACCGCGACCGGGCGTTCAATCGCAAGCCGCTCTGGCAGCGCGCCGCGATCGTCGTCGCCGGTCCGGTCGCCAACCTGCTGCTCGCGATCGCGCTCTACGCGACGCAGTCCTGGGTCGGCGTCGAGGAGCCGAAGGCGGTTCTCGGGCCGCCGGTGGCGGCCAGCGTTGCCGAGCGGGCGGGGCTGCGCGCGGGGGACTGGGTTCGGGCGGTCTCGGGCGACGGCAACGAATGGCGCGACATCCGCTCGCTCACCGACCTCGGCTGGCAGGTGATGCAGAGCCTGATGAACGGCGAGAACCTGGAGCTGCAGGTCAGCGACAGCGACGGCCGCGGTCAGCGGCGCCTCCGGCTCGAGCTCGCTTCGCTGGCAACCAGCGATGTCGATCCCAAGCTGATGCAGCGCGTCGGCCTGGGCGCCCCCTACAGCGAGCCGGTGCTCGCCGACGTCGCGCCGGGCAAGGCCGGCGCGGTGTCGGGCCTGCGCGCCGGCGACCGGGTGCTGGCGATCGACGGCCTCGCCGTCGCCGACGCGTCGCAGGTGGTCGAGGCCACCCGCGAGAGCGGCAAGACCGGCATCGCGGTGCCGATGCAGTGGCGCATCGAGCGCGCCGGGCAGCGGCTGGACCTCGTGGTCACGCCCGCCGTGGTCCTGCTCGACGGCGGCAGGCGGATCGGCCGGCTCGAGGTGTCCCCCGGCCGCAAGCCCGAGTTCGTGTCGGTCCGCTACGGCGTCGTCGAAGGCCTCGGCGTGGCGGTGACGCAGACCTGGCAGATGTCGGCCCTGACCCTGCGCATGCTCGGCAAGATGGTGATCGGCCAGGCCTCGCTCAAGAACCTGAGCGGCCCGGTGACGATCGCCGACTACGCCGGCAAGTCGGCGCGCCTGGGCCTCTCGTACTTCCTCGGCTTTCTCGCGATCGTCAGCGTGAGCCTCGGCGTGCTCAACCTGCTGCCGCTGCCGGTGCTCGATGGCGGCCACCTGATGTATTATCTTTTCGAGGCCGTGACGGGACGTCAGGTCTCCGAGTTGTGGCTCGACAGGCTGCAGAGAGGCGGGGTTGCCATCATGCTGATGATGATGTCCCTGGCGCTCTACAACGACATGGCCCGCCTCCTGGGCCTCCAATGACAGATCGCATGCACCTTCCCGCTCGTCCGCTCGGCTGTACGCGCCTCTTTCGCCACGCTCCTCTCTCGCTCGCCATCGCTCTGGCCCTGCAGGTCGGTTCCGCCTGGGCGGTCGAGCCTTTCGTGCTGAAGGACATCCGGGTCGAGGGCCTGCAGCGCACCGACGCGGGCACGGTGTTCGCGGCGCTGCCGTTTCGCATCGGCGACACCTACACCGACGAGAAGGGTTCGGCGGCGCTGCGTGCCCTGTTCGCCACCGGCCTGTTCAAGGACGTCCGCATCGACATCGACAACGGCGTCGCGGTGGTCATCGTCGACGAGCGCTCGGTCATCGCCGGCATCGACTTCGCGGGCATGAAGGAGTTCGAGAAGGACGTCCTCATCAAGTCGCTGAAGGACTTCGGCATCGGCGAGGGCCTGCCGTTCGACAAGGCGCTCGCCGATCGGGCCGAGCAGGAGTTGAAGCGCCAGTACCTGACGCGCAGCCTCTACGGCGTCGAGATCGTGACCACGGTGACGCCGCAGGAGCGCAACCGCGTCAACGTCACCTTCACCGTGACCGAAGGCGCGCCGTCGAAGATCAGGGAAATCCGGATCGTCGGCAACACGGTGTTCTCCGAAGGCACGCTGAAGGGCCTGTTCGAGCTGAACGACAGCAGCTGGCTCAACTTCTACCTGAAGAACGACCGCTACTCGCGCGCCAAGCTCAACGCCGACCTGGAGACGCTGCGCGCCTACTACCTCAATCGCGGCTATCTCGAGTTCGAGATCGAGTCGACCCAGGTCGCGATCTCGAGCGACAAGCAGGACATCTCGATCACCATCAACGTCAAGGAAGGACAGCCGTACACGGTGACGGCGGTCAAGCTCGAAGGCGAGTATTTCGGCCGGGAGAACGAGTTCAAGACGCTGGTGTCGATCAAGCCAGGCGAGGCCTACCGCGGCGAGGCGGTCGCGGAGACGACGCGCGCCTTCGTCGACCGCTTCGGCACCTTCGGCTATGCCTTCGCCCGGGTGGACAGCCGCCCGGAAATCAACCGCAGCACGGGCCAGGTCGCCATCACCCTGACCGCCGAGCCGCAGCGCCGCGTCTACGTCCGGCGGATCAGCGTCGCCGGCAACACCCGCACCCGGGACGAGGTGATCCGGCGCGAGTTCCGCCAGCTCGAGTCGGCCTGGTACGACGGCCGCAAGATCAAGCTCTCGCGCGACCGGGTCGACCGCCTCGGCTACTTCAGCGACGTGAGCGTCGACAGCAGCGAGGTGCCCGGAACCCAGGACCAGGTCGACCTGACGATCACGGTCAAGGAAAAGTCGACCGGCGCGATCTCGATCGGCGCCGGCTACTCCTCGGCCGACAAGCTGGCGCTGACGGCCTCGATCAAGCAGGAAAACATCTTCGGCTCGGGCAACTACCTCGGGCTGGAGGTCAACACCAGCAAGCACTACAAGACGCTGGTGCTCAGCACCATCGATCCGTACTTCACGATCGACGGCATCTCCCGATCGCTCGACCTCTACTACCGGACCACGCAGCCGATCAACAGCCAGGGCGAGCAATACAAGCTTGTCACGCCCGGCGCCTCGGTCCGCTTCGGAGTCCCGTTCAGCGAATACGACACGGTGTTCCTCGGCATCGGCGTCGAGCAAACCGAGATTCGCGGCACGAACCTGCCGCTCAGCTACTCGAACTACCAGGCCGAGTTCGG
>JANMCC010000329.1:0-2258 GCA_031360885.1 Burkholderiales bacterium | reverse complement strand
ATGCCGCCGAGCGGCGCGGCGGCGAGCACGGTGTCGACCCCGCACTCCAGCGCGGTCAGCGAGAGGATCGGCGGCGTGCCGCACTGGAAGCGCGTGATGCCGGGGGCAGGGCGGTAGTCGGGCGTGAACTCGAACGGCGCGGCGTGGCCGAGCCAGCCGGCGAGTGGCTGGCGCAAGCCCTCGCGGTCCAAGCGCGCGGTATGCCTGGGATGCGCCCAGACGAAAGCCGGCGCGCCAGGCCCGCCGTTGAGGTACTTGTAGCCGCAGCCGACGGCGAAGTCGGCGCCGGCGCCGTGCAGGTCCACCGGCACGGCGCCGGCCGAGTGCGCCCGGTCCCAGACGGTGAGGGCACCGGCGGCATGCGCCATCCGCGTCACCTCGGCCATGTCGTGGATGCGGCCGCTGCGGTAGTTCACGTGCGTCAGCATCAGCACCGCGACGTCGCGGGTCAGGTGGTCGGCGAGATCGGCGGCGTCGACCAGACGCAGCTTCAGTCCGGCGGCGATGGCCACGCTCTCGGCGATGTAGAGGTCGGTCGGAAAGTTGCTGCGCTCCGAGAGCAGGGTGGTGCGCGCCGGGGCGTCGGCGCGCTGCAGGGCGGCGGCGGCGCTCAGCGCCGTGAACAGGTTGACCGAGGTCGAGTCGCCGGTGCTGGTCTCGCCGGGCGCGGCGCCGACCAGCGTGGCGATCCGGTCGCCGCTCTCGTGTGCGAGGTCGATCCAGCCGGCGCTGTTCCAGCTGCGGATCAGGCCCTCGCCCCATTCGCCGACGATCGTTTGCTGGACCCGAGCGGCGGTCCGGCGCGGCAGCGCGCCGAGCGAGTTGCCGTCGAGGTAGATCACGCCTTCGGGCAGCGTGAACTCGGCTCGCAGCGGGGCGAGCGGATCGGCGGCGTCGCGGGCGAGCGCCTGGTCGCGGGTGGCGATCACGGTCGCGATCTCGGCGACACTTGCGGGCAGAGGTCCCGGAGTTCGTTCTTCTTCATCACGATGGCGACGGTAGCAAAGCTTGCCCGACCGCGGTGTCGGTTAAATCGCACAGGATGACGAGCGCGGGACACTCCGCAACGCCGCCGGCGCCGCTCTCGCCCGCCGCGAGCGTGGCCCTCAGCACCTACTTCGTGACGATCTGGGGCAGCGGTTTCGTCGTCACCCGGATCGCGCTCGAGTACGCAGCGCCCTTCACCTACATCGGCGTCCGCTACGCGATCGCCTTCGCCGTCGCCTCCCTGGCCTTCGGCCTGCGCGCACGCTGGCCGCGAACGCCTGCGGCCTGGGGGCACGTCGCCATCGCCGGCCTGCTCAGCCATGCCGGCTACCTCGGCGGCAGCCATTACGCGCAGCGCTGGGGCCTCTCCGCCGGCGTGACGGCGCTGATCCTCGCGCTGCAGCCGATGCTGACGGCGCTGATCGTGTCGCGCTGGCTGCACGAGCGGCTCTCGGCGCTGCAGATGGTCGGCGTCGCGGTCGGGCTGGGCGGCGTCGCGCTCGTGGTCGGGCACCGGGTCGACGGCGCGGCGATCTCGCTGCCGGCGCTGCTCGCGGTGGCCTGGGCGCTCGCCTGCGTCACCGGCGGCACGCTCTACCAGCGCCAGTTCTGCGCCACGGTCGACCTGCGCGCGGCGGTCTGCATCCATTTCGCGGTCACGGCGCTCGTGATGCTGCCGCTCGGGGCCGCGTTCGAGGGCTTTCGCATCGCCTGGAACTGGCAGATCGCGGGCACCTTGCTGTACCACGTCGTGCCGGCGTCGATCGGCGCCTACACGATCCTGCACCTGCTGCTGCGCCGCGGCCAGGCGACCAGCGTCACCAGCCTGCTCTACCTCACCCCGCCGGTGGCGGCGCTGATGGAATGGGCGGTCTACGGCGTGCCGCCGACGGCGACGATGTGGCTCGGCATGGCGGTGGCGTGCATCGGCGTGGCGATGGTCTCGACCAGCCGCGCGGCGCAGTCGAAGACGCCGATCGTCGAGGAGCCGTCGTAGCGGGCGTGGGTCGACGGCGTCGGACGGCATCGGTCGGCGTCGGTCGGCGTCGGTCGGCGTCGGTCGGCCTCGGGCAAGGGGTGGCCCCCTCCGCTCATGTCCCCCGCCGAGCACCAAGCAAGCTTGGCGCTCGGCTCCTCCTTTACTTCGCTGCGGGGGCCACCCCATGCCCGAGGCCTTCGGGCGTTGGGTCGCCGAGCGGCGATTCGGCGGCGGATCGGGGCGGTGGGCGCTCTGCGGAGCGGAAGTATTAGGAGGAGAGGCCGAGGCTTCA
>JANMCC010000291.1:0-3806 GCA_031360885.1 Burkholderiales bacterium | reverse complement strand
CGAGCCGACGCGCGCCGTCCCGGCCGCGGTCGCGCCGCCGCCTCCGGCGCCGCGCGCGGAGGACAGGCCCGCGAGGGTGGAAAGGGCGGACAAGCCCGACAGGCCGGACCGCAACGAGAAGGGCGAGAAGCAGCGCTAGCCGCGCAGCCCGGGGCCGCCCGGGCTACTTGAGCAGCGGTTCGAGCACCGGCCAGACGTTGGCCAGGATGATCGGATGCGCGCTCGCCAGCGGATGGATCCGGTCCGCCTGGAACATCGTCTCCGCCTGCGGGATGTCGGCCACGCCTTTCAGCAGGAACGGCACCAGCGCCGCGCCCTGGCTGCGCGAGACCTCGTCGAACATCGCCGCGAAGCGCTCGCCGTAGCTGCGGCCGTAGTTCGGCGGAATCTGCATCCCCAGGATCAGGAGCCGCGCACCCCCGGCCTTGGCCAGCTTGGCCATCTCGACCAGGTTGCTGCGCGTCGTCTCGATCGGCAGGCCGCGCAGCGCGTCGTTGCCGCCGAGCTCGAGCACCACCACGGTCGGCTTGTGCTGGCGCAGCAGGGCGGGCAGGCGGGCGATCCCGCCGGCGGTGGTGTCGCCGCTGATGCTGGCGTTGACGACGCGGGTGCCCGGCCGCTCGCGCGCGAGGCGGGCCTCGAGCAGCGCGACCCAGCCGCTGCCGCGCTGCAGGCCGTATTCGGCCGAGAGGCTGTCGCCGACGACCAGGATCGTGTGCGCCTTCGTGCTGGTGGCGGCCGCGGCGAACGAGGGCAATCCGGCCGAGCCTGCGGCGGCGAGGAGGGCCGCGCTACAGTGCACGAGCCAGCGGCGACGCGCCATCACGAGAAGAACTCCAGCCTCATCCATGTCCGAACCCATCATCGCCGTCGAGCGCCTGACCAAGCGCGTCCAGGATTCGACCGGCACCCTGACGATTCTCCACGACATCGATTTCACCCTGGCGCGCGAGCGCTCGGTCGCGATCGTCGGTGCCTCGGGCTCGGGCAAGAGCACCCTGCTGTCGATCATCGCCGGGCTCGACACGCCGAGCGAGGGCACGGTGCGGCTGGCGGGCATCGACCTGTTCGCGATCGACGAGGACGCGCGCGCCGCGGTGCGCGCCGAACGGGTGGGCTTCGTCTTCCAGAGCTTCCAGCTGCTGGCCAACCTCAATGCGCTCGAGAACGTGATGCTGCCGCTCGAGCTGCAGGGCCGCTCCGACGCGCGGGCGCTGGCGACCGAGATGCTGAAGCACGTGGGCCTGGGCGAGCGGCTGCGCCACTATCCGCGCGTGCTCTCGGGCGGCGAGCAGCAGCGGGTCGCCCTGGCCCGCGCCTTCGTCGTCAAGCCGGCGCTGCTGCTGGCCGACGAGCCGACCGGCAGCCTCGACTTCGCCACCGGCGAGACCGTGATGGCGCTGATGTTCGAGCTGAACCGCGAGGCGGGAACGACGCTGGTGCTGGTGACCCACGACAGCACCATCGCTGCCCGCTGCGACCAGCAGCTGCGGATCGAGGCGGGCCGGATCCTCGTTTGAGGGATCAGTTGGTGAACTTGTAGTCGGTCTTCGCCTTGGCGCGAAGCTCGTCGCGGAACGCGGTGGCCTTCTGCTGCGCGAGGCGCTGCTGGATCTGCGGCTTCACTTCGGCGAGCGGCGGGAACTTCGCCTCGCGAGTGTCCTCGAGCTTGATGATGTGATAGCCGAACTGGGTCTTCACCGGCACGTCGGTGTAGGCGCCCTTGGTCAGCTTGACCATGGCCTGCGAGAACTCGGGCACGTAGGAGCCGGCGTTGGCGAAATCGAGGTCCCCGCCGTTCTCGGCAGAGCCGGGATCCTTGGAGTTCTTCTTCGCCAGGTCCTCGAACTTCGCGCCGGCCTTGAGCTGGGCGACGATCGTCTTGGCTTCGTCTTCCTTCTCGACCAGGATGTGGCGAACGCGGTACTCGGTGCCGCTGGCCTGGGCCTTGAACTTGTCGTACTCGGCCTGGACCTCGGCGTCGCTGACGACCGCCTTCTTGTCGACGTCGGCAGCGAGCAGGCCGATCAGGATGCTCTGCCGGGCGATTTCCATCTGCTGCTTGTAGTCGCTCGAGGCGGCGAGGCCGCGGCGCTCGGCTTCCTGGACCAGGATCTCGTCGGTGACGACCTTGTCGCGCACCAGCTTGTCGATGTCGGGCGGGAGTTGCTGGCCGCGCTGCGCCGCCTGCTTCTGCACCTGGGTGATCACCGCGTCGGCGCGCGACTTCGGCACCGGCTTGCCGTTGACGACGGCGATGTTCTGGGCCTGGGCGGCGAGCGGGGCGAGCCCGGCGGCGGCGAACGCGGCCAGTAGAACGCTGACGGCGAGAAAACGCTTCTTCATCATGAACGGGAGCCTTTCGGGCTTTGACGGGTTGGAAACGGAGCCCTGCGGAGTGCGGGCAGACGCGGCGGAGAGCGCGGGGGGATCAGGGTTCGTCCGGGACTCGGGCGTCGATGGCGAGGGCGTGGATCCCGCGCGGCATCAGGGAGCGCAGGGCATCATATACGAGGCGATGCCGGGCCACCCGGCTCAGGCCTTTGAAGCCGGGGCTCGTGATCCGCACGCTGAAGTGACGCCCCTCCCGCGCCCCGGCGTGGCCGGCGTGGAGGTGGCTGTCGTCCTGGACCTCGAGCGCCGCCGGCGCCAGCGCCGTGCGCAAGGCGGCGTCGATGTCCCCGGCGGAGACGCTCAACGCGGCCTCGATTCCGCCGCCACGGCCTTGTCGCCGCGGGCCAGCGCCGGCCCCGGTGCCGGCTCCTCTTCGTCCAGGTAGCGGGAGATGTAGAAGCCCTGGACGACGATGAACAACAGGTTGAGCGCCGTCAGGCCGAAGACCTTGAAGCTGACCCAGGTGGAGGTGGAGAAGGTGTACGCCACGTACAGGTTGGCCACGCCCGTGAGCGTGAGAAACAGGATCCAGGCGAGGCCGAGCCGCTGCCAGACGACGTCGGGCAGCTGCAACTGCTTGCCGACCAGGGTGCGCAGCAGGTTCTTGCCGATCAGCTGGCTGACCAGCAGCACCAGCGCCATCGCCCAGCAGACGGCGCTCGGCTTCCACTTGATGAAGGTCGGGTTGTGGAACCAGACCGTCAGGCCGCCGAGCACGGTGACGAGCGCGAAGGTGACCCAGAGCAGCGTATGCACCTTCTTGCGCATCACGAGCTGCGCCGTGATCTGCAGCAGCGTCGCCGCGCAGACGACCACGGTCGCGAGCAGCACCGGGGCGACGTCCGGGGCGACGACGCCGCCCGAGACGATCGCGCCGAGGTGCTGGGTGGCGAAGGCGGCCGCAGCCTCGGCGTTGGCGTTGGCCACGAAGTAGCTGGCGAAGAACAGGACGATCGGCAGGAAGTCGAGCAGCATCGGCGGGAATCGCGGGCAGGCGGGCAAGGCGCCGGTCGTTCGGCGGGGGGAGTCTATCGCCCGGCTCGCGGGCGGCTATGCACGAGACCTTGCGTGACGGTGGGCGAAAGCGGGTGCGAGTCACCTTTGCGACAGCACGCCGCGCGGGCGTTCCGGGCATTCCCTCATGGGTTTGCCCAGCAAAACTTGTACTCTCGTTGCGCCCTCGAAAACCGTAGACCAGGAGATCTTTTCCGATGAAATTCGCACACAAGCTCGTTGCCGCCAGCCTCATGGCCGCGGCCGCGTCCGGCGCTTTTGCCCAGAAGGGCGAGACGGTCAAGATCGCCATGATCGAGGGCCTCTCCGGTCCGTTCGCCAACGTCGGCCAGAACCAGCTCCGCACCTGGCAGCTCGTGGCCGAGCACTTCTCGGCCAAGAACCCGGCCGGCGTCAAG
>JANMCC010000204.1:0-9523 GCA_031360885.1 Burkholderiales bacterium | reverse complement strand
ATCACCGCCATGGGCATGAGCCTGCTCCTGCAGACGCTGGCGATGATCATCTGGAAGCCGAACTACAAGTCGTTCCCGATCCTGCTGCCCGGCGAACCGCACCACATCGGCGGCGCGGTGATCAACAACGTGCAGATCCTGATCCTGGTCTCGACCGCGATCACGCTCGCCGGCCTGATGTACCTCGTCAACCGCACCAAGCTCGGCCGGGCGATGCGCGCCACCGCCGAGAACCCGAGGGTCGCCGCGCTGATGGGCGTGCGGCCCGACACCGTGATCTCGGCCACCTTCGTCATCGGCGCAGCGCTCGCCGCCCTGGCCGGCGTGATGTACGCGGCCAACTACGGCTCGGTCCAGCACACGATGGGCTTCCTTCCGGGGCTGAAGGCGTTCACCGCGGCGGTGTTCGGCGGCATCGGCAACCTCGCCGGGGCGATGGTGGGCGGCGTGCTGCTCGGCCTGATCGAAGCGCTCGGCGCCGGCTACATCGGCGACCTCACCGGCGGCGTGCTCGGCAGCCACTACCAGGACATCTTCGCCTTCGTGGTGCTGATCCTGGTGCTGACGCTGCGTCCGCAGGGCCTGCTGGGCGAACGGGTGGCCGATCGCGCATGAACGAGTTCGCCAGGCGCAACAAGCTCGTCGTCTTCATCGGCGCGGCGGTGCTGCTGTGCATCCTGCCCTTCGTGGTGCAGATGGCGGGCAACGCCTGGGTGCGCATCATCGACATCGCGCTGCTCTACGTGCTGCTCGCGCTCGGCCTGAACATCGTGGTCGGCTACGCCGGCCTGCTCGACCTCGGCTACGTCGCCTTCTACGCGGTCGGCGCCTACATGCTGGGACTGCTCGCCTCGCCGCAGCTGACCGACACCTTTCCGGCATTCGCCGCCGCCTTCCCGAACGGCCTGCACACGCCGTGGTGGGTGGTCATTCCGCTCGGCGCGGTGGTCGCCGGCGTCGCCGGCGTGCTGCTCGGCGCGCCCACCCTGAAGCTGCGCGGCGACTACCTGGCGATCGTCACGCTCGGATTCGGCGAGATCGTTCGGGTGTTCATGAACAACCTCGACGCGCCGGTCAACATCACCAACGGCCCGAAGGGAATCGCCTCGATCGACGAGATCTCGATCCTCGGCGTCGGCCTCGGCAAGACGGGGCACTGGTTCGGCCTCGAGTGGCCCAAGGTCACCAACTACTACTTCCTGTTCCTGCTGCTCGTCGTCTTCGCCGTGCTCATCTGCTACCGGCTCGAGCGCAGCCGCATCGGCCGCGCCTGGATGGCTATCCGCGAGGACGAGATCGCCGCCAAGGCGATGGGCATCAACACCCGCAACCTGAAGCTGCTCGCCTTCGGCATGGGCGCCACCTTCGGCGGCGTGTCGGGCGTGATGTTCGCGAGCTTCCAGGGCTTCATCTCGCCCGAGTCGTTCAGCCTGCAGGAATCGGTGATCGTGGTGGCGATGGTCGTGCTCGGCGGCATCGGCCACCTGCCCGGCGTCATCGTCGGCGCCCTGCTGCTCGCGGCCTTGCCGGAGGTGCTGCGCTACATCGCCGGGCCGTTGCAGTCGATGACCGACGGCCGGCTCGACGCCTCGATCCTGCGCCAGCTCCTGATCGCTCTGGCGATGATCGGCATCATGCTGGCGCGGCCGCGCGGCCTCTGGCCTTCGCCCGAGCACGGCAAGCTGGCGCCGACCCCGCCGCCGCAGAAGGTGCGCGACGATCCCTCGGTGCCGCAGCCGGTCGGCCCGAACGTGAGCGAGGTCACCAACGAGAACCATCCCAGCGGGACCCGGCATGCCTGAACGCGAGATCGTTCTCAAGGTCGGCGGCGTCTCCAAGCGCTTCGGCGGGCTGCAGGCGCTGTCGGATGTCGGCATCACCATCGAGAAGGGCCAGGTCTACGGCCTGATCGGCCCGAACGGCGCCGGCAAGACGACCTTCTTCAACGTCCTGACCGGCCTCTACACGCCCGACTCGGGCAGCTTCGAGCTCGGCGGCAAGCCCTACAAGCCGAGCGCGGTGCACGAGGTCGCCAAGGCGGGCATCGCCCGCACCTTCCAGAACATCCGTCTCTTCTCCGACATGACGGCGCTCGAGAACGTGATGGTCGGCCGGCACGTGCGCACCCATTCCGGCCTGCTCGGCGCGGTCTTTCGCACGCCCGGTTTCAAGGCCGAGGAGGCGGCGATCGCCAGCCGCGCGCAGGAGCTGCTCGACTACGTCGGCATCGGCGGCTTCGCCGAGTACAAGGCGCGCACCCTGAGCTACGGCGACCAGCGCCGGCTCGAGGTCGCGCGCGCCCTGGCCACCGACCCCAAGCTGATCGCCCTCGACGAGCCGGCGGCCGGCATGAACTCGACCGAGAAGGTGACGCTGCGCGAGCTGATCGACCGGATCAGGAACGACGGCCGCACCATCCTCCTGATCGAGCACGACGTGAAGCTGGTGATGGGCCTGTGCGACCGCGTCACCGTGCTCGACTACGGCAAGCAGATCGCCGAAGGCACGCCGGCCGAGGTGCAGCGCAACGAGAAGGTGATCGAAGCCTATCTCGGCGCCGGCCACGCCGCCCACTAGCCTTCGCCCCGGGAACGCCGATGGCTGCCTCCACCGCAAAGGTCCTGCTCCGCGTCACCAACCTGCGCGTCGCCTACGGCGGCATCCAGGCGGTGAAGGGCGTTTCGTTCGAGGTCCGCGAGGGCGAGCTGGTCAGCCTGATCGGCGCCAACGGCGCCGGCAAGACGACCACCCTCAAGGCGATCACCGGCACCCAGCCCCCGGCCGGCGGCGAGATCGAGTTCATGGGCAGGAGCACGCGCGGCCAGGGTCCGTGGCTGCTGGTCGAGCAGGGCCTCGTCATGGTGCCCGAAGGGCGCGGCGTGTTCTCGCGCATGACGATCACCGAGAACCTGCAGATGGGCGCCTTCGTGCGCAACGACGTCAAGGACATCGCCGCCGACATCGACCGCGTGTTCGGCATCTTCCCGCGCCTGAAGGAGCGCCGCAACCAGCTCGCCGGCACGATGAGCGGCGGCGAGCAGCAGATGCTGGCGATGGGCCGGGCGTTGATGGCGCGGCCGAAGGTGCTGCTGATGGACGAGCCGTCGATGGGCCTCTCGCCGATCATGGTCGACAAGATCTTCGAGGTGGTCAACGACATCCACCAGCAGGGCACGACCATCCTCCTGGTCGAGCAGAACGCGAGCCGGGCCCTGCAGCTCGCCTCGCGCGGCTACGTGATGGACTCGGGCGAGGTGACCATGACCGGCGACGCGAAGGCGCTGCTCGCCGATCCCAAGGTGAGGGCGGCCTACCTGGGCGAGTAAGGCGCTCCCGCGAGGAAGGGGGAGTGGTCTTGACCGGCCGGCCGCAGTCCGCGAAAGTCGCTGCCGGCGCGGAGGAGGCGCCTCGTGATGAAACAACAAATTTTCCGCTTGTCCCCGCATCAGAACGGCAAGGTCTTCGGCGTCATCGGTGCCGTCACTTCGCTGATCTTCCTGGTGCCCGTGTTCCTGATCGCATCGCTCGCCGGCGCCGGCCAGTCGATGCCGCTCTGGGGCATCATCATCCTGCCCATCCTCTATCTCGTCATCGGCTACATCGCGACGGTGATCGGCTGCGCGATCTACAACGTCGTCACGCCGATGACCGGCGGCATCGAGTACGAGTCGAACGCGCCCGCCGCCTAGGGGTGCAACTCGTCGGCATGCTCGATTCGCCGTACGTCCGTCGTACGGCGATTTCGCTGCGCCTGCTCGGCCTGCCGTTCGAGCATCGGCCGCTCTCGGTGTTTCGCCAGTTCGAGGAATTCGCGGCGATCAATCCGGTCGTCAAGGCGCCATCGCTCGTCTGCGACGACGGCGAGGTGCTGATGGACTCGACCCTGATCCTCGCGTACGCGGAGCGCCTCGCGGCGCCGCGCGCCAGCCTCGTGCCGGCAGGCCGGCGCGAGGCGCAGCGCGACCTGCGCCTCGTCGGCCTGGGCCTGGCCGCCTGCGAGAAGGCCGTGCAGATGGTCTACGAGACGACGCTTCGCCCCGCCGAGAAGCAGCATGCATGGTGGCTGGAGCGGGTTCGCGGCCAGCTCTTCGCCGCCCTCGCGGCGCTGGAGGGCGAGCAGCTTCGCGCGCCGCTCGGCGTGAGCCGACAGTCGATCACCCAGGCGGGCGTCACCGCCGCCGTGGTCTGGGAATTCACGCAGTCGCTGCTGGCCGACGTCGTCGCCGCCGCGGCTCATCCGGCGCTGGTCGCGCATTCGGCCGCGGCCGAGTCCCTGCCGGAGTTCCGCGCGCTGCCTTCGCACTGAGGGCGCGGGGCAGGGCGATCGGCCCTCGAGGGAAGGCACGTCGGTTGCCCCGCCCGGGCAACCCCGGAGACTCCCGGGCCCGACGATAGAATTCGGCCCCATCCCAGCCTGCGCTGGACGCTGGCCGCGGCCGCCACTGCATCTCATCGAATCATGTCCCTGCCGCCCGCGATTCCAGCGACCGCCAGTCCCTTGCCCGGCGCTTTCGACTGCGAGGTGCTCGTCGTCGGCGGCGGCCCCGCCGGCTCGACCATCGCCGCCCTGCTCGCCGAGCGCGGCCGCAGCGTGCTTCTGCTCGAGAAGACCCACCATCCGCGCTTTCACATCGGCGAGTCGCTCCTGCCCGCCAACGCGGTGCTGTTCGACCGCCTCGGCGTGCGCGAGGAGGTCGAGCGCTTCGGCATGGCCAAGTACGGCGCCGAGTTCGTTTCGCCGGATCACGACGGCCAGGGGATGATCGAGTTCGCCGAGGCCTGGGACAAGTCGATGCCCTACGCATGGCAGGTGCGCCGCTCCGAGCTCGACGAGCTGCTGTTCCGCAATGCCGCGAAGAAGGGTGCGCGCGCCTTCGAAGGCTGCCGGGTGCGCAAGGTCGAATTCGACGCCGAAGGCGCCACGGTCGAGGCCGAGCTCGACGACGGCGCGAAGCGCAGCTGGCGCACGCGCTTTCTCGTCGATGCCTCGGGGCGCGACACGCTCCTCGCCAACCAGTTCCGCTGCAAGGAGAAGAATCCGAAGCACAACAGCTCGGCGCTGTACGGCCATTTCAGCGGCGCCCGGCGGGCCGAGGGCAGGCTCGAAGGCAACATCACGATCTTCTGGTTCGACCACGGCTGGTTCTGGCAGATCCCGCTGGCCGACGGCGTCACCAGCATCGGCGCGGTCTGCTGGCCGTACTACCTGAAGTCGCGCACCAAGCCGCTGCCCGAGTTCTTCCGCGACACGATCGCGCTCTGCCCGGCGCTCGCCGAACGGCTCGCCGGCGCCGAGCTCGTCTCCGAGGTGCATGCCACCGGCAACTACTCGTACAGCAGCCGCATCTCCAGCGGCGAGCGCTACCTGCTCCTCGGCGACGCCTACGCTTTCATCGACCCGGTGTTCTCCTCGGGCGTCTATCTGGCGATGCAGAGCGGCTTCGCCGGCGCCGACGTGGTCGAGACCACGCTCGACCGGCCGCGCAAGGCGGCGGCGGCGCGGCGCCGCTTCGACCGCGTCATGCGGCACGGGCCGCGCGAGTTCTCCTGGTTCATCTTCCGCGTCTCCAGCCCGACGATGCGCGACTTCTTCATGGCGCAGCAGAACCCGCTGCGGGTGAAGGAGGCGCTGATCTCGCTCCTGGCCGGCGACATCTTCGGCAAGACGCCGATCTGGCGGTCGATCTTCGCCCTGAAAGTCCTGTACTACCTCGTTTCCCTCGGCCACCTGGGGCGCAGCCTCGCGTTCTGGCGGCGAAGGCGCTTCAACATCCGCGACGCCGGGGTACCGGCATCGTGAGGGCGCCCTCGCGGGCGCGCCGGGTCGGTCTCGCTGCCCTCGTGCTCTGCTCGGCTTGCGGCGTGGTCGCAACGGCCCGCGCCGACGAACTGCCGATGCCCGGACCGGCGATCGACGGTCCGGTCGTCAAGGTCGGCGACGCGCCTCTGCCTGCGGGCACGATCACCAGGCCGCTCTGGGAACTCGGCATCGGCGTCGCCGCGCTGCGCTTTCCCGACTATCGCGGCTCCGATGAATCGGCCGCCTATCTGCTGCCGCTGCCCTATGTCGCCTACCGCGGCAGGTTCCTCCGCGCCGATCGCGACGGCGCGCGCGCGATCCTGTTCGCCGGCAGCCGGGTCACCGTCGACGTGAGCCTCGCCGCCTCGGTGCCGACGCGCAGCGCCCACAACGTAGCCCGCCAGGGCATGAAGGATCTTGCGGGCACGTTCGAGATCGGCCCCAACCTCGAGGTCGGGCTCTGGCAGTCGGCCGACCGTCGCCTGAAGCTCGACCTGCGCCTGCCGCTGCGCCAGGCGGTCACCCTCGAGAGCCATCCGCGCAGCGCGGGTATCACCTTCTCGCCCAATCTCAACCTCGACGGCCAGGGCTTCGGCGGCTGGCAGTTCGGCCTGCTCGCCGGGCCCGTGTTCGCGAACCAGCGCCATCACCAGTACTACTACGGCGTGGCGCCTGAATTCGCCACCGCCACGCGGCCGGCCTACGAGGCTCCCGGCGGATTCGGCGGCTGGCGCGCGGTGGGCGCGTTCTCGCGACGCTATGGCGATCTCTGGGTCGGCGGCTTCGTTCGCCAGGACGACCTGCGCGGCGCCCGCTTCGGCCCCAGCCCGCTGGTCCGCAGCGAGCGCGGTTTCTCGGCTGGATTCGGTGTGTCATGGATCTTCGCGGCTTCGAGTCAGCGCGTCGTGGCGGAAGATTGACGAGCGCGGCCCGGTCCCCCGTGCCCCGCTTGCGTCATCGACTGCTGTTCGCGCTCGTGATCGCGCAGCTCGGCCTGATGTCGCTCGCCTGGAACCTGCTCGCGCCGCTGCTTTCGCTGGTGCTCGCGCGTCGCGGCCGCGAGCGGATCGGGCGCGCGGCGATCTCCTTCATCTATCGCTCGGGCTGGGCGACGGCCGAACGGCTCGGCATGATGAGCGTCGACTCCAGCGCCCTCGACACGCTGCGCGACGAGCCGGGCGGGCTGATCGTCGCTGCCAACCATCCGGCGATGTTCGATGCGATGGTGGTCGTGGCCCGGTTGCCGCGCGGCGCGTGCGTCATGAAGGCCGAGCTGCTGCGCAATGTCTTCCTCGGCGGCGGGGCGCGCCTGGCCGGGTACATCCGCAACGACTCCGGCCGCGGCATGGTGCGGGCCGCCGTCGAGTGCCTCAAGGAGGGCGGACAGCTGGTGCTGTTTCCCGAGGGCACGCGCACCGTCCGGCCGCCGATCAACGCGTTCAAGCCAGGCATCACGATGATCGCCCACCTGGCAAAGGTGCCGATCCAGACCGTCATCATCGAAAGCGATTCGCCGTACCTCAGGAAGGGCTGGCCGCTGCTCAGGCCGCCGCCGGCGCCGGTGGTGATCCGGGTGCGCCTGGGCAAGCGCTTCGAGCCGCAGGCCGACCACCGCAGCCTGCTGCGCGCGGTGGAGCGCTACTTCGCGCTGGAGATCGGCGGATGAACGCCTCGAAGACGCACCTCGTCGTCATCCCGAGCTACAACACCGGTCCGACCGTGTACTCGACCGTGCGCGCCGCGCGCGCCGCGTGGACGCCGGTGTGGGTGGTGGTCGACGGCAGCGACGACGGCACCGCCGAGGGCCTGCGCGAGCTCGCCGCCGCCGACCCGGGATTGCGCGTCGACGTGCTGCCGCGCAACGCCGGCAAGGGCGCGGCCGTGCTGCATGCGCTCGAGGCGGCCCGGGCCGCCGGCTTCACCCATGCCCTGACGATGGACTCGGACGGCCAGCATCCGGCCGCGCTGATCCCCGAATTCATGCGCGGCTCGATCGCCGCGCCCGGCGCGATGATCCTCGGCCGCCCGGTCTTCGACGCCTCGGCGCCGCTGCTCAGGGTGCGCGGCCGGCGCATCTCGAACTGGTGGACCAACCTCGAGACGCTGGGCGCGGGCATCGCCGACTCGTTGTACGGGTTTCGCGTCTATCCGGTCGCGCCGCTGGTCGAGGTGATGCGAGGCCAGCGCTGGATGCGCCGCTTCGACTTCGACACCGAAGCCGTGGTGCGGCTGGCGTGGCGCGGCGTGCGGCCGCTCAACGTCGACGCGCCGGTGAAGTACCTGCGGCCCGAAGAAGGCGGCGTTTCGCACTTTCGCTACGGTCGCGACAACACCCTGCTGACCTGGATGCACCTGCGCCTGATGGCCGGCTTCGTGCTGCGCCTGCCGTCGCTGCTGCTGCGTCGCCGGGCCGGCCGGCCGCCCTTCGCCGGACGTGCGAAGTAGCAACACCTGTGCTTCGGGCATATTGTGGCGAGGCCCCCACTGGGGAGAAACTCGCGCCCGCGGCATGCTGCCCGCGATCCGGATCAGGGAGTGACGATGGCTTCGAAATTCATTCTTGTCGCGGCGCTGGCCACGGCGGCGACGCTGTGCTGGGAGTCCGCTTCGGCCCAGGCCTCGGGCCCGGTCTCGCGCGAGCAGAGGAAGGCCGAGACCGCGGCCGCGAACAAGGCGGGCAAGCTCACCCCGGCCGGAGAGGGCGGCGGGCCGGTGGCGAAGTCCGCTGCCGCCCCGGGCTCGTCTCCGTCGCGGGCCCAGCGCAAGGCCGAGACCGCGGCCGCGAACAAGGCCGGCCAGCTCACGCCTGCGGGCGAAGGCGGTGCGCCCAAGGAGACGGCCGCCGCAGCGTCGTCGACCAAGACGCGCGAGCAGCGCAAGGCGGAAACCGTCGAGGCACGCAAGAAGGGCGAGCTGGTGCCTGCCGGCCAGGGCAGCCCGGCGCCGAGCAAGTAAAGGCGCCAAGGCGGCCCGGCAGACCGTCGCGCCGCCCTTGCGGCGAGCCTCTCCCGGGGTGAAACTCCCTGGGCGAGGCGCGTCGCCCGCGTTCCATGTCATGGGAGCGAAGATGTCTTCGAAACTCATCGCACTGGCGGCGCTGGCCGCGGCCGCATCGATGGCCTGGCAATCCGCCTCGGCCCAGGCCTCGGGCCCGGTCTCGCGCGAGCAGAGAAAGGCCGAGACCGCGGCCGCGAACAAGGCGGGCAAGCTCACCCCGGCCGGGGAAGGCGCCGCGCCGCTGGCGGCGCCCGCGTCGGGCCCGACCAAGACGCTCGAGCAGCGCAAGGCCGAGACAATGGCGGCGGCCAAGGCGCACCAGCTGGCGCCCGCGGGAGCGACGCAGAAGGCCGACGTGGCCGATGCGGCCCGCGCTCCGACCAAGACGCGCGAGCAGCGCAAGGCCGAGACGATGGAAGCGAAGAAGAAGGGCGAGTTCGTTCCGGCCGGCGAGGGCAGTGCGGCGCCGAGCAAGTAGCTCGACAGCACACTAGTGTGCTGTCCCGCCGATATCTGCCATATAGATTCGATCAGATGGTGATGATCGCGCGCTCGCCGGACCGGGCCCATCCCGCGCCGTATGGGCCCTGTCCGGCGGGCGGGCGAGGGCGCCATCTGATCGAACCCCTGCGGGGCGGGCCGAACCGGGGCGATCCGGTCGTTGCACAGGCAGGGAGAGACCGACCGGTATCTCCCTGCCTGCGCGCCTACGGCTCATCCCCGTTG
>JANMCC010000183.1:0-6956 GCA_031360885.1 Burkholderiales bacterium | reverse complement strand
CGGAGCGGTCCGATCGCCGAGGGCCGCAGGAGCCAGCCGAGGCCGGCCGCGGCGTAGGCGAGGCGCAGCACCGCCATGCCGCGGACGACCGTGCCGTCGGGTCGCACGGCATGGATCGCCGCGTCGAGCTCGGCGTGGCTGAAGCCGTGGCAGCGGGCGTCGAAGCCCGGGGCCGACATGTCGACGAGGACCAGCCGGCCGGTCGTGTCGCGGGCGCCGAGCTGGTCCATTTCGAGGGCGCAGACCGGGCAGGACGCGTCGTAGAAGACGGTGAGGGGATAGTCGGAAGCCATCGCTCGCCTTTCAGTGATTTCCGCCGGGAATGAAATACCGGGTCGTCAGGGCCCCAGCAGGCTGGCGGCGGTCATTTCGTCGCCAGGCGGCGGGCCGCCGGACTTGCCGAGCAGCTTCTTGATCCGGGCGCCCAGCTTCAGCACCTGGCCGAGCGTCTCGGTGTCGAGCTTGAGCATCTCCTCGCTCCAGGCCGTGAGGGTCTCGAGCAGGTCGAGCGTCTGCTCCATGCGGAGCTTGACGGCGACCGGCTCCTGCCGCATCGCCGGATCGGCGAGAAGCTGCTGCAGGACGCCGACCGTCGGATCGATCTCACGCCGCTGGCGCTCTTTGACGATAGTACGCATTAACTCCCAGACCTGTCCGGACGTCTCGTAGTGGTCGCGCCGGTCGCCGCTCAGGTGGACCAGCCGCACCAGGCTCCAGCCCTGCAGCTCGCGCAGGCTGTTGCTGACGTTGGAGCGCGCGACCTCGAGCGTCTCGACGATTTCGTCGGCATGCATCGGCCGGCCGGAGATGAAGAGCAGCGCGTGGATCTGCGCCACCGTGCGGTTGACGCCCCAGCGCGTACCCATTTCGCCCCAGTGCAGGACGAAGCGCGAAACCGTGGGTGAGAGAGGCATGTGCACAGCATCCGTGAGTCGGCTAGTTCTGTCAATACAGAAATAGAAGATGAACGGATGAGCGGTCGCGGCACGCCGAATGCCGCCTCCGGGATCTCTTTCCGCAAAGGTAGCCCATGCTCGAAAAACTGCCCGACATCGTCGGTCATGCCCTGCGCGGCCAGCGCGCCGGCCTGGACAGCATCGCTTCCCGGGCGGTCGATCTGCGCGCCGGCATGGCGGCGATCTCCGTCACCAGCCTGGCATTCGCCGACCACGCGCCGATCCCGCCGCGCTACACCGCCGATGGCGAGGGCGTCTCGCCGCCGCTGCAGTGGAGCGGCGTGCCCGAGGCGGCGGCGGCGGTGCTGCTGATCATCGAGGACGCCGACGCGCCGACGCCGCAGCCCCTGGTGCATGCGATCGTCGTCGCGCTGCCCACCGGCGACGGCGGGCTGCAGGAAGCGGCGCTGCCGAGTCGCGACCAGGATGGCGCGGGCCTCCAGGTCGGCCGCAATTCGTACCTGCAGCCGGCCTGGCTCGCGCCCGACCCGCCCCCCGGGCACGGCGTGCATCGCTTCGCCTTCCAGGTGTTCGCCCTCGAAGCCGGTGCAAGTTTCGACGCCGAGCCCGGGCGCGAGGCGGTGCTCGAGGCGATCCGCAGCCACGGCCTGGCAAGCGGTTGCCTGATCGGCACCTACGAGCGGCCCGACACCTCGATCAGCGTCGGCAGCGAGGATGGCGTGCCGGCGACGCTGCCGACCCTGGCGCTGTGAGCGCGGCGGATCAGCGGGCGAGCGCGGCTGCGTCGGCAGGCGCGTCGAACAGGTCGTCGACGCCGTCGCGGCGCGCGTCCTCGATCGTCAGCAGTCGCCGCTTGGTCGCCGTGCCGCCGGGGGCCGAGAAGCCGCCCAACTCGCCGCTCGCGGCGACGATGCGGTGGCAGGGCACGACGATCGGAAACGGGTTGCGGCCGAGCGACTGGCCAACGGCGCGGGCGTTCGCGTCGCTGCCGACGCGGGCGGCCAGTTCGGCGTAGGTGACGACGCGGCCCGGCGCGATCGTCCGCGCGGCCGCGTACACGCGCCGGTCGAACGCGTCGAGGCGCGAGTCGTCGATCCGGATCGGACCGAGATCGGTGCGCTCGCCGCGCAGCAAGGAACGGATCATCGCGATCGCCTCGACGATCGCGCCCTCCGGCTCGGTCTCATGCGGGTCGGCAAGGCGCCTGGCGATCCGCGCGCGCAGTATTGCCGCCGATGTTTCCGGCAGCCACGCCGCGGTGATGCCGGCGCGGCTCCACGCGAGTGCGCAATCGCCGATCGCGGTGGCGAAGATCGTGAAGGCCGCGGGCTCGCGCATGCGAACGATCGTAGCCGCGTGCGGCGCGGACCGCCCGTCGGAAACGGCCATGTCGATCCGTCAAGAGTTGGCGCGGCCGTGACTTGCGGCAAGCCCGTACGCGCCCCTTGCGAGAGCGACGGCGAGACAATCGAGGCGTGTACGCGCATCTCTTTTCCCGCAATCGCCGCCTCAGTTGCGGCATCGTCGTCCTCGCGTCCAGTCGCGAGCTGCTGCTCTGCCATGTGACCGGGCAGCGTCATTGGGACTTGCCGAAAGGCGGCATCAACGAAGGCGAGACGCCGGTCCAGGCGGCGGTGCGCGAGACGGTCGAGGAAACCGGCCTGGCGTTCGATGCCGAAGCCTTGCTCGACCTCGGCCAGTTCGCCTATACCGGGAAGAAGGACCTGCATCTGTTCGCGGCCCTCTCCGCGCGCGTCGATCCGGTGGCCTTGTGTTGCGAGAGCACCTTCATCGAACGCGGCTCGAGCCGCCGCCTGCCCGAAATGGACGGCTTCGGCTGGTTCGCCCTCGATCGCCTGCACGAGCTCTGCACCCCGCGCATGGCCGCGGTGCTGACCGCGGGGCTCGACCTCGACCGGGTTCTCGACGAGCTGATGGCGCCGCCTTCGCCCGCCCGCCTCGCCGCGTGAGCCAGACCTAGCGAACGACGAGCTTCAGGCCGAAGCCGATCATGAACAGGCCGGCCAGCCGGCTGAGCCCGCGCGAGACCTTCGGATTGGCGCGCAGGCGTTCGGCGAGGCGATGCGTCAGCAGGGTGACGATCAGCCCGTAGAGGAAGGTCAACGCCGCGATCGTCGCCGCCATCACGCCGAAGGTGAGCACGCCGGCGTGCTGCGCCGGGTCGACGAAGAGCGGGAAGAACGCCATGTAGAACACGATCGCCTTCGGATTGAGCAGGGTGATCGCGAACGCCTGGCGGAAGTACTGGCCGGTGCGGATGTGCAGCACCGGCTTGTCGCCCGGCTTGGCGAGGATCATGCGCAGGCCCAGCCACGCGAGGTAGCCCGCGCCCAGCCACTGCACGCCGCGAAACGCCGGCGGGTAGGCGGCGAGCAGCGTCGCCACGCCGGCGACCGCGAGCCACATCAGGACCTGGTCGCCGACGATGACGCCGAGCGTCGCCGCCAGGCCGCCGCCGATGCCGCCCTTGCCGGTGGAGGTGATGAGGGCGAGGTTGCCCGGCCCCGGGATCATCAGGAAGACGATCACGGCGACCACGAACGACGCGTAGTCGGCGATACCGAAGAACATGGGTGGAGTTTCGCCGAGGCGCGCGCGGCTGTCACGCCAGGGCTTCGCCGAGAATCGCGCGGTGACCGCGCATGACGAATTCATCGACGCCTTCGATCACGCGCTCGCGGATCGGACGCTGGCCTCGCTGGTGTTCTCGAAGAACCGGCGCGGTGCCGGCGACCTGCAGAGCGTTCGCGTCCGGCCGATCGAGCTGCGCGGCGAGCCGGCACTCTCGTTCGTCTGGCGTCACGCGACCCGCGACGTCACGAAGAATCTCGATCCCGCCGCCGGTCGCGCCGCCATCCTTGCCTTGCTCGAAGAGCACGGCGATCCGTCGTTCGCGCACGCGACGTTGCATGCCGGCGGCGCCGAGCTGCAGCTGCGCTTCAGCAAGAAAGGCAGGCAGGCGCTCATTCGCGCGGCGCGGGTGGCGGAGGCCGTGGCCGAGCCGGGGCCGCAGCCGCATGACCGCGCCAAGGCACGGGCCCTGCCGCTCGACCTGCCGTTCTGGGTCGAGCTCGGCATCACCGACGAGCGCCATCGCCTGGTGCCGGCGATGGCGCGCAAATGGAAGCAGATCGACAAGTTCCTCGAGGTGCTCGAGCACGCACTCGACGACGCCGGCCTGAGCGATGGCGACGCGCCTCCGCGGGTGGTCGACTACGGCTCGGGCAAGGGCTATCTCACCTTCGCGGTGCACGAGTACCTGCGCCGCCGCTTCGGCCGCGCGCCCGAGGTCACCGGCGTCGAGCTGCGCGCCGATCTGGTGGCGCTGTGCAACCAGGCCGCCGTGCGCTCGCACTGCGAAGGTCTGCGCTTCGTCGAGGGCGACCTGCGCAGCTTCGTGCCCGAGGCCGTCGACGTGATGATTGCACTGCATGCCTGCGACACGGCGACCGACCACGCGCTCGACCTCGGTCTGCGCGCCGGGGCGAGGGTGCTGGTCGCCTCGCCGTGCTGCCACAAGGAGCTCCGGCCGCAGCTCACGACGCCGAAGGCGCTGGCGCCCTTGTTCCGGCATGGCATCCACCTCGGCCAGGAGGCCGAGATGCTGACCGACGGCCTGCGCGCGCTGCTGCTCGAATCGGCCGGCTACCAGGCCAAGGTGTTCGAGTTCGTCTCTCTCGAGCACACGAGCAAGAACAAGATGATCCTGGCTACCCGGCGCGACGGCGAGCCCGCGGCCCACGCCGCTCGGGCGCGCGAGGAGATCGACCGGCTGAAGGAGTTCTACGGCCTCCGCGAGCAGGCGCTGGAGCGGCTGCTGCGCGCGCGGGCCGCAGAGCCGGGCTGAGTCAGCCGTTCCAGCCCAGGGCGCGGACGACGATGAGGATCGTTCCGCCGGCGATCCAGTACGCGGCGGGCAGCACGAGCAGCGGCAGCACGAACATCGCCGGCCGGCGCCGCTGCGCCCCCGCGCCGACCCGGTCGCGCAGCGCCAGGAAAGGCGCCATCGTCATCGCGTGATAGCTCACCATCAGCCAGGGCAGGAAGACGAGCATCGCCGGATTCGCCGACAGGTAGGCCACGCCGTCGCCCAGCGCCTGGCCGGCGCCCACGAGGACGACGAACTCGATCGGGCGGTAGGCGTAGCGCCGCATCAGCGCCCATACCGCCCAGAAGATCAGCACGTAGGCGGGCGTCGTCAGCACCAGGTCGAGGGCGAGGTGGCGCAGGGCTTCGCCTGCCCCGGTGCCCGGCGTGACGAGCAGCGAAGGATGCAAAGGCGCGCTGACCATGTAGCAGGCTTCGACGACCGCGGCCGAGGCGACGCAGGCGCAGAGGAAGACCCGACGCGGCGAATGGCGCTCTGCCAGCCGCCGCAGCACAGGAATGGCGAGCAGGCTGAGGCCGAGCCAGGCGAACACCGCCAGGTGCGTGACGGCGTCCGGCGCGAGCGGGTCCTTGAGGAGGACGATGCCGATGCACGGCAGCGCCCACGCCAGGTAGAGCCCGGTCAGGACCCTTTCCGCCACGGCTCGGCCTCGGCCGACGCCGGCGGCCGCTAGCAGGGCGTGATCTTGAACTCGACCCGCCGGTCGAGCGCGTCGACCGCGTTGTCGGTGCCGCTGCCGACGATGTTCTGGCGAAAGCCCATGCCAACCGTCTTCGTCCGGGTGCCGAGCACCGCCGATTCCGTGGCGAGCTTCTGCCGAATGGCGTTGGCGCGCGCCAGCGACAGGGTGTCGTTGACCTGCTCCGAGCCGGTCTTGCTGGTGTGGCCGACGACGTTCATGCAGACCTTGGCGGCGGTGCCTTCCTTGGCGATCTGCCGCAGCCACATGCCGTAGGGGCCGCTCACCTTGGTGTCCGACCAGAAGTCGGTGCTGCCGGGATTGAACAGGAACTTCACGCCCAGCTCGTTGTAGGCGATGCCGAGCGCCACCACGCGGCCGAAGGCCTGCTCGGCTTCGGCGGTACGGCCGAGCTTGGCGGTGGTGAGGTAGATGCCGTTGAGAACGCGCAACTGCTCGCCCGTCGGCGTGGCCAGCGCGCTGCGGTACTGGCCGAGCGCCTCGACGTAGCGCTCCTGGTTGTAGAGCATGGTCGCCTCGTTGATCAGCGTCGCCGAGGCGATGCGCTCGAGGTAGAACGCGTCGCCGCGCTGGCCCGGCGGCGTCGCCGAGGTGCGCGCGTAGCCTTCGATGACCTTGTCCTTCACGAGAATCGGGCTGTCGCGGTAATAGGCGAGCGGCGTGTGGTCCAGCCCCTCGTCCTTGGCCAGCGCCGACGCCTGGGCGACGACGGTGCCCGACTTCAGGTCGGTGAGCGCGAGGTTGATCTGCAGCGCGCGCTTGCGGTTCGCGGCGGCGCCTTCGACCCGCGTCATCGTGCCGGTCAGCAGGAACTGGGCGCGCGCCAGGTTCGCAGACTGGAAGGGCAGGATCTCGAACGGGGTGGCCTTGCTCGTCGTCAGCCGTTCGGAGACGCGGCTTTCGAGCAGCACCGTGGCCGCGGTCTGCTGGCCGGTCGCCGCGTCGAGCATCGGGTCGAGCACGACGGGGCGCTTGTTGAGCTGCTCGACCTTGGCGAGAAACGCCGGCATCTTCTGCGTCTGCGCCGCCAGGCCGTCGGTGGCCTGCGCGACCGCCTGCTCGAACGGCAGTTCCTCGTTGAGGTTGGTGGCCTGCGGTGGCGCCGCGCAGCCGACCAGAACGACAAGCAGACCGGCGGCGGCCGAGGCGAGCAGCCGCTTCGTGTTCGACAAGGAGATCATCTGCATTCCCTCTTCAGGTACGCCGCTTCTTCGGCGGTCAAGGGCTCGAGCGAGGCCTTTTGCAGAATATCACTGCACCTGGCGCCGGTGACCGGCCGGTAGGGTGCCGCCGGCCGGGTCTCGGGCGGCGTCTCGACGCGGGTCGGCTCGCGCGGCGGTCGCGCGGCCGAGGACGCTGCCGTCGCCGGGGCGCGTCGCGGTGAAGCGCTCGCCGCTGGCGCCGCGGGCGCCGGAATCGGTGTCTCGAC
>JANMCC010000172.1:0-7663 GCA_031360885.1 Burkholderiales bacterium | reverse complement strand
TGGTGTCGGCGTAGCGGTCGAAGTCGAGCGGCTCGACGTGGCTGATGACGGTGAGGTCGAAGTTGCCCTTGAAGGTGCCCGAGAGCCACTGCGCCCACTCGACGTTCTCGATCTTCGCGATGACGCCCACCTTGGCGAGCTGCGAGGCGATGATCTCGCCGCCCTTTCTCGCATAGGCCGGCGGCGGCAGCGTCAGCGTCACGTTCAGCGGCAGGGCGACGCCCGCCTCCTTGAGCAGTGCCTTGGCCTTCTCCGGGTTGTACGGATTGACGCCAGTGAGGTCGACGTAGCCGGCATCGCTCGGCACCATGTGGCTGCCGATCGGCACGCCGTAGCCCTCCTGCGCGCCGTCGATGATCGCCTTGCGGTCGATCGCCGCGGCCAGCGCCCGGCGCACGCGCACGTCGTCGAAGGGCTTCCTCTTGTTGTTGATCGTCATGATCGTCTTGCCCTCGGTGCCGCCGGTGGCGACGGAGAAGCGCGGATCGTTCTGGAACTGCTTCAGGCTCTCCACTGCGCCGTAGCGCGGCATGCCGTCGATGTCGCCCGCGAGCAGCGCCGCGACCTGTGCTGCCGGATCGTTGATGAAGCGGAAGGTCACCTTCTTCATCGCCACCTTGCCGGCGTCGCGGTACTGCTCGTTCTTCGAGAGCGTGATCGCCGAGCCCTTGGCCCAGGAGTCGAACTTGAACGGGCCGGTGCCGACCGGCTTGGTCGCCGTCGTCGGCGCGCTCTTCGGGTCGAGGATCACGGCCGTGTTCTCGCCCATCCGGAACAGGAAGTTGCCGTCGGCGTTGTTGAGGACCACGATCACCGTGGCCGGGTCGGGCGCGCTGATGCTGCTGATGTTGTCGAACACCGCCTTCTTCGCCTTGTTGGTCGATTCCTTCGCCTTGGCGCGCTCGAAGCTGAACTTGACGTCGCTCGAATCGAAGGTTTCGCCGTCGTGGAACTTCACGCCCTTGCGAAGCCTGAAGGTGTAAACCTTGCCATCGGGGTCGGTGGTCCAGCTCTCGGCGAGCAGCGGCGTGATCTTGCCGTCCATGTTGATCTTGGTCAGGCCTTCGAGCACGCTCATGTGCACCACCTCGCCGATCGCCGCGGCCGGCGCCATCGTCGGGTCGAGGCCGGGCGCGGGCTCGAGCACCATGCCGAGGACGACGCTGTCCTTCCTTGCCTGGGCCGCGGCGTCGGGCGGAACCAGCGAAGCGCCCAGGCAGACGGCGACGGCTGAGACGATGAGGCGGATGGAGGGCATGGGGGGCTCCGGACGAGGAATCGAAGGCGTGACTTTACGTACAACCGGGCGGGACCGCGGCAGCAGGGCTCAGGGCGAGCCGGAGAAGGCGTCGAGCGGGACCCGCGGCGCCTTGCCCAGCACCCGTTGCGCCAGGGCTTCGCCGAGCGCGGCCGAATGCTTGAAGCCGTGGCCCGAGCACGCCGAGACGAGGGTGATCGCGTCCGAGTCGGGATGGGGGCGGATCCGGAACGCGGCTTCGGCGGTGCTGGTGTAGAGGCAGGTCGCGGTGCGCACCACCTGCGGCGACACGCCGCGCAGGCGCCCACGCAGATGCCGCTCGAACACCGCGCTCGCTTCGGCGTCGCCGACCGTGCGCTCGACCCGGTCGGGCTCGCATTCGAGCGTGTCCTGTTCGCTCGCGACCTTGACCCCGGCGACGCCGTCGATCATCGGAAAGCCGTACATCGAACCGGCCGCGCCGCTGGCATGCAGCCAGATGAAAACCGGGCAGCGCTCGGGCGCATAGAGCGCGGGCTCGCCGACGCGAAACCAGAGCAGCGCCTGGCGCAGCACGCGCAGCCCGGCGCCGAAGGTCGCGCCGCCGAGCGCGGGCATCCAGGCGCCGGCGGCGACGATGACCCGTGCCGCGGAGAGCTGTCCGCGGTCGGTGCGAACCGTCACCCCCGCGCCTTCCGGTTCGACCCCGAGAACGCGCTCGCCGAGGCGCAGCACCGCGCCGTGGCGCTCCGCCTGCTGCAGTTGCGCGGCCACGATGCGCTCGGGAAACAACACCCCGGCGTCGGCCTCGAGGTAGCCGCGGTCGCCTTCGGCGGCAAGGAAGGCGGGGAAGCGCTCGCGGATCGCTGCCGCGTCGAGCAGCTCGTGGGCGATGCCGAAGCGCTGCGCCAGGGCGATCGTCTGGCCGAAGAAGCCGGACTGGCCGTGAAAGGCGTTCGGGCCGGCCGCTTCGGAGGCGACGATCAGGCCGCCGGTGCGGCGGTAGAGGCTCTCGCCGCTGGCCGCCTCGAGCTCGCGCCAGAGCTGGTGCGAGCGTATCGCCAGCGGCACGAAGGCCGCGCCTTCGCCGACCGCGAGCCGGGTGATGCGCGTCAGGCCGTGGCTCGAGCCGAGGTCGTGCGGCGGCCGGAAGCGGTCGATGCCGACGACCTTCGCCCCGCTGCGGCTCAGGTGGTGGCAGACCGCGCTGCCGACGGCGCCGAGGCCGACGACGATCGCGTCTGCGGTGTCTCTGTCCATGCGCCGCGATTGTCCTCATTCGGCAGCAGGGCCTGCCAGGGCCGGGAGCTGCGCACCTTCAAGCTCGCCGCGATCCCGGCGCGCCGGATTCGAGCGGCTGGCGACGGGTGACGGTGCCGATCGAATCGATCGAGCACGCCGCCGAGGAGATGCTCAGGCGCGGCGTCGAGGGCGAAGTGATCGAGCCGGCGGCGCTGCGCGCCGCCTTGCGCATGAAGGCCGAGCGCCTGCTGGCGCACTACCCGCCCTAGCGACGCCGGTCAGCGACCGCCGGTCGCCGTGGCGAGGATGCTGCCGTTGGTGCCTGCGATCCAGCCGGTCTGTTCGTCACGGAAGAACACCGTCGCGAAGCCCGCCTTGGCGCCGGTGGGCACGAGGCTCCAGGTGGCGCCGCCGTCGCGGGTGGTGATCAGCGTGCCGTCGTTGCCGACCGCGTGGCCGATCGCCGGCGAGACGAAGCGCACATCGTTCAGGTTGCGCGTGGTCGGGCTGGCGACCGGATGCCAGCTCTGGCCGGCATCGGTGGAGCGGACGATGAGGCCGCCTTCGCCGACCGCGACCGCGGTGCTCGCGTCGGCGAAGAACACGCTGAAGAGCTGGCCGAAGGCGCCCGTCGGTCGCGGCGCCCAGGTCGCGCCGCCGTCGGCGCTGACCATGGCGACGCCGCTCGGGCCGACGGTGACGCCGTGCGTCGCGTCGGCGAAGCGGATCGCGTAGAAGCCCTGGGTGCCGCGCGTCGCCGCGACCGCCTGCCAGGTGAGGCCGCCGTCGACCGTGATGAACACGGTGCCCTCGCCGATGCCATAGGGCGCCACCGCCCAGCCACGGAGGGCGTCGATGAAGTGGAAGTCGGTGACGCCGATCAGCGAGGCGCTCGCCCCGCTCGACGACTGGGTCCAGGTGCGGCCCTTGTCGACCGTGCGGGCGATCGTGCCGCGCAGCGAGATCAGCCAGCCGACGCTGCCGTCGCCGAGGAACTGCAGGCGGTACCAGGGCACGGTGTCGCTTTCGGCCGCGGCCCAGGTCTTGCCGCCGTCGGTGGTGCGAACCGAGCCGCCGTTGTCGTCGAGGGCCAAGCCCTCGCGGCTGTCGAAGAACCAGACGCTGTTGACCGTGGGCTGGGCGATGCCGCCGGCGCTGCGCACGTTCCAGCTCGCGCCGCCATCGATGCTCAGCCAGGTCTTGCCGGAGTAGTCGGCGAGGACGAAGCGTTGCGCGCTGAAGGCGCGAAAGCCGTTGACGCCTGCTGCGCCCAGTGGCAAGGGCACCGCCTGCCAGCTCGCGCCATTGTCCTGCGTGCGAAGGACGTCGGCGTTGCCGACCGCGAGCACCGTCGTCGCGTCGGCGAGCCGGAAGGTGAAGAAGCTCGTGCCATTGCCCGGCGGCTGCACCGCCTGCCACGAGGCGCCGCCGTCGGCGGTGAGGCGCAGCGTCCGGCGGGTGATGAAGAGCGTGGGGTCGGACGGATCGAAGCCCGACTCGTAGCCGGTCACCAGCGCATGCGCGGGGTCGAAGAAAAGCATGTCGTCGGAGTAGCCGCTGAATCCGGCGGCGATCGGCGGCAGCGACACCGTCGTCCAGCTCGTGCCGCCATCGAGCGAATGGCCGAGCGTCGGTTGCGGATCGACGAAGTAGGGAAGCGACCAGACGTTGCTGGCGCTCGCGAAGGCGAAGCGATAGGTGCCGCCGGGCGCCTGCTCGACCTGGCGCCAGCTCGCGCCGCCGTCGCGCGTCACGAATCCGGCGCCGGTCGTGGTGGTGATCCAGGCGGTGTCGGCGTCGCTCGCGCCGAGCCCGAGCACGTAGTCGTTGCGGCCGAAGCTGACCCGGCGCCAGCTCGCGCCGCCGTCGGCGGTGCGCAGCAGCTCGCCGAGCTCGCTGGCGACCCAGCCGGCCATGGCGCTCGGAAAGACCGCCTGGCTGAGGTCGAGCGTCGTGCCCGATTGCTGCGCGGTCCAGGTGATGCCGCCGTCGACCGTCGCCAGCAGGCTGCCGCCCTGGCCGACCGCCCAGCCGCGGCTGTCGTCGACGTAGACGTAGTCGAGGATGAAGTTGCCCTGCGGCAGCGGCCGCTGCCAGCACCAGCCGTTGTTGCCGCCGCCGTTGCAGCTCTTGCCGGCGACGATCGCGAAGTCGGCGATCGCGACGCTCGTGCTCCCCGAGGTCGAGCCGCTGCCGTTGCCGAGCGTGAGGCGGACCGTGAACACGCCGGCGCGGGCGTACGCGTGGGTCGGTGCGACCGCGCTGCTGGTGTTGCCGTCGCCGAAGTCCCAGAGGTAGCTGAGGTCCGGGTCCGACGCATTGGCGGAGAACGAGACCGTGGCGCCGAGCGCCTGCTGCGTCGTCGGCGCCGTGACGACCAGGGTCGCCGGCAAGGTGCCGCCCGACGAGGAGCCGCCGCCGCCGCCGCCGCAGGCCGCGAGCAGCAACGCGAGGGCCAAAGCCGGGAACCATCGACCCATCGCCGCGAGGCGAGCCCCCATCCTTCCTGCCATCGACGTTTCCCTCTTGCTGTGAGAACGATCGTAGCCGCTGGCTCTCGGCCGGTCGGTCGCGGCAAACGACAACTACTTCTCGCCGCACCGCCCAGCGGCGCCGCGGATGCATCCGGTTACGGGCCGGTGCGCCGCCGCGACAGCCGCGGGTCGAAGATGTCGCGCAGGCCGTCGCCCATCAGGTTCAGGCCCAGCACGGTCAGGGCAATCGCCAGGCCCGGGTAGACCGCGAGCTGCGGCGCCTGGAAGAGCTGCTGCTGCGCTTCGTTGAGCATCCGGCCCCACGAGGGCGTCGGCGGCTGCGTGCCCAGGCCGAGGTAGCTGAGCGCGGCCTCGGCGAGGATCGCGAGCGCGAACTGGATCGTCGCCTGCACGATCAGGATCGCGGCGATGTTCGGCAGCACGTGCTCGAAGGTGATCCGCCACTCGCCCTTGCCGAGCGCCCGCGCCGCCGTGACGAACTCGCGCGAGCGCACGACCAGGGCGCTGGCGCGGGTGATGCGCGCGAACACCGGCACGTTGAAGATGCCGATGGCGACGATCGAGGTCACGAGCCCGGGCCCGTAGATCGCCGTGAGCATGATCGCCGAGAGCAGCGCCGGGAAGGCGAAGGTGAAGTCCGCCAGGCGCATCACCGCCTCCTCGATCCAGCCGCGCTTGACCGCGGCAAGCAGGCCGAGGGCAACGCCGAAGGCGATGCCGATGCCGACCGCGATCAGGCCGACCGCGATCGAGACCCGGCTGCCGACGATCAGCAGCGAGACGATGTCGCGGCCGAGGCTGTCGGTGCCCAGCCAGTGCGACCACGAGGGCGGCTGCAGCTTGTGCGGGATGTCGAGCTCGGTCGCCGGCCAGGGCGTCCAGACGAAGGAGAGCAGCGCCAGGCCGATGACGGCGGCGACGAGGCTGGCGCCGATCGCGAAGTTGGCCCGGCGCCAGTGGCGGGCTCGCGCCGGCGGCACGCCGCCCGCGACCGCAGCCGCCGCGGCCTCGCTCATGCCTGCGCCTTCGCGCGCAGGCGCGGATCGATCACGACGTAGAGCACGTCGACCGCGAAGTTGATGACCACCACCGCCGCCGCGAGCAGCATGACGACGTTGCGCACGACCAGCAGGTCGCGGTTGGCGATCGCCTGGAACACCAGGCGGCCGAGGCCGGGCAGGGCGAACACCTGCTCGATGACCACGGTGCCGGCGAGCAGGCTGGCGAACTGCAGGCCCATCACCGTCAGCACCGGCACCATCGCGTTTCTCAGCACGTGACCCCAGAGAACGCCGCGCGGCGACTGGCCCTTGGCCCGCGCAGTGCGCACGAAGTCCTCGCGCAGCACCTCGAGCACGGCCGAGCGGACGATGCGCGTCAGGATCGCCGCCTGGACGACGGCGATCGCGACGGCCGGCAGCACCAGCGCGCGCAGCGCCGGTCCGGCGCCGCCGCCGTCCTCGGCGTTCCAGCCGGGAAAGCCGCCGGCCGAGAACCAGCGCAGCTTCACCGAGAACACGAGGATCAGCAGGATCGCGAACCAGAATCCGGGGATGGCGATGCCGAGCTGGCTCAGCGCCATGATGCCGGTATCGCCGGCGCGGCCGTGGCGCGCCGCGGCGAACAGGCCGAGGACGAAGGCGAGCGCCGTCGACAGCAGCATCGCCAGCAGCGCCAGCGGCAGCGTGACGAGGAGCCGCTCGCCGATGAGCTGGGCGATCGGCGTGTCGTAGGCGGTGCTGATGCCGAGCTCGCCGGTCGCCAGCCCCTTCATCCAGTCGGCATAGCGCACCAGCGGCGGGCGGTCGAGGCCGAGCTTGGCCGAGAGGGCGGCGAGCGATTCCGGGGTCGCGCTCTCGCCCAGCATCACCTCCGCGGCATTGCCGGGCAGCACGTCGAGCACCGTGAAGATGACGACCGAGGCGGCGAGCAGGGTGAGAATGAAGCTCGCGAAGCGCTTGGCGAGGAAGAAGCTGATGGCCGGGCCTCGTCGGGGCGGGAGGTTCTTATGATGGCGCAAAGCCGCCCGCGCGGCCGTGGAGGCTCCGACATGAATGCTCCGATCGCTGCTGCCCGACTGACGATTCCCTTTCCGACCGGCTCGGTGCTGATCGGCGGGGAGTGGCGCGCCGCCGATGGCGGGGGCGTCCTCGCCCTCGAAGACCCGTCCGACGGCAGCGAGCTCGCGCGCATCGCCCGCGGCGGCGCCGCCGACATCGATGCCGCGGTGGCCGCGGCGCGCGCCGCGCTCGAAGGCGCCTGGGGACGCACGAGCGCGCTCGAGCGCGGCCGCATCCTCGCCGCCATCGGTCGCAAGGTGCTCGACAACGTCGAGCTGCTCGCCGCCCTCGAGGTGCACGACGTCGGCAAGCCGCTCAAGCAGGCGCGCGCCGATGCGGTGGCGCTGGCCCGTTACTTCGAGTTCTACGGCGGCTGCTGCGACAAGGTGCACGGCGAGACCCTGCCGTTCGCCGCCGGCTACACCGCGTTGACGCTGCGCGAGCCGCATGGCGTCACCGGCCACATCGTGCCCTGGAACTACCCGATGCAGATCGTCGGCCGCAGCGTCGGCGCGGCCCTGGCGATGGGCAACGCCTGCGTCCTCAAGCCCGCCGAGGAGGCGTGCCTGACGGTGCTCGCGTTCGCCCGCATCGCGATCGAGGCCGGCCTGCCGGCCGGCGCGCTCAAC
>JANMCC010000154.1:0-35445 GCA_031360885.1 Burkholderiales bacterium | reverse complement strand
TCGGCTCGGCCGGCGACCCGCACATCCCCGACCACGTCACGCTCTGGGGCCTGCGCCTGAAGATCTGCCAGGGCTTCGACCAGTATGCCAACGTCCGGCCGACCCGCATCCTGCCCGGGATCGACGGGCCGCTGAAGCGCTGCGGCCCGGACGACCTCGACTGGGTGATCGTGCGCGAGAACTCCGAGGGCGAATACGCCGGCGTCGGCGGCAGGGTGCACCAGGGCCATCCGATCGAGGCCGCGACCGACGTCTCGATGATGACCCGCGCCGGCGTCGAGCGGATCATGCGCTTCGCCTTCCGTCTCGCCGGGTCGCGGCCGAGGAAGCTGCTCACGGTCGTCACCAAGAGCAACGCGCAGCGTCACGCGATGGTGATGTGGGACGAGATCGCCGCCCAGGTGGCGAAGGAATTTCCCGAGGTCCGCTGGGACAAGGAGCTGGTCGACGCGTGCACCGCGCGCATGGTCAACCGGCCGGCCTCGCTCGACACGCTGGTCGCGACCAACCTGCATGCCGACATCCTCAGCGACCTCGCCGCCGCGCTCGCCGGCAGCCTGGGGATCGCGCCCACCGGCAACATCGATCCGGAGCGCCGCTATCCCTCGATGTTCGAGCCGATCCACGGCTCGGCGTTCGACATCATGGGCAAGGGCTGGGCCAATCCGGTCGGCACCTTCTGGTCGGTGGCGATGATGCTCGAGCACCTCGGCGAGGCCGCCGCGGCGAAGCGGGTGATGCAGGCGATCGAGAGCGTCACCGCCGACAAGGCGCTGCACACGCGCGATCTGGGCGGCAGCGCGACCACGGCGCAGGTGACGAAGGCGGTCTGCGACCGGCTCGGTGCGACGGCCGCGCGCCGGGCAGCATGAGGTCGCCGCAGGCCCGCCAGCGACAGCGACAGCGACAACAACGACAGGAGACTTCGCGATGACCCCGCCCTCGACGCTTCGCCGCCGCGCCCTGCAGGCCGCCGCCTTCGCGCTCTGCGCCCCCTTCGCCGCGGTCGCCCCGGCGCAGCAGGACTACCCGACCAAGCCGGTGACGCTGGTCGTGCCGTTCCCGCCCGGCGGCACCACCGACCTGGTCGCCCGCGCCCTCGGCGAATCGCTGGCCAAGAGCCTGGGCCAGCAGGTGCTGATCGTATCGAAGCCGGGCGCCGGCACCACCGTCGGCGCCGACTACGTGGCGAAGTCCAGGAACGACGGCTACACGCTGCTCGTCGGCGCGGTCCATCACACGATCGCGCCCAGCGTCTACAAGAAGCTGCCGTACGATTTCCAGAAGGACCTGGTGCCGATCACCACCGTGGCGATGGTGCCGAACGTGCTGGCGGTCAACGCCGCGCAGACGCCGGCGAAGACCGTGGCCGAGCTGGTGGCGCTGGCCAAGGCCTCGCCCGGCAAGCTCTCGTACGGCTCCAACGGCAACGGCACGGCGCAGCATCTGATCGGCACCCTGTTCCAGATGGACACCGGCACCGAGCTCCTGCACGTGCCGTACAAGGGCAGCGCGCCGCTCACCACCGACCTGCTTGCCGGCCAGGTGACGATGTCGTTCGACAGCATCCCGCCGCAGATCCAGCACATCCGCGCCGGCAAGCTGCGCGCCCTTGCCGTCTCGACCCCGACCCGCTCCTCGCTCCTGCCCGACGTGCCGACGCTGCAGGAGGCGGGCCTCAAGGACTTCGACATCCAGACCTGGTACGGCATCCTCGCCCCCGCGGGCACGCCGCCGGCGGTGCTGGCCCGGCTCAACAGCGAAATGCTGAAGGTCATCCGCTCGCCCGACTTCGTGCAGAGGATGAAGGACGCGGGCTGCGAGCCGCTCGGCAGCACGCCGGCCGAGATGGCGGCGCGCATCGCCAGCGAAACCGCGAAGTTCGCGAAGATCGTGCGCGACGGCAAGCTGATCGTCGAGTAGTCTGGCGGCGCCGGGCATCCCGCGTGCCAAACCGGAAGGACAGGAGTCGCTCATGAAGCCCATCTTCGCCATTGCCGCACTGGTCGCGGTGCATGCCGTGTCGCACGGCGCCGAGATCGTCGTTCCCATGAGCGCGGCCACCGCCGCCGGCGCGGGCGCGCCGGCAGGCACGGTGCGCATCGTCGAGACGCCCTACGGCCTGGCGTTCTACCCCGCCCTGACCGGGCTGCCGCCGGGGCTGCACGGCTTTCACGTGCACGAGAAGCCGTCGTGCGCCCCCGGCGAGGTGAACGGCGCGATGGCGCCGGCGATCGGCGCCGGCGGCCACCTCGACCCGGCCGCGACCAAGCGTCACGGCGAGCCCTGGGGCGACGGCCACCTCGGCGACCTGCCACCGCTCCATGTCGCGGCCGATGGAACGGCCTCGGCGCCGGTGCTCGGGCCGCGGCTGAAGCTCGGCGACGTGACCGACCGCGCCCTCATGATCCACGCCGGCGGCGACAACCATGCCGACCATCCGGCGCCGCTGGGCGGCGGCGGCGGCCGAATCGTCTGCGGCGTCATCGCCCGCTAGCTCCGGCGAACCGCGTCTTCTGCCGCGCGCGGCATTCCGCGCGATGCGGCACAGTATCCGAGCATCGCCGCCGATGCGCCCCCTGAGGAAGCCAGCATGAAATTCCGGCGTCTCGGCACCAGCCCCCTGGAGGTGTCTGCGCTCTGCCTCGGCACGATGATGTTCGCCGACCAGACCGATCTCGCGGAGGCGCGGCACATCACCGATCACGCCCGCGGCCACGGCGTCAACTTCATCGACACCGCCGACGTGTATTCGCGCGGCGCCTCGGAAACGATGGTCGGCGACCTGGTCCGGGAGTTCCGCAACGACTGGATCCTGGCCACCAAGGTCGGCAACAAGATGTCCGAGCGACCCAACGAGTCAGGCTACTCGCGCGCATGGATGCTGCATGAGTGCGAGGCCAGCCTGCGTCGCCTGGGCACCTCGCACATCGACGTCTACTACCTGCACCGCGACTACGACGGCATGGACCTCGAGGAACCGCTGCGGGCGGTGGAGATGCTCCTGCGCGACGGCAAGATCCGCTACTGGGGGATCTCGAACTTTCGCGGCTGGCGGATCGCGGAGGTCGTGCATGGGGCGAAGGCGTTGGCGATGCCCGGTCCGGTGGTCTGCCAGCCGTACTACAACCTGCTCAACCGGCAGCCCGAGGTGGAGGTGCTGCCGGCCTGCGCCCATCACGGCATCGGCGTCGTGCCCTACAGCCCGATCGCCCGCGGCGTGCTCGCCGGGAAGTACGCGCCGGGCTCGCCGCCGCCCGAGGGCACGCGCGCCGGTCGCGGCGACGCGCGGATGATGCAGACCGAGTTTCGCCAGGAGTCGCTGCGCGCCGCGCAGACGCTCAAGGCGCACTGCGAGAAGAAGGGCGTGGCGCCTGCGCACTTCGCCACCGCCTGGGTGCTGGCGCACCGGGCCGTCAGCTCGGTGATCGCCGGGCCGCGCACCCTCGCGCAGTGGCAGGACTATCTCGGCGCGCTCGATTGCGTCATCGACCCCGAGGATGAAGCGCTGGTCGACAGTCTCGTGACGCCCGGCCATCCTTCGACGCCCGGCTACAACGATCCGGCCTATCCGCTGGAAGCGCGGCGCGCCTGAAGGTCACGCCGGCTTCGGCCGCTCCGGAATGTTCAGCCCGCGAACGACCGCCGGCCGCTCGAGAAACACGGCGAGCGCCCGCTGCACGTGCGCGAATTCGGCGAAGCCGACCAGCTCGCCGGCGCCGTAGAACTTGACCAGGTTGTTGATCCACGGGAAGGTGGCGATGTCGGCGATCGAGTAGTCGTCGCCGGCGATCCAGGGGCTTTTGGCGAGCTGCCGGTCGACCACGGCGAGCAGGCGCCTCGCCTCGTCGACGTAGCGGTCGCGCGGCCGCTTGTCCTCGTAGTCCCTGCCGGCGAACTTGTGGAAGAAGCCGACCTGGCCGAACATCGGCCCGATCCCGCCCATCTGGAACATCAGCCACTGGATCGTCGTGTAGCGGCCGGCGGGATCGGCCGGCATGAGCTGGCCCGACTTGTCGGCGAGGTAGATCAGGATCGCGCCCGATTCGAACAGGGGCAGCGGCCTTCCGCCCGGGCCGTTCGGATCGAGGATCGCCGGGATCTTGTTGTTCGGGCTGATCGAGAGGAACTCGGGCGTGAGCTGGTCCTTCGCGTCGAAGCGCACCAGGTGCGGCTCGTACGCCAGGCCGGTCTCCTCGAGCATGATCGAGACCTTCACGCCGTTGGGCGTGGGCAGCGAGTAGAGCTGGATCCGGTCGGGATGGCGGGCGGGCCACTTGCGGGTGACGGGGAAGGCGGAAAGGTCGGTCATGGGATCCCGGGGTTCGTGCGATCGGCGATTCTGCGGTGCCGCGCCCGCCTTTGCTGGCCACGGCGCATGCGCACGCGATCGCCGAGAATCGCCGCGCCACACCCGCCGCCTCTCATGCTGACCCTGCTCTTCGACGGCATCGCCTACGGCATGCTGCTGTTCGTGCTCGCGGTCGGGCTGGCGGTGACGCTCGGGCTGATGAACTTCGTCAACCTCGCGCACGGGGCGTTCGCCATGGCCGGCGGCTACATCACGGTGCTGCTGATGAGCCGCGCCGGCGTGCCCTTCCTGCTCTGCCTGCCGATCGCCTTTCTCGGCACGGCGCTGCTCGGCGCGCTGCTCGAGCGCACGCTCTACCGCCGCATGTACGGCCGGTCGCACCTCGACCAGGTGCTGTTCTCGATCGGCCTGGTGTTCATGGCGGTCACCGCGGTCGACTACCTGGTCGGCTCGATGCAGCAGAACGTCACCCTGCCGGCGTGGCTGCAGGGCCGGCTGCCGATCGAGGCGGTCGGCATCGGCAAGTACCGCCTCTTCATCGTCGTGCTCTGCGGCCTGCTGACGCTGGCGCTGCAGGGCGTGCTGTCGCGCACCCGCTTCGGCAGCCGGCTGCGTGCCTCGGTCGACGACCCGCGGGTCGCCTCGGGCCTCGGCCTCGACGTCGACCGCATCTTCCTCGCCACCTTCGCCGTCGGCTCGGGCCTGGCCGGGCTCGGTGGCGCGCTCGGCGCCGAGGTGCTCGGGCTCGACCCGACCTTCCCGCTCAAGTTCATGATCTATTTCCTGATCGTCGTCTCGGTCGGCGGCACGACCACGATCACCGGCCCGCTGCTCGCCGCGCTGCTGCTCGGCATCGCCGACGTCGCCGGCAAGTACTACGTGCCCAAGCTCGGCGCCTTCATCGTCTACACGCTGATGATCGTGATCCTGCTGCTGCGGCCGCAGGGCCTGTTCGCCAAGGCGGGCGGACGATGAGCCACGCGAGCGACTCGCTTTCGCCGGCGGCGCGATCGCTCGCCGGCTACGCGCGCTGGCGCCGCTGGGAGCTGGCGCTGTTCGCGGCGCTGCCGCTGGCCTGGCTGCTGCTGCCCGCGCAGGCGCTGCTCGTCAACGAGATCGCGATCGTCGCCCTGTTCGCGCTCTCGCTCGACCTGATCCTCGGCTACGCCGGCATCGTCTCGCTCGGCCACGCCGCCTTCTTCGGCTTCGGCGCGTACGCGGCGGCGCTGTTCGCCAAGAGCGTGTTCGCCGACCCGCTGGTCGGGCTCGCGGTCGCGGTCGGCGCGAGCGCGCTGCTCGGCGCCCTGTCCAGCGTGCTGATCCTGCGCGGCACCGACCTGACCCGGCTGATGGTGACGCTCGGCGTCGCCTCGATCCTCTACGAGCTCGCCAACCGTCTCGACTGGCTGACCGGCGGCGCCGACGGCCTGCAGGGCGTCGTCATGGGGCCGCTGGTCACGCCCTTCGGCCGCTTCGAGTTCGACCTTCCCGGGCGGGTGGCGTGCGCCTATTCGCTGACCGTGCTCGCCCTCTCGCTGCTGCTCGCGCGCCGCCTGGTCCATTCGCCGTTCGGCGTCTCGCTGCAGGCGCTGCGCGACAACCGGCTGCGCGCGGCGAGCATCGGCCTGTCGGTCAACGCGCGGCTGATCGCGGTCTACACGATCGCCGCGGCGATCGCCGGCGCCGCCGGCGCCTTGCTGGCGCAGACCAGCGGCTTCGCCTCGCTCGACGTCTTCGACTTCCATCGCAGCGCCGAGGTCCTGCTCGTGCTCGTGATCGGCGGCACCGGCTATCTCTACGGCGGCGTGTTCGGCGCGATCGTCTTCAAGCTTCTCCACGACCTGATCTCGGCCTGGACGCCGCAGTACTGGAACTTCTGGCTCGGCCTGTTCCTGGTCGTGCTGGTCCTGGTCGGCCGCGACCGGTTCGTCCGGCCGTGGACCTGGTTCCGGAGGCGGGCATGACCGCGGCTCTCGAGACCCGCTCGCTGGTCAAGCGCTTCGGCGGCCTGGCCGCGTGCAACGACGTCTCGCTGACGCTGGCGCAGGGCGCGCGCCACGCCCTGATCGGGCCGAACGGCGCCGGCAAGACGACGCTGGTCAATCTGCTGACCGGCGTGCTCGAGCCGACCTCGGGCGCGGTGCTGCTCGGCGGCGAGGACATCACCCGGCTCTCGGTGCATGCGCGGGTGCGCCGCGGCATGGTCCGCACCTTCCAGATCACGCAGCTCTTCAACGGCCTGACGCCGCTCTCCTCGCTGGCGCTCGCGGTCACGGCGCAACGCGGCGCGAGCGACGGCGCCTGGCGGCCGCTCGGCCGCGATCCGACGGTGGCGATGGAGTGCGAAAGCCTGCTGGCGCGCTTCGGCCTGGCCGACGTGATGGACCAGCCGGTCGCCTCGCTCGCCTACGGCAAGCGGCGGCTGCTCGAGATCGCCACCGCGCTCGCCTGTCGGCCGCGCGTGCTGCTGCTCGACGAGCCGGTCGCGGGCGTGCCCGAGGGCGATCGCCAGGAGATCTTCGAGACGATCGGCGCGCTCCCTGCGGACGTGTCGGTGCTGCTGATCGAGCACGACATGGACCTGGTCTTCAACTTCGCCAAGACGGTCACCGTGCTCGTCAACGGCGCGGTCTTCGCCGAGGGCGACGTCGCCTCGATCTCGAGCGACCCGCGCGTCAAGGCGGTGTATCTCGGCGAGGGCGAAGACGCGGCTTTCAGAGCGTCGCATGGCTGAGCTGCTGCGCGTCGAAGGCCTGTGCTCGGGCTACGGCCAGGCGGTGATCGTGCAGGGCGTCGACCTGCAGCTCGCCGAGGGCGAGTCGCTGGCACTGCTCGGGCGCAATGGCACCGGCAAGACGACGCTGCTCGACACCCTGGTCGGCGTGACCCGCCGCCATGCCGGCCGGATCGTCCTCGGCGGCCGCGACATCACGGCGCTGCCGCCGCACGCGCGCGCCGCCGCCGGCATCGGCTGGGTGCCGCAGGAGCGCAACATCTTCCGCTCGCTCACGGTCGCCGAGAATCTGAGCGCGGTGGCGCGGCCCGGACCGTGGACGCTGTCGCGGGTCTACGAGATGTTTCCGCGCCTCGCCGAGCGCCGGGCCAACATGGGCAACCAGCTCTCGGGCGGCGAGCAGCAGATGCTCGCGGTGGCGCGCGCGCTGGTGCTCAATCCGCGCCTGCTGCTGCTCGACGAGCCGCTCGAAGGGCTGGCGCCGATCATCGTTCGCGAGCTGCTCGATTCGATCGCCCGCGTGGTTCGCGACGAAGGCATGTCGGCGATCATCGTCGAGCAGAACCCGCGCCTCATCCTGCCGATCACCGCCCGCGCCGTGGTGCTCGATCGCGGCGCGATCGTCCACGAGGGAATCAGCGCCGAGCTGCTCGCCGACCGCGAGCGGCTCGACCGCTGGCTGGCGGTCGGCCAGGGATGAGGGCAAGATTCGCTTCGCGCTGGCCGGGCGCGCTCCTTGCGTACCGGCGCAGCGCCGGACGGTGCCCAGATGCCGCCGCTGCTGCCGATTGCCACGTCACCCGGGAGGATTCATCTTGTCGACCTATCGAATTGCCGCATCGGTGCCGCTCGCCGCGGCGCTCGCCCTTCTCGCCCTGTCGGCGCACGCCCAGCAGGCGGCCCCGGCCGTTCCCGCCGCCTCGGCGCCGGTCACGCTCGACGCCGTCAGCATCACCGCGCAAAAGCGCAAGGAAGACGTCCGCAAGGTACCGCTCAGCGTCTCGGTGGTGTCGGGCGATGCGATCCAGGACAACCACATCAACGACCTGGCGGACCTGAGCCGGGCCGTGCCCAACCTCTCCTTCTCGAGCCAGGGCGGCGCCGGCCTGGGCACGTTCGAGATGCGCGGCGTCAGTTCGCAGGCCGGCTCGGCCACGGTCTCGGTCTACCTCGACGACGTGTCGCTGACGACGCGAAACATCTACAGCCAGGGCACGGCCGAGCCGCGCTTCTTCGACCTCGAGCGGGTCGAGGTGCTGCGCGGGCCGCAAGGCACGCTCTACGGCTCGAGCTCGCTCGGCGGCACGATCCGCTTCATCAGCAAGCAGCCGGACAGCAACGCGTTTTCCGGCAACGGCTACGGCGAGGTCTCGACCACCTCGCACGGCGGCACCAACTACCTGGCCCAGGCGGTGCTGAACGTGCCCCTGGCGAAAGACCAGGTCGGCCTGCGCATCGGCGTGCAGACGGGGCGCGACAGCGGCTACATCGACCAAGTCTCGCCGAGCACGCTCGGCGTGCTCGACAAGGGAATCAACAGCGCCCACTGGGAGGTCCTCAAGCTGGCGCTCAAGGCGCAGCTCGCGCCCGGCTGGTCGGCCACGCCGGCACTGTTCTACCAGCGCTACAAGAGCGACGACGTCGACGTCGCCTTCCTGACCGTCGGCGGCTACCAGCTGCCGGCCGATGCGACGCCGCCCGCGCTGGGCAAGTTCCAGACCAGCAAGACGGTGCGCGAGCCCGGCACCGACAAGCTCGCCGTGCCGAGCCTCACCGTCAACGGCGACCTCGGCTTCGCCGACCTGACCGGCGTGCTGAGCGGCTACCGCCGGCGCTTCGACCGGATCCAGGACGGCACCTACATCAATGTCGGCTACATCGCGTCGGTGGTCACGGACCCCGCGCTCGGGGCGGTGGTCAACGGCTTGAACTCGGCGGTGCAGCTGGCCAACAAGACCGACCAGAGCTCGCTCGAGCTGCGCCTGGCCTCGAAGGACTACGACCCGGCGCGCGGGCCGCTCACCTGGGTGGGCGGCCTCTATCTGGCGCGCACCAAGACCCAGGTCATCGACAACGAGCCGATCTTCGGCATCAACGCCGCTTTCACGGCGGCCGGCGCCGACATCAACGACCCGGCGCAGCTGGCCGACAGTTTCCCGGGCGCCTTCACCGGCGACAGCTCCTACTACAGCGCGCGCCACTATCTCGACAAGCAGTACTCGCTGTTCGGCGAGCTCACCTACAACGTCAGCCCGAGCCTGCGCGGCACGGCCGGCCTCCGCGTCCTGCGTGCCACTCAGAACTTCACCCGCGAGGGCGACTTCTACTACGCGGGCGGCCCCTCGACGGCGGCGATCGACAGCAAGGCGCACGCCGTGACGCCGCGCTTCGCCCTCAGCTGGGACGCGAGCAATGCGACCACGCTGTACGGCAACATCGCCAAGGGCTTCCGCCTCGGTGCCGCCAACCGCCCGGTGCCGTCGACGCCGCTGGTGGCGCAGGACCTGGCCGATCTCGGCCTGCCCGGCACGACGGTGCCCGCCTCCTTCCAGCCCGACAGCCTGTGGAGCTACGAGCTCGGCAGCAAGTCGCGCCTGTTCGACAACCGCGCCGCGCTCAATGTCGCGATCTTCCACATCGACTGGAAGAACATCCAGCAGGACGTCGTCCTGCCGTCTTCCGGCTTCGACTTCGAGACCAACGTCGGTCGCGCCAAGATCGATGGCATCGAGGCCGAGGGCCGGTGGCGCGCCACCGACGCACTGACCCTCTCGGCCGGGGCGAGCTACGTGCGCGCCGTGTTCGCGGAGGACGTGCCGGCGCTCGGCAGCGACGACGGCGGCCAGCTCAACGTCAGGAAGGGCGACGCGATCCAGGGCGTGCCGAAGTACAGCGCGCGGCTCGGCGCCGAGTACCGCATCGCGGCCACCTTGGCCAGCGACGTCGTGCTGCGGGCGAGCGGCCAGTGGACCGGACCGAGCCACGGCACTTTCGTGCGCTCGTCGAGCGACTACAAGCGGCCCGGCTATTTCAGCGCCGATGCCAGCGTCGGCCTGAACCTCGACCGCTGGGAGTTCTCGCTGTTCGCGAAGAACCTCACCAACAGCGGAAAGATCCTGCAGCGGCCCTCGATCCAGGGGGTGAACGAGGCCTACTACCAGCGGCCGCGGACGATCGGCCTGACGGGCTACCGCGATTTCTGAGGCTAGAGCGGCAGGCCGACGTAATTCTCGGCCAGCGCGGTCGACGCCGCTGGCGAGTGGACGAGGTAGTCGAGCTCTGCGGTCTGCATCTTTTGGCCGAAGTCGCCCGTCTCGGGAAACTTGTGCATCAGCGAGGTGAACCACCAGGAGAAGCGCTCGGCGCGCCAGACCCGGCGCAGGCACCGCTCGGAGTAGCCGTCCAGCCCCGAGTCGCTGTGCTCGACGTAGTGCTCGGCGAACGCACGCGACAGGAGGCCCACGTCGCCGGCCGCGAGGTTGAGCCCCTTGGCGCCGGTCGGCGGCACGATGTGCGCGGCGTCGCCGGCGAGGAACAGGCGGCCGAAGCGCATCGGCTCGGCGACGAAGCTGCGCAGCGGCGCGATGCTCTTCTCGATCGAAGGGCCGGTGACCAGCGCCTCGGCGGCCTCGCGATCGAGGCGCTGGCGCAGCTCGTCCCAGAACGCGGCGTCGCTCCAGCGCTCGGCGCGGTCGTCGGCCGAGCACTGCACGTAGTAGCGGCTGCGTGTCGCCGAGCGCATGCTGCACAGGGCGAAGCCGCGCTCGTGGTTCGAATAGATCAGCTCGTGCGAGACCGGCGGCGTTTCCGAAAGCACGCCGAGCCAGCCGAACGGATAGACGCGCTCGAAGGTTTTGAGCGCCCCTGCGGGAACGCTTTGCCGGCTGACGCCGTGGTAGCCGTCGCAGCCGGCGATGAAGTCGCAGTGCAGCTCGTGCGCCTGCCCGCCCTTGCGGTAGCTGACCTTCGGCCGCTCGCCGTCGAAGCCGTGCACGCCGACCTGCTCGGCCCCGTAGACCGTCGGCAGGCCGGCGGCGGCGCGCAGCTGCATCAGGTCGCGCGTCACCTCGGTCTGGCCGTAGACCATGACCTGCTTGCCGCCGGTCAGGCCGTGCAGGTCGATGCGATGGCGGGCGCCGCCGAAGCAGAGCTCGACGCCCTGGTGCGGCAGGCCTTCGGCGCGCATGCGCGCGCCGGCGCCGGCGGCGTCGAGCAGGTCGACCGTCACCTGCTCGAGCACGCCGGCACGGATCCGCCCGAGCACGTAGTCGGGGTCGCGCTGCTCGACGATCACGCTGGCCACGCCGGCCTTCGCCAGCAGCGCGCCGAGCAGCAGGCCGGCCGGCCCGGCGCCGACGATCGCGACCTGGGTCCGCTCGCTCGTCATGCCTGCGGCGCGCGCGCGTGCCAGAGGGCGAGCAGCTCGGCCTCGCGGCCGCGCGTCAGCTTGCCGCGGCGGCGGGCGTCGCCTTCGGTGGGCACGCCTTCGTCCATCACCGCGGCGATCGTCTGCTCGAGCGGCCGCGTCGTGAGGCGCGTGCGTTCGGCGCGCTGGATCTCGACCCGCGAGTGGCCGCGGTTCTCGGGATCCTGCGAAGGCAGCCAGAGCGGCAGCTCGCTCCAGGGCTCGACCTTGTGCTCGAGGAGAAAGCCCTCGTCCACGGGCACGGGCTCGGCCGCGGGCGCGCCGCGCTTCTCGGCTTCGTCCTGGCAGGCGGCGATCAGCTCGCTCCAGCAGCAGGCCGGGCCGTTGGCGGGGCCGGTGCCGTTGAACGCGCCACGCTCGCCGCGCTCGACCAGGCGGACGATCCAGGCGGCGAGATCGCGCACGTCGATGAACTGCAGCGGCTCGTCGTCGCCGAGGTCGGGCACCAGCATCTCGCCGCCCTCGAGCGCCCGCCACGGCCAGTGGCTGAAGCGGCCGCTGCGGTCGCCCGGGCCGACGATCAGGCCGGGCCGCACGATCAGGGCGTGCTCGCCGAACACCTTCACGACCTCGGCCTCGCAGCCCGCCTTCTGCGGGCCGTAGTGGGCCAGATCCCGATCGGCCGGGTCGACCTTGGAGAAGTCGGCGAGCGGGTCGATCTCGCGGACCGGCGGATGAACGAAGGACTTGTACGCCGAGATGCTCGAGACGAAGCAGTAGGTCTTGCAATCGCGCAGCGCCTCGGCGCTGCGCTTGACGTCGGCCGGCGCATAGCCGCAGCAATCGACGACCGCGTCGAAGCGCTGGCCGGCGAGGGCGCCGAGGTCGACCGCGCGGTCGCCGACGATCGCTTTCACGCCCTCGGGCCAGGCGCTGCAGGCGCGGCCGCGGTTGAAGACCGTGAGCTCGTGGCCGCGTTCGAGCGCGGCGCGCAGGATCGCGGAACCGAGGAAGACGCCGCCGCCGAGGATGAGGATGTTCATGGTCGTCCGATCAGGGGTCGTTCGATGCTAGGGCCTGTGAGTGTGAACAGGCCCTCTAGGCGTCGAGCGGGGCCGCGCAGGCCGAGCAGAAGCGGGCGCCGGCCGGCGCCTCGGTCCCGCACATGCGGCAGAAGCGCTTTGCCGCCGGCGGCATCGGTGGCGTCGTCGAGCCGAGCGCCGCGGCGGTGTAGAGCTGCTGCTGGATCTGCGCCGCCGCTGCCGGCGGCGCGCCGCTCGCCGCCTGCATCGCCCGCTCGCCGGCGCCGAGCGCCGTCATCCGCCGCTCGTCCTCGCCGCTGAACGGCGCCACCAGGATGCTCTGGCTGCGCGCGAACGCGGCGAGCTCGGCGGCCAGCGCCCTGGTCTCCTGCTCGGTCGAGAACATCGCCGTGACCTGGCGCGCGTCGTCCTTGCCGAACACCACCGATTCGATCCGCGCCCGCCAGACGCGCAGCGTCATCGCCTCGGTGCGGACGACGCTGTTCTCGGTGTTGACGCGGCTCGTGAAGTTGTTGCCGGTGCCGATGCGCGAGGTCTGCCAGTTGCCCATCATCTCGACCCAGACCAGCACCGACTCGAAGTTGAACCGGCCCCAGAGGCGGGCCGAGGCGTGGAAGCAGAACGCGGCGACGAACGCCAGGATCGCCGACGTGCCGGCGAGCGAGAAGCGGTTTTCCTGCCAGGGTGCGCCGGCGTCGAAGTTGCGCACGAAGGCGAGCGACATCAGCATCGCGGCGATCACCAGCGCGGTGGCGTAGAGGTCGAGCAGGAGCAGGGCACGGTGCCTGCTGCCGGCCAGCGCCGAGGCCAGCGTCGGCGCCTGCGTGCCGGAGGTCGGCATCGGCTGGCTCTCCTCGAACAGCTCGCCGGCGAAGCTGCCGGAAGGGGTGGCCGCGGTCGTCACCGGGTCGATCCGGGCATAGCGGCGGTTCGGGATCCGCTCGGTCCAGCTCGCCTGCATCAGCCGGTCGAGCTCGTCCATCAGCGTCGCCGGCGGCGCGTTCATCGACAGGCGCAGCTGCTCGACGCTGGCCCGGGTCTGCGGCGCGTCGTCCACCTGGGCGAGCACCGCGGCCATCGCCAGCCCGCAGGCGACCAGCGCCGTGCACAGCATCACGAAGGTCTGGGTGTCGAGCGAGAAGGCGCCGAGCGACGGAAGCTTCGCGGCGACGAGGCCGATCGCCACCGGCGCGAGGATCGCCGCGGCGATCAGGCCGACCAGCGACAGCGAGCTGATCCGCGCCTTGTGCTGCGTCAGCACCGGCTTGAGCAGGAACACCAGGCCGAAGGCGAAGTACAGGATTGCGATCCACGGTCGCGTCACCGGGCTGCCGAACACGAACCAGGAGAACAGGAAGCTGACCAGCGTCGCGGCGATCGCCGCCAGGTTGAAGGCATAGCGGCGGGCCAGCGCCTGGACCTCGCGCGGCGCGGTGATCAGGGTCGGCGCCCAGTGGTAGAGCAGGCCCTCGACCGCGCCCACCGGCTCGGGGTAGGTAAGGCCACCCTGGCGCAGGAATTCCTTGATGTGGTCGGCGGCGGGCGAGCCGCCGGTCGCCCCGCCCGGGATTTCGGGCGCCAGCGACGCCGGCCGGCCGCGGCCGAAGACGAAGCGCCGCCGGGTCGCCGCGGTGGCGGCGGCGGCCAGGCCGGCAGCGACCAGCAGCAGCCCGGCCAGGATCGGCGCGGCCGCGAGGCGCAGGGCGCTTTCCTGCATCGCGCTCTTCGCCCAGAGCAGGCTGACCACGCCGGCGACGACCAGCAGCACGGCGCAGAGCCAGAGCAGCCGGTTCTGCAGCCGGTACGGATTGGGCAGCTCGAGCCGCTTCGATTCGGAGCCGTACTCGTAGGTCATGCGGGGGTCTCCGGGGGGCGGGAAGCCGGCCAGTTTAGGCGCTGGGCCGGCGCCCGCCGGGGAGCGGCTCAAGCCTGCCCCGGGCCCGCCGATAACACCGCTAGCCCCGTCTGCCGTCGCTCGCAGGGCCCCAAAACATGAAGGCAGCCGCCAGCACCATCACTCCCGAGATCGACGTCGAGGCGCTGCGCGTCGGGATGTTCGTTCATCTCGACGTCGGCTGGATGTCGCATCCCTTCCCCCTGAGCAGCTTCCGGATCACGACCGCGGCCCAGGTGGCGACGATCCGCTCGCTCGGCCTCGGCCGGGTGCGCTGGAGCCCGCAGGACAGCGATCTCTCCCTGCTCGACGGCGGCCATCTGCGCGGGGCGGCGAGCCCGACCCAGGCGGCCGCGAACGACGACGTCGACGGCCCGCACGGCGCCGCGGCCGCCGCCGCGGCGCCAGCCGTGCCGGCCGCGGAGTTCCCGATCAGCGAGCCCGGCCGGCTCGACGCCCCCGCCGTGTCGCCCGAGGAGGGCTCGCGGATCGCCCGGCAGCTTCGCCTCGAGGCGCAGCGCGAGGCCCTGAAGATCTGCGAGCGCCAGTACGGCGAGGCCTCGCGCGCCTGCCGGCAGACGCTCGACCTGGTCGTGGCCAGGCCGGCCGAGGCGCGCGCCCAGGCCGAAGGGCTGACCCGGGCGCTGGTCGACAAGATGATCGACGCGCGCGAGATCTGCATCCGCGTCCTCACCGAGGGCGCCGCCGACAAGGCGTCGATGCACGCGATGAACGTCGCCGTGATCTCGCTCCTGATGGGCCGCTGCTTCGGCTTTTCCACCGAGGAGATCCAGGACCTGGGCGTCGGCGCGATGCTGCACGACATCGGCAAGCTCGAGTTGCCGCAGCGCCTGCGCCACCGCGAGGACAACTTCTCGCCGAGCGAGCTGCGCGTCTACCAGGAGCACGTCGAGATGGGCCTGGTGCAGGCCAAGCGGATGGGCCTCACGGCCGGGGCCACCGCGGTGATCGCGCAGCACCACGAGCACGCCGACGGCAGCGGCTTTCCGGCCCGGCTCAACAGCGACCGGATGACGATGGCGGCGCGCATCGTGTCGCTCGTCAACCGCTACGACAACCTCTGCAATCCGCGCCTGCCGGCGCGGGCGCTGACGCCGCACGAATCGGTGTCGCTGCTGTTCGCCCAGGGGCGCAGCAAGTTCGACACCTCGGTGCTCAGCGGCTTCATCAAGATGATGGGCGTCTATCCGCCGGGCTCGACGGTGCAGCTCACCGACGACCGCTACGCCACCGTGGTGGCGGTCAATTCGTCGCGTCCTCTCAAGCCGAGCGTTCTCGTCCACGACCCCGCGGTGCCGCGCGAGGAGGCGCTGGTGCTCGACCTGGAGAGCGCGGTCGGACTGGGCATCCGGCGCAGCATCAAGGCGCAGCAGCTGCCGCCGACGGCGCTCGACTACCTGGCGCCGAGCCCGCGCGTCGCCTACTTCTTCGAGCCCGCCGTGGCGCTGGAAGCGGCGTGACCCGGGCGCCATGAACAACCCGCTTCCGGTCGATCGCTTCAGCGTCGCCGACGCGGCGCGGCGGACCTGGCCGCACCTGATCGAATCGATGCTCGAGGCGATCTGCCTGATCGAGCCCGAGGGGCTGCGCATCGTTGCCGCCAACGCTCCCGCCGGCCGGCTGCTCGGCGTGGCGCCGGCCGACCTGGTGGGCCGCGACATGCACGAGCTCTCGGCGACGCCCGAGGACGAGTGCTTCTGGCGCGAGGTCGCCGGCGGCGCCGGCGCGAGCATCGTCTCCGAGTCGTTCGTCGCCCGCCCCGGCGGCGTGGCGGTGCCGGTGACGCGGCGGGTCAGCCGGATCGAGCCCGCGCCCGGCGCGGCGCTCTACGTCCTCGCCCTGCTCGACCGCAGCGCCGAGGTCGAGGCCGGACGCAGCGCCGACGTCACCAGGGCGGAGCTGCAGGCGACGCTCGAGTCGGTCAGCGACGGCGTGCTCGTGACCGACCTCGCCGGCCACATCAGCAATTTCAACCGGCGTTTCGCCACTCTCTGGGACCTGCCCGACGAGATGATGCTGCTGCGCGCCGACGACGAGGTGTTCGACTGGATGCGCCTGCAGGTCGCCGAGCCGCGCGACTACATGGTCCGGCTGGCCGAGATCGATGCCGAGGTCATGCTCGAGGCGACCGACCGGTTTGCCCTGCGCTCGGGCAAGCGGATCGAGCGCACCACCGCGCCGCAATCGAGCCGTGGCCGGCCGATCGGCCGCGTCTTCAGCTACCGGGAAGCGCCTCCGGCAGGCTGACAAACCCTAGGGTTCAGGCCCGGCACCGGACGTTCCGGCTTCGTAAACTCGGGTCTACGAAGGAAGGACCCATGTCTGCGATCGTCGGAACCGCCGCCCTCGAGCAACGCCTTGAAAAACTGACCCCGCCATTGGCCGTCGTGCTGCCGGGCGGGCGGCGGATCGGCTCGAGCCAGGCCGTCGTCACCCTGCGCCTGAACGACCTCTCGCCGCTCACCCACCTGTTGACCGGGCAGATCGGCAAGGTCGGCGAGGACTACGTCGAGGGCCGGCTCGACATCGATGGCAGCATGCGCGACGTGATGGCGCTCGCCGGCGAGCTGATGGCCGGCGACCCGACCGAGGTCGACGTGGTGGCCGTGGCGCAGCCCGTGAGCTGGCTGCAGCAGCTGGTGCGCCTGGCGCGCTCGCGCGCCCGCCACCGGCCCGAGGTCGACGCCGAGCAGATCCAGTTCCACTACGACGTCTCCGACGACTTCTACGCGCTCTGGCTCGACCCGAAGCGGGTCTATTCGTGCGCCTACTACCGCGACGGGGGCATGGACCTGGCGGCGGCGCAGCAGGCCAAGCTCGAGCACATCTGCAGGAAGCTGATGCTGAAGGAGGGCGAGCGCTTCCTCGACATCGGCGCCGGCTGGGGCGGCCTCCTGCTGCACGCGGCCGAGAACTACGGCGTGCAGGCGCGCGGCATCACCCTCAGCCGCAACCAGCACGCCTACGTCAACAAGGTGATCCAGGAGCGCGGCCTGGCCGGCCGGGTGCGCATGGACCTGCTCGACTACCGGAGCCTGCCGGACAGCGAGCCGTTCGACAAGATCGCCTCGGTGGGCATGTTCGAGCACGTCGGCCGGGCCCAGCTACCGGCCTACTTCGCCAAGGTCCACGGCCTGCTCAAGCCCGGCGGACTGCTGCTCAACCACGGCATCACCGCCGGCGGCACGCGCAACCACCAGCTCGGATCGGGCCTCGGCGACTTCATGGAGCGCTACATCTTCCCGGGCGGCGAGCTGCTGCACGTCTCCAAGGTGCTGGAGGCGACGAGCGAGTCGGGGCTGGAGGCGGTCGACGTCGAGAGCCTCAGGCCGCACTACGCGAAGACGCTCTGGGCCTGGAGCGACGGTCTCGAGGCGAACATCGGCGCGGCGCGCAACGTCACCTCGGAGTCGGTGGTGCGCGCCTATCGCCTCTACCTGGCCGGCAGCGCTTCGGCGTTCGAGCGCGCCTGGATCTCGCTGCACCAGATGCTGTGCGCGCGGCGCACCGGCGATCCGGCCTCGGGGCCGATGCGCGGCGCACAATCCGCGTTCCCCTTCAACCGCGGCTACATGTACCCCTAGGCCCGAATCCGGGCGGTACGGGCCCCCCAGCGATGCTCTACGTCTTCCGGTCCCAGGCCGACGCCGACCTCATCATGCTCGAGCCGGTCGGCAACCAGCTCCTGCGCATCCTCGGCCGCGAGCCCGCGCCGCGGGGGATCATCGAGGCGGCGGCGTTGCCCGCCGCGATCCAGGCGATCGAGGCGGCGGTGGCCGCCGAGCGCGGACAGGGCGGCCAGGACAACGGGGCCGAGGAAGACCTGAAGGAAAAGCGCGTCGGCCTGGCCCAGCGCGCCTGGCCGATGCTCGAGATGATGAAGCGCGCGCTGGCCGAGAAGGCCGACATCGTGTGGGGGGCGTGATGAAGCTCTGGAGCGACAGCTGGGCCAACGGGGAGCCGATCCCCGATCGCTATGCCGCGGGCCGTCTCGCCCCGCCGGACGGCGTGACCTTCGCCGACAACCTGAGTCCGCACCTGGCGTGGAGCGACCTGCCGGCCGGCACTCGCTCGCTGGCGCTGATCTGCCACGACTTCGACGTGCCGAGCAAGGGCGACGACGTCAACCAGGCGGGCCGCGAAGTGCCCGCCGACCTGCCGCGGGTCGACTTCTTCCACTGGCTGCTGGCCGACCTGCCGGGCAGCGCGACCTCCCTGCCCGAGGGCGCCTTCAGCCGCGGCTTCACCGCCCACGGCAAGCCCGGTCCGCAGGTCGCGGCGGCCGGCTTCGCGGGAGCGCGCCACGGCATCAACGACTTCACCGGCTGGTTCGCCGGCGATCCGGCGATGGCCGGCGACTACTACGGCTACGACGGCCCGTTTCCGCCGTGGAACGACTCGCTGCTGCACCACTACGTGTTCACGCTCTACGCGCTGGCCGTGCCCCGCGTGCCGATCGAGGGCCGCTTCGCCGGCGCCGAGCTGCGCCAGGCGATCTACCCGTACGTGCTCGGCGCGGCCACGCACTCGGGCACCTATACCCTGAACCGCCGCCTGCTCCGATGACGGAGGGCAGCACGGCGCCCGGCCACCCCGCGGCGAGCCCGGCCGATCCGCACGAGGCGCACCTGACCCGCGTCGTCGCCGTCCGGCATGGCGAAACCGGGTGGAACGCCGAGATGCGGATGCAGGGTCAGCTCGACACCGCCCTCAGCGAACGCGGCCGCTGGCAGGCCGCCCGGGCCGCCGAGTCGCTCGCGGGCGAGGGCATCGAGGCGATCTTCGCCAGCGACCTCGAACGCGCCTTCGACACGGCGCAGGCTCTCGCGCGCCGGCTCGGCCTGCCGGTCACTGCCGACACCGGCCTGCGCGAGCGCAACTTCGGTATCTTCCAGGGCTCCACCTACGCCGAGATCGACGCGCGCTGGCCGGAGCAGGCGAAGCGCTGGCGCCATCACGACCCGGATTTCGGCGCCGAGGGCGGCGAGACGCTGCGCGAGTTCAGCGCCCGAGCCGTCGCCACCTGCACCCGGATCGCGGCGAGCCAGGCGGGCCGCTCGATCGCCATCGTCACCCACGGCGGCGTGCTCGACTGCCTCTACCGCGCCGCCGCCGGCATCGCCCTCGGCGCGCCGCGCTCGTGGGAGCTCGGCAACGCGACGATCAACCGCCTCCTCTACACGCCGCGCGGCTTCACCCTGGTGGGCTGGAGCGACACTGCCCATCTCGAAGGCGAGATGACGCTCGACGACGGCAGCGAGGGCGATCCGGCCTTGAAGGTCGGGCGGCGATGAGCGCCGCGCTTTCGCCGGTTCCGAAGGTCGGCGACCCGGTCGGTGGGGTCGACACGCCGGCCCTCGTGATCGACCTCGACGCGATGGAGCGCAACCTGGCCGCGATGGCGGTGTTCGCGCGCGAGCGCGGCGTGCGCCTCCGGCCGCACGCGAAGATGCACAAGTGCGCCGCGATCGCCCGGCTGCAGCGCGCCGCCGGCGCCGTCGGCGTGTGCGTGCAGAAGACGAGCGAGGCCGAGGCGCTGGCGGCCGCGGGCGTCGACGACATCTACATCTCGAACGAGGTGATCGATCCGGCCAAGCTGGCGCGCGTCGCGGCCCTGGCCAAGCGCGTCCGCCTCGCGATCGCGGTCGATTCGGCCGAGGGCATCGAGCGCCTGGCGCGGGCGATGCGCGAGGCCGGCTCGAGCATCGACGTGTTCGTCGAGATCGACGTCGGCCACGGTCGCTGCGGCGCGCCGGCGACCACGGCGGGCTCGCTCGCGCACCGCGTCGTCGCCCACGCTCCGCCCGAAGGCGGCCTGCGCTTCGCCGGCCTGCAGGCGTATCACGGCGCGGCCCAGCACCTGCGCGGCGCCGAGGAGCGGGCAGCGGCGTCGCGGCACGCAGCCTCGCTGGCGAGCGCGGCGCGGGCCAGCGTCACCGCCGCAGGCATCGCCTGTCCCTTGATCACCGGCGCCGGCACGGGCACGTTCGCGTTCGACACGGCGAGCGGCGTCTGGGGCGAGCTGCAGGCCGGCAGCTACCTCTTCATGGACCGCGACTACGCCGACAACGCGCCGGGCGCGAACACGCCGCGCTTCGAGCACGCGCTCTTCGTCAAGAGCCAGGTGATGAGCCGCGGCGCCTCGCACGCGGTGGTGGACGCGGGGCACAAGTCGCATGCGATCGATTCGGGCCTGCCGGCGGTCTGGCAGCGCGCGCTGGCGTACGCCAACGGCGGCGACGAGCACGGCATCCTGCGGCCGCTTCCCGGCGGCTCCGCGGCCGACCTGCCGCAGCTCGGCGACACCGTCTGGCTGGTGCCGGGGCACTGCGATCCGACGGTCAACCTGCACAAGCGCTATGTGGCGGTGCGCGGCGGGCTGGCGGACGGCGTCGTCGAGGCGGTGTGGGCGATCGAGGCGAGGGGCTGCGTCGGCTGAAGTCGCCTCAGGCCGCGCTGGCGACCACCGCGACGAGGGCCCAGGCCGAGGCCATGGCGAACGCGGCAGTGACGATCATGGTGGCGATGTCGTCGAAGAGGGTGTGCATGGCGATCTCCCTTTGAGCTGTTGCGGCTGACTCGAACGATTCGCTTCAGGCCTGGCGCCAGTGTCGGCAGTTCGCCGGCATGCGACGAGGCATGAAGGCACCGCCGACCGGTGACTTCGGTCACTCGCCGCGAGGCGTCGCGCCGCCGCCGGACGAGCACCGACCCTGTGCTAACGTGCGCGCCTCCTCAATACCCGGTACGAGCCCCATGCAGCCACTGTTTGCGCGGCTTCCGCTGGCGAGCTTCGTTCTCCTCGCCGGGTACCTCGTCGTCACGGCGCTGCGCGTCGGCAACGACACGACGACGCAGATGGTCCTCAGCTCGATCGCGATGTTCGCGTTCAGCTGGGTCAGCGCCACCCATCTCCTGGGCGCCCGCGCCGCGCTCAAGTTCATCGCCATCTCGCTCGCGATCGGCTGGTTCGCGGAGCAGATGGGCGCCTCGCGCGGCTGGTTCTTCGGCGTCTACACCTATACCGACGTGCTCGGCCCCAAGCTCGGCGTCGTGCCGCTCGTGATTCCGCTGATGTGGTTCGCGCTCGTCTACGCCGCCTTCGTGATCGCCAACCTGATCGTCTGGCGCGCCCCCGTGGCCACGCCCGCGCGCCGGCTCGACACCGTGCTGCTCTGCCTGCTGGCGGCGATGATCGTCTGCGCCTACGACCTCGGCGCCAAGACCTACATGGTCGACGTCGCCCACGCCTGGACCGTCGGCATGACCGACGGCTGGTATTTCGGCAAGACGCTCGAAGGCTTCTTCGGCTGGACCGGCACCTCGTTCGTGATCCTGCTCATCGTGCAATGGGCGATCCGGCGCGGCGCCCGCGTCGCGCCGGCGGCGCGGGTCGAGCGCTGGCACGCGCTGCTGCCGGTCGGCATCTACGCCGGCTCGATGGCGTTCACCATCTGCAACGGCTCGCCGATCGAGACCCGCTCGATCGTCGTCTTCGCGATGGGCATTCCGGTCCTCGCCGCATTCGCCGCCTGGCGCCAGTGGCAGGCCGGCAGCAGCCCCGCGGGCGGAGCGGCGGCATGAGCGATCCGGTCGGGCCGCCGTCGCCCGACGACCTGCTCGACCGCATGCAGTACGTCGCCGACCGGCCGGCCGACGTCGCGGTGGCGCGGATCGTCGGCCCGTGGCCGGCGCTGCCCGAAGACGCGAGTGCCGAGGCGCTGCGTGCCGCCCACGGCGAGCAATGGCGGCGGCTTTCGATCGCGACCCGCCTGCTCGCGGAGATGCAGAGCGCAGAGGCCGGGCCCGGCGGGCCGCGGCCGCCGCTGTCCTCGCTGATCGGCGACGATCCGAGCGCGCCGGGGCTGGGCCAGGTGCTGCGCGAATTCGTCGACGCAGGCTCGACCCTGCCCGACTGGGCCGACCCGAAGAAGATCGAGCGCGCCGAGAAGCTGTTCTTCGAGTACGGCCCGCTCTCGTGCGTGCTGCTGTTCTGCGCCAGCCTGCCCGAGTGCTACGTGATCCCGGACCTGGCGCTGGTTCTCAACGCCTCCGGCCAGCTCGAGAAGCGCACCGACTACCGGATCCGCATGACGGCGGCGATGATCTTCCCGGTGATGATGCAGGGCGGCATGGCGGCCAACGGCGCCGGCATCGCCCAGGTGCTGAAGGTGCGCCTGATCCACGCGACCATCCGCCACCTGATCCTGCACGAGTCGCCGCACCACGCGGTCGAGCGGCTCGGCGACGCCGGGCGCGGCGACGCCAGTGCCGGCATCGTCCCCGCGCATGCCGCCCTGGCAGGCTCGCAGGCGATGTTCGAGACGATGTCGGGCCATGGCTGGAAGATCGGCGCCGACGGGCTGCCCTGCAATCAGGAGGAGCTCGCCTACACGCTGCTGACCTTCGGCTACGTCTTCCTGCGCAGCCTGCGGCGGCTCGGCATCGGCCTGGCGAAGGACGACGAAGAGGACTTCCTGCACTGCTGGAACGTCGCCGGCCACGTGCTCGGCATCGTCACCGAGCTGATGCCGAGAACCATGGACGAGTGCGAGGCGCTGTTCGCGCGCATGCAGGCGCGCGGACGCGCCGACCCGATCGCGCCCGACCCGCGGCCGCTGCTCGGCCGCGCCCTGGTCGACACCATGGCGCAGGCGATCCCGATCGGCCTGCTCAAGCCTTTCCCCGGCCTGATGGTGCGCCACCTGTGCGGCGGCGACACGGCGCGCGACCTCGGCGTCGGCGGGCCGGTGAGCACCGTCGCCGGCCTGCTGTTCGGCTTCGTGATGGGGGCGACGCGGGTGATCGACGCGATCGGCCGCCTCTTCGCCGCCGACTTCTCGCTCTCTCGCTTCATCACCCGGATCGCCGGCTACCGCTTCGTGACCCGACTGCTGATGGACCAGACCCGTCCGCTCGCCCTGCCCGACCACTTGCTGCGCCGGGTCGACACGATGATGGACGCCTGGGGCGAGGACCCGAAGGCGCCGGGCTGGATCAACCGGATCGAGGACCGGCTCACGACGGAGGGCTCGTGGCGGACGGCAACGCGCCCTCGGCCTGGCAACGGCTGAGGCCGCGCGCCGCGCCGAGTTTCGCGAAGATCGCCGCCCCGGCCTCGGCGTGCTTGCGCCGCGCGGCCGTGCCGAGCGGCAGGTGGCGCGCCAGCTCGAGGTGCGCCTTCGCCGCTTCGTAGGGAATGCGCAGCCGCTAGGCCAGCGCGATCGCCCGTTGCCAGCCGCCGATCGCCCTGGCGCGCCGGCCGTGCAGCCAGTGCCAGAGCGCCCGCCGGTTGGCCGCCGCCGGACGGCCGATCGAAAAGCTCTGCGCATAGCCTTTCATCCGTGAGAGCGCGAGCGCGGCGCGGTCGGCGTGCGCTTGCCAGGCCTCGGAGTCGGGCGCCGGCGCCTCGCGCTCCCAGAGCAGGAGGATCGCTTCCGAGAAGGTGTCCAGGCCGTACAGCAGGTGATGCGCGGTGGCGAAACGCGGCAGCTCCTCGAGCATCGCCGCGCCTTCGTCGACGAGCGTGCGCGCCTGCTCGAGCTCGCCGGTCTCGACCGCGATCAGCGCGAGCAGGCCGCTGTGCGAGAGCCGCGAGACCGATTCGCCGACGGCGCGCGCCAGGCCGAGCGCCGTGCCCGCCCACTCGCGCGCGACCTCGACCCGGCCCTGGCGGATCGCCACCGTGGCCAGGCCGCCGGCGCCCCAGCAGGCGTTGAGCTGGTCGCCGCTGTCCTCGGCCATGGCGAGCAGGGAGCTCGAGAGCTCCCAGGAGCGCGCCAGGTCGCCGCGCAGCTCGGCGGCGTTGGCGAGCACGGCGACCATCGCCCGGCGGAGCTGCCGCTCGCCGAGGCGGTCGAAGATGCGCTCGGCTTCGCCGGCGGCGCGCTCGCAGTCTTCCCAGCGGCCCTGGATCAGGTAGGCGAGGGCGACGACGTAGCTCGCCTCGGCGTAGTCGAGCGGCTCCTGCAGGCGTCGGTGAATGAGCTGGATCCGCGCCGCCAGGCGGTCGGCGAGCGCCTGACGGCCGTACATCATCACCAGGTACATCACGCCGGCCAGCGCCGCCATCTGCTCGACCACCGGCTCGCGGCGATCGACCCGGTTGTAGCGGCTGAGGATCGCGTACAGCGTGTGCGAGGGACGCTGCGAGAGGTGGTAGATGCGCGAGAGCATCAGCAGGATGCGGGCGAGCTGGCGGTCGCGCGGCGAGGCCGTCGGCAGCACCTTGGGCCGCGGCAGGAGGCCGTGCCAGAGCGCCTGCAGCGCTTCGCCGCCGAGGCGCAGGGCCACGGTCCGCTTCGAGGGCATGGCGGCGCCGAGCAGCGCGGTCGCGGCTTCGAGGGCGCGGCAGGCGCCGGCGAGGTCGCCGAGGTCGTAGCTGGCGAAGCCCAGGCCCTGCTGCCAGCGGGCGAGGTCTTCGCGGCTGGCGGCGACGCGGGTCGGGTCGCCTTCGCCGAAGCCGGTTTCGGCGATCTCGAGCAGGCGGCGAAAGAGGGTGCGCGCTTCGCGGTAGGCGCCGCTGCGCAAGGCGCGCTGGCCGGCGGTGTCGAGCAGGCGCGGCGCGCGCACCGGATCGTGCGCCTCGGCGTAGTGCAGGGCGATGCGGCCGAGCTGCGCCGGGTCGTCGGCGGCGCGCCGCTCGTACCAGGCGCCGAGCGCGGCATGGAGCTCGCGCCGGCGCTCGAACGGCAGCAGGCCGTAGACCGCATCGCGCACCAGCGCGTGGCTGAAGGAGAAGCCGCCGTCGTTGCGGTCGACCAGGCCGCGCTGCACCGTGGCCTCGATGTCGGCGCGGAGGTCCTCGGCCGAGACGTCGCCGGCGTCGGCGCTCGCCAGCGACTCGAGGCTGAAGCGCAGGCCGACCACGCTCGCCTTCTTCAGCGTCATCTGCTGGCGCGGCGTGAGCCGGTCGATGCGCGAGATCACCGCGCCCTGGATCGTGTCGGGCACGGCGAAGGCGCCGAGCGCCTGCTCGTCGCAGCGGGCCACGCCGTCCTCGACGCGAACGATGCCGCGGTCGACCAGCGCGCCCAGCACCTGGCGAACGAAGAGGGGGATGCCCTGGGTTCGGTCGCTGACGACGCCGAGCAGCGCCTCGGGCACCGCGGCGCCGCCGAGCTGTGCTTCGATCACCCGGCGCAGGGCGGTCTCGGCGAGCGGGCCGAGCTGCAGGCGCCGGGTGGTCTCCGCGCCCACCAGCGCCGCGGCGCGCGCCGGAAGCGCCGCCTCGGCCAGCGGCCGGGCGGCGAGCACCAGCAGCAGGCCGGGGCTCTGCTGCGCCACCTGCTCGATCACCGCCCACGAGGGCGAGTCGAGCCAGTGCACGTCCTCGAGCAGCACGACCCGCGGCGTGTCGGCGGCGCTCGCGGCCAGCAGGTGAACGAGCAGCTCGGCGGTCGCGTCGAGCCGGCCGCGGCCGCTCATCGCCCGGGTGGTCGCCGACTCGTCGAGCGCGAGCTCGAACACCGGCACGAGCAGCGCGGCGCGATCGCGCTGCGCCGGGTCGTTGCCGATCAGCGCCTGCAGGCGCTCGCGCCGCTCCGGCTCCGAGCCGGCCCCGTCGAGGCCGAGCAGGCTGGACAACGCGGTTCGGATCGGCCGCCAGGCGCTGTCGCCGTGCAGTGGCTCGCAGGCGCCGCGGGCGAGCACCAGGCCGGCCTCGCGCACCTTCTCGGCGAACGCTTCGCACAGGTGCGACTTGCCGATGCCGGGCTCGCCTTCGATGACGACGACCCGGCTGCTGCCGGCGGCGCTGACCTGCGCCAGGGCGCCGACCAGCACGCCGATCTCGGCGTCGCGACCGACCAGCGCACCCGCCTCGGCGACGCTGTGCGCGCGCCGCCCGGCCGGCTCGAACACCGGCACGCGGCCGATGCCCTTGAGCTCGACCGGCGCGCGCGCGACGAAGCGGATCGCCGCGACCGCGCGTGCCGTCGCCTCGTCGCACCAGACCTTGCCGGCGGCGGCTTCGGCGAGACGTGCCGCGAGGTTGACCGCGGCGCCGATCAGCGCGAACTCGAAGCGCGAGGGCGCGCCGCGCAGGCCGGCGAAGAGGCGGCCGCTGGCCACGCCGATCGAGGGCGCCGCGGCCGCCTGCACCAGCGCGGCGTGCAAGGCGTGGGCGGCGCGGACCGAGCGCTCGGCGTCGTTGCTGTAGCTGCTGCCGGCGATGCCCCAGGCGGCGACGAGGACGAGCTTGCCCTTGTCGTCGACCAGGCACTGGATGACGCTGCCGCCGAACTCGTAGACGCAGTTCTGCATCAGCGCCACCGCGCCCTGCAGCGCCCCGAGCCCGGCCGGAGCGGGCATCTCGGCGAACAGCACCGCCGCGAAGCGCAGCTCGGCGAGCCAGCCGCGCGGGCTGGCGCGCAGGCGCTCGACGACGTGGCGCGGCACGAACGGCAGGATCGCCGCCTCCTCGGGCTCGGCCGCGGCCGGGCCGGCCTCGACCGGCAGCGGCGGGGTGACGTCGTCGATCGCGAAGCCGCCGCCGGGCTGGGCGCTGCCGTTGCAATCGCCCTCGAGCAGGGCGAAGGCCTCGGGCGAGAGCACGACCTGCCCGCGCGCCGCGGCGGCGGCACGCGCCACCTGGACCAGGGCGTCGCCGCCGAGGAGGGCCTCCCAGCGTCCGCCCACGCCGCCGAGGACGGCGGTGAACAGCTCGCCGGCGCCGATGCCGATGCGCAAGCTGAGCGGCACGTTCGCCGCCAGCTCGAGCTCGGGCACGAGGGCGCGCAGGCGCAGCGCCGTCGCGGCCGCGGCGAGCACCGCCGGCCGCGGGTCGTCGCCCGCCAGCCAGCAGGCGATGGTCGCGTCGCCGGCGAACTTGTAGACCTCGCCGCCTCCCTCCTCGATGACGGCGACGATGCGCTCGAAGCAGCGATTGAGGATCGCCTGCATCTCCTCGATGCCGGCCTGGCCCTCGCGCGCCTTGCGCTCGGTGAGCGCCGTGAAGCCGGCGATGTCGGCGACGAACAAGGCGCCGCGGAGGCCGGGGGTCAGGTCGGGAACGAGCGCAGCGCGGCCGGCGGCGCGGCGGCGCGTAAAAGACGGCACGTACGGGTGAAAACGACTCATCGCGCAGCGCGCAAATGCGCGGGTGCGCGAATCTACCCCGGCCCGCCTCGTCGGCGGGCGGGAGTCACAGGATCCCTTCGCCCATCAGTTGCGCCAGCAGGCGGATCGGCAGGGCCGGCGCGACCGGGGCCTTCGGCTCCGCCGAGCGCGTGCGCTGCGCTTCGCCCTGGCCCGACTGCCAGCTCAGGCGATCGCCTTGCCGCTGCACCTTGTAGCTGGCCAGCTCCTGGCGCACGCGCAGGAACTTGCCGACCAGCCGGGCCAGGTGGGCGCTGTGGATGACGATGCCGGCTTCGGTGTTCAGGCGGGCCGAACGCGCGTCCATGTTCATCGAGCCGACGAAGGTGCGCTCGTCGTCGACCACGGTCAGCTTGGTGTGCAGGCGGCCCAGCGAGCTGCTTCCGCCCGAGCTGCCGCCGCCGGAGCTGCCCAGGATCGCGGCGTGCCCGTCGCCCACCACCTCGCCCGAAGGCATCAGCTCGTGCAGCTCGACGCCGGCGGTCAGCAGCGCGTTGCGATGGTTGGCGTAGCCGTAATGCACCAGCGGCTCGTCGGTCGTGGCCAGCGAGTTGGTCAGCACCGAGACCTCGACGTCGCGCGAGCGCAGGGCGGCCAGGGCGTCGCGCGTCGCCGCGCCGGGAACGAAGTAGGGCGAGGCGATCATCACGCTCGAGCGCGCCGAGTCGATCAGGGCGACGTGCGCCTCGGCGACGGTGGGCGACAGCTCGTCGCCGGTCGCCTTCTGCGGCGCGTCGGCGACCACGTCCGCGGCCGCCGGCTCCAGCTCGATCCGGCCGCCGTCCAGTTGCGCCTCGATCGAGTCGGGGCTGGTCGCCGGGACAGTCGAGGCACCTTCGACCTGACGCTCGAAGGCGGCGCGGGAAGGCGTGCGGCGCGACAGGCTGGCGACCGGATAGGCGACCTCGGAATTCCAGAACTGGTCGAACACGGCGGCCAGCCGGGCGACCACCGGGCCGGTGGACAGCAGGTCCATGTCGATGAAGTTGGCGCCGCCGCTGCGGTCGAAGTACTCGTCGGCGATGTTGCGGCCACCGGTCACGGCGAAGCTGCCGTCGGCGATGAACAGCTTGTTGTGCATGCGGTGGTTGATGCGCGAGAACTGGTGCATCGACAGCACGATGCGCTGGACGAAGCCGCCGCTGCGCACCGGCAGCGGGTTGAACATCCGGACCTCGACGTTGGCGTTGGCCGCCAGGCCGGCGAACAGCTCGTCCTGGCCGGTGGCGTACAGGTCGTCGACCAGCACGCGGACGCGCACGCCGCGGGCGGCGGCGGCCTGCAGCTCGCGCAGGAACTCGCGGCCCGTCGCATCGCTGGCGATCACGTAGTACTGGACGTCCAGGGTCTTCTCGGCGCGGCGGATCAGCGCCATCCGGGCGGCGAACGCCTCGGCGCCGTCGGGCAGCAGGCGAAAGCCCGACAGCTCCGGCGCCGAGGCGCCGGCCGTCGAGGCGGCCGCGACCTGCGCCAGCCGGGTGTCGGCGACGTCGGTGCGGGCGTAAGACACCGGGCGCTCGACCTGGCTCGGCAGGGCGGCGCAGCCGCCCATCGCCACCGCCACCGTCAGCAGCACGGCCCGCCAGGCGATGCCCAGCGTCGCCGAGCTCCCGACGACGACGGCGGCCCAGGCGAGGGCGCGGCGAGCGGCGGCGGGTTGCAGGGCGGACAGCGGGTTCGCGAACATGGCGGTTTCCGGCGTGCGGGGCAGGCGGCAGTCGGGAGTCAGAACACGGTCGCCAGGGTGATCACGATCGCCGAGACGCTGGCGACGGCGTACGTGACGGAGACCAGGGCGGTGGCGATGTCGTCGTACAGGGTGTGCATGTGAGGCTCCAGGGGCTTTCGGCTGGAGGCGAACGATTCGCCTGAAGCCGGACGCCAGTCTCGAAAAAACGGCCGTTGGCGACGAGTGAGCAAGGCGCCCGGGGCAAGTGACTTAGGTCACTCGTTCGCTTCGCGACCGATAATTCCGCCTCCGGGAATACGGCCCGGAACGCGGAGGACGGACGCTTGACCGAAGATCAACTGCCGGCACCCCTGATCGAGGCGCTCGCGCTGCACGGCAACACCCGGCCGTTTCGCGCCAACACGATCCTCATCAGCGAGGGCGATGCCGGCGATTCGCTCTACATCGTCCTGACCGGGCGGCTGCGCGCCTACGCCAGCTCGGAAGACGGCCGCGACGTCGTCCTCGGCGAGCACGGGCCGGGCGAGTACGTCGGCGAGCTCTCCCTCGACGGGCGGCCGCGATCGGCCTCGGTCAAGACGATCGAGGCCTCCTCCTGCTGCGTCGTCCCGGGCAGCGAGCTGCGCGGCTTTCTCGCCGAGCATCCCGATTTCGCGCTGCACCTCTCGCAAAAGCTCACCCGCATGGTCCGCCGCCTCACCGAGCAGGTGAAGAGCCTGGCGCTGCAGGATGTCTACGGGCGGATGGTGCGGGTCCTGATGGAGCTCTCCGACGCCGTCGGCAGCGAGCGGCTGGTCCGCGAGAAGCTGACCCAGCAGGACATCGCCGATCGCGTCGGCTCCTCGCGCGAGATGGTCAACCGGGTGATGAAGGACCTCACGGCCGGCGGCTACGTCAGCGTGCGCGACGGCCGCTACGTCATCCAGCGCAAGCTGCCGGCGGCACGCTGAGCCGAGGCGGGGCCGGCCGAGGGGAATCCCTCTCCGGAGATACCCGGAATTCCGCACAAGGCCGACGTTGGCGGCGCCGTCCTTGCCTAGACTCGGCGTCCCGTTCGCTGAAGAGCGTTCAATAAGCTGAACGGGCGCCCGACCCATGCACTCCCGACCCGACTCCTTCGACACCCTGCGCACCTATCCCGCCGCCGGCAAGGGCCCGTCCACGCCGCTGGTTCCGGCGGTGTCGCGCGCGCTCGCCCTGCTCGAGCGCCTGGCCGGAGCGCGCGAGCCGATGACCCTGGCCCGGCTCGCCGGCGAGCTCTCGCTGCCGAAGAGCAGCGTCCACGGCCTGTGCAACACCCTGGTGTCGTTCGGCTACCTGCGCCGCCAGTCCGACGGTGCGTTCCTGATCGGGCCGCGCGTCATGGGCCTGGCCGAAGCCTTCGTTTCCGGCACCGACGTCGCCCAGGAGTTCAACGCCCTCTGGAGCGACGGCGGCATGGCGCTGGAAGACACGGTCGTGCTCTCGGTCCTCTCGGGCACCGATGCGCTCTACGTCGGCGTGAAGAAAAGCACCCGGCCGCTCGGCCTGGCCTTCAACGTCGGCATGCGCCTGCCGGCCTACCTCTCGGGCAGCGGCAAGGCGATGCTCGCCTGGCTGTCGGTCGAGGAGGTGCGGCGCCGCTTCGCCGGCGGCCTCGGCACGCGCCTCACCAAGAAGGGCCCGCGCGACCTCGACGCCCTGCTCAAGGAGCTGGCGCTGGCGCGGCGCCGCGGCTACAGCGTCGACGACGAGGGCGTGCGCGAAGGCGTCTATTCGTTCGGCGTGCCGGTGTTCGGCGCCTCCGGCGACGCGGTCGCCGCGATCTCGGTCTGCATCAACAAGGCGCAGCTCGGCGGCGACCGCGGCGGCCGGCATCGCGACGTGGCTCTCGCCGTCGCCGCCGACCTGTCGCGGCGGATCGGCGGCGACGCGAGGCCGGCACGGCGGCTCGAGGAGGCGGTGGCATGAGCGGGGCCACGTCGGGCGGCGACCTGATCCTCGAGACCCGCGCCCTGACCAAGGAGTTCAAGGGCTTCGTCGCCGTGGACCACGTCGACCTGCGCGTGCGCCGCGGCACGATCCACGCCCTGATCGGGCCGAACGGGGCAGGCAAGACGACCTGCTTCAACCTGCTCACCAAGTTCCTGCGGCCGACCTCGGGGACCATCGTCTTCGACGGCCACGACATCACCGGCGAGACCTCGGCCGCGATCGCGCGCATGGGCGTGGTCCGCTCGTTCCAGATCTCGGCCGTGTTCGCCCACCTCTCGGTGCTGGAGAACGTGCGCGTCGCGCTGCAGCGAAAGCTCGGCACCTCGTTCCACTTCTGGAAGCCCGAGAGCTCGCTGCACGTGCTCGACGCCCAGGCGCTCGAGTTGCTGCGCGCGGTCGACCTCGCCGCCTACGCCGCGGTGCCGGCGGTGGAGCTGAGCTACGGTCGCAAGCGCGCGCTCGAGATCGCGACCACGCTGGCGATGGACCCGAAGCTGATGCTGCTCGACGAGCCGACCCAGGGCATGGGCCTGGAGGACGTCGACCGGATCCGCGCCCTGATCAAGAAGGTCGCGGCGACGCGCACCGTGCTCATGGTCGAGCACAACATGAGCGTGGTCGCGAGCATCGCCGACACGATCACCGTGCTGGCGCGCGGCGCCACCCTCGCCGAGGGCCCGTACGCCGAGGTGGCGAAGAACCCGGCGGTGATCGAGGCCTACATGGGCAGCGCGAGCACCGAGCTCGTCGGAGCGCACTGATGATGCCCCCACGCTTGCGCCTGCGGCGCTGCGCTGCCCCCCAAGGGGGCGCGTGCCTCCCGTGGGAACGGCCCGGCGGGTGGCACGGGTGGCGGCGCGCGTCCGCGAGGTCCAGGGCGTGCAGGGCTGGTACGGCGAATCGCACGTGCTGCACGGCGTCGACTTCCACGTCGACGAAGGCGAGGTCGTCACCCTGCTCGGCAGGAACGGGGCCGGCCGCACCAGCACGCTGCGCGCGATCATGGGACTGATCGGCTCGCGCACCGGCTCGATCAAGGTCATGGGCACCGAGACCGTGGGCATGGCGACGCACCGCATCGCCCGCCTCGGCCTCGGCTACTGCCCGGAAGAACGCGGCATCTTCTCCTCGCTTTCGGCCGAGGAGAACCTGATGCTGCCGCCGGCCCTCGGCAAGGGCGGCATGAGCGTCGAGCAGATCTACGCGATGTTCCCCAACCTCAAGGAGCGGGCGTCGAGCCAGGGCACGCGGCTTTCCGGCGGCGAGCAGCAGATGCTCGCGGTGGCGCGGATCCTGCGCACCGGCGCCCGGCTGCTGCTGCTCGACGAGATCTCCGAAGGCCTCGCGCCGGTGATCGTGCAAAAGCTCGGCGCGGTCGTCAAGTCGCTGCGCGAGCAGGGCTACACGATCGTCATGGTCGAGCAGAATTTCCGCTTCGCGGCGCCGCTCGCCGACCGCTTCCTGGTCATGGAACATGGCCAGGTCATCCAGCAATTCACCCAGGCCGAGTTGCCGGCGCGCATGGAGCGCCTGCACGAGTATCTCGGCGTCTGATTTCGTTCCAACTTTGCATCTACAGGAGACATCGATGATGTTGAAGAAGCTCGTTCCCACGGCGACGATCGCCGCCGCCGCCGTGTTCGGCATGGTCCCGGCCGCGCAGGCGCAGATCTCCGGCGACGTGATCAAGATCGGCTTCATCAGCGATCTGTCCGGCCTCTACGCCGACATCGACGGCCCGGCCGGCGCAGAAGCCATCCGGATGGCGATCGCCGACATGGGCGGCACGGTTGCCGGCAAGAAGGTCGAGCTTCTCGTCGCCGACCACCAGAACAAGCCCGACGTCGCCGCCGCCAAGGCGCGCGAGTGGTTCGACACCCAGGGCGTCGACATGCTGATCGGCGGCACCAACTCCGGTACCGCGCTCGCCGTGGCCAAGGTCGCGGCCGAGAAGAAGAAGCCCTACATCTCGGTCGGCGCCGCCACCTCGGCGCTCACCAACGAACAGTGCTCGCCCTACACCGTGCACTACGCCTACGACACGACGGCGCTCGCCAAGGGCACCGGCAACGCGGTGGTGAAGGCCGGCGGCAAGAGCTGGTACTTCCTGACCGCCGACTACGCCTTCGGCACGCAGTTGCAGAACGATTCCACCGCCGTGGTCAAGGCCGCAGGCGGCACCGTCGTCGGCTCGGTCCGGCACCCGCTCTCCGCCAGCGACTTCTCGTCGTTCCTGCTGCAGGCGCAGTCGAGCAAGGCGCAGATCCTCGGCCTGGCCAACGCCGGCGGCGACACGATCAACTCGATCAAGGCGGCCAACGAGTTCGGCATCACCAAGACGATGAAGCTGGCGGGCCTGCTGATGTTCATCAACGACGTGCACTCGCTGGGCCTGAAGGCGACGCAGGGCATGTACCTGACCGACAGCTGGTACTGGAACCGCGATGCCGAGACCCGCGCCTGGAGCCGCAAGTTCTTCGAGAAGTTCAAGCGCATGCCCTCGTCGCTGCAGGCCGCCGACTACTCGGCCGCGCTGCAGTACCTGAACGCGGTCAAGGCGAGCGGCACCGACGACGCCGACAAGGTGCTGGCGCAGATGAAGAAGACCAAGATCAACGACGTCTACGCCAAGGGCGGCTACATCCGCGACGACGGCAGCATGATCCACGACATGTACCTGATGCAGGTCAAGTCGCCGGACAAGTCGACCGAGCCCTGGGACTACTACAACATCGCCGAGACCTTCAAGGGCGAGACGGCGTGGACGACCAAGGCCGAATCGAAGTGCGCCCTCTGGAAGTGACTTGCAGCGGGCTCGCGCCCGCGGCAAGTCATCCTGAGCGAAGCGAAGGATCCCGCTGATGGAAATCTTCGGCCTGCCGCTGCAGGCCTTCCTCGGCCAGCTCCTCCTGGGGCTGGTGAACGGCTCGTTCTACGCGATGCTGAGCCTGGGCCTGGCCGTCATCTTCGGCCTGCTCGGCATCGTCAACTTCGCCCACGGCGCGCTCTACATGGTGGGCGCGTACGTGGCGTGGTTCAGCCTCGAGAAGTTCGGCATCAACTACTGGTTCGCGCTGATCCTGGCGCCGCTCATCGTCGGCGCGGCCGGGGTGGTGATCGAGCGCACGCTGCTGCGTCACCTCTACCGCATCGATCCGATCTACGGCCTGCTCCTCACCTTCGGCCTGGCCCTCATCGCCGAGGGGCTCTTCCGCCGCGAGTTCGGCGTCTCCGGCCAGTCGTACCCGGTGCCCGAGCTGCTGCAGGGAGCGACCGACCTCGGCTTCATGATCCTCCCCAACTACCGCGCCTGGGTGGTCTTCGCCTCGCTCGTCGTCTGCCTCGGCACCTGGTTCACGATCGAGCGCACCCGCCTCGGCGCGACGCTGCGCGCCGGGACCGAGAACCCGAGGCTGGTGCAGGCCTTCGGCATCAACGTGCCGCTGATGGTGATGCTCACCTACGCCGCCGGCGCCGGCCTCGCCGCGCTCGCCGGCGTGCTCGCCGCGCCGGTGATCCAGGTCAACCCGCTGATGGGCTCGAACCTCATCATCGTCGTCTTCGCCGTCGTCGTGATCGGCGGCATGGGCTCGATCCTCGGCTCGATCCTCACCGGCGTCGGCCTCGGCCTGGTCGAGGGCCTGACCAAGGTCTTCTACCCCGAAGCCTCAAGCATCGTCGTGTTCGTGATCATGGCGATCGTGCTGATGGTCCGGCCGGCAGGCCTGTTCGGCAAGGAAGCGTGATGGCCGACACGTCGCATGCTTCCCGGCTCGCCAAGGCGGGCCTGTTCGCCGGCCTGGCGCTGCTGGTCGCCGCGCCGTTCATTGGCCTGTATCCGGTGTTCGTGATGACCGCGCTCTGCTACGCGATCTTCGCCTGCGCCTTCAACCTGCTGCTCGGCTACACCGGCCTGCTGTCGTTCGGCCACGCCGCGTACTTCGCGACCGCGGCCTACGCCACCGGCTGGCTGGTGCGCTCGGCGGGCCTGCCGCCCGAGCTCGGCGTGCTCGCCGGCGTCGGCATCGCCGCGCTCGTCGGCCTGGTGGTCGGCCTGATCGCGATCCGGCGCCAGGGCATCTACTTCGCGATGACCACGCTGGCGCTCGCGCAGATGGTCTACTTCGTGTTCCTGCAGGCGCCCTTCACCGGCGGCGAAGACGGGCTGCAGGGCGTGCCGCGCGGCAAGCGTCTCGGCACGGTCTCGCTCGCCAGCGAGCCGCACGGCAAGCTGTTCGGCGTGATCCCGCTGCCCGACGACGTGGTGATGTACTTCGTCGTGCTCGCGATCTTCGTCGCCGTCTTCCTGTTCG
>JANMCC010000147.1:0-12216 GCA_031360885.1 Burkholderiales bacterium | reverse complement strand
GGCAGGGGCAGGGGCAGGCGCGGGCGCGGGCGCGGGAGCAGGACCTGGAGCCGGGGCCGGCGCCGGCGAGGCGCCGGGCGGAGGTCCGTTTCGTGGGGAAGGGACACCGGGCGGCGCTGGTGCTGGCGCTGGGGCGGTTGCGGGTGTGGTTGCGGGTGGGGGTGCGGGCGCGGGTGGGGTGTCTGGTGCGGGTGCGGGTGCGGGTGCGGGTGCGGGCGCAGGCGCAGGCGCAGGAGCAGGAACAGGAGCAGGAGCAGGAGCAGGAGCAGGAGCAGGAGCAGGAGCAGGAGCAGCGACAGTCTCCCCGGCGCGCACCTCGACCACTTGTTCGTAGACCTGGACCGCTTCCACATCGATGCGGCTGGCGCCGATGATGCGTGCGGCGATCGGTGCGATGGCGACATCCGAGCCGCCGATCTGGTCGACGCTGATGCCGGTGCGCGGGGCGCGCAACAGCACGCCGCTGCCCGAGGCCTCGATCGTCGCACCGGCATTGAGGCGGATCTCGCCGGCGCGCGTGTTGAGGGCGATGCGATCGTCGCTCGCGCTCGCGTTGTCGCTCGCGCCGACGCGGATCGAAGCGCCGCTCACGACCGCCAGGTCGCCGCCGGCGTTGAGGCTGATCTTGCCGCCTGTGGCGCCGGCGTCCAGCGTGCCGGCGATGGTCAGCGAGCCGCCGTCGGCGGTGAGCGACAGCTCCTGGGCGGTGAGCGTGCTGCCGGCATCGAGCGACTGGTCTCCCAGCCGCGTTCGCACGGCGATGCCGCCGGTGAAGTGGCCGGCGGTCGCTCCGGCGTCGGGCGCCAATGCCAGTGCCAGCGCGGCGAGGTCGACGCGGCTGCCGCTGTCGACCTTCAGCTGCGCTCCACGTTGCGCGTCGGCGGAGGTCGCGAGCAGGTCGCCGCGCAGGTCGACACGGCCCAGCGCGGCGCCGAGCGTCAGCGATCCGGCGTCGCCCGCCCCGGCCGCCGAGACATCGATCCGCGCGCCGGGCGCAACCGTCACGTCGCCCGCTGCGCTGGTCGCGGCGATGGACCCCGCGGCGAGGTCGATCGCCATGCCGTCGATGCTTCGCGTCTGTCCGGCGACGCTGGTCGAGGATCCCGGCGCGAAGGTGATCGGCCCCGGCGCGGCCAGGGTCAGCCGCCCGCCGGGCAGGACGATCGCGCCGCCCTGTTCGATCGTCGCGCCCGACAGCGTAAGCTGCGCGCCGGCGAGCGCCTGCGTCGCCTCCACAGCCGGCGTGCCGGCAGCGCGCGCCAGGCGCAGATCACCGCCTGCGGCGATGGCGATGTCGGCGGGCGCGATCGCGACGATGCGCCGGCCGGTGATGTCGAGATCGCCGCTGGTTTCGAGCCTGCCGGTGCCGGCGAGGCGGACTTCGCCCGCGGCCTCGAGACGCACGCCGGCGCTCGCCTCGATCCGCTGCGCGCCTGCGTCCAGGGTGATCGTGCCGCCGCCGCCGTTGCCCTCTCGCGCCTGCAGCAGCAGCGCGCCGCTGCCGAGCGCGGTCGGCAGCGGCGTCTGGCCGGTGCTGTTGCCGAGCACGAGGTCGCCGGCGATGACTTGCGCGCTGCCGGCGAGGGCGCGAAGCTCGGGCGTGTCGAGCGAGAGGCTGTGCAGGCTCGTCGAGCCCAGGGTGCTGCCGGCGCCGAGGTCGATGCTCGAGTAGCTGCGCAAGGTCAGGTCGCGTGCCGCGCCGAGCTGCGCGGCGAGCGCCGGTGTCACGATGAGCACGGGCGGGTCGCCGGCGGCCGCGACTGGCGTTCCCGACGCGCCGGTCACCTCGATCTGTCCGGCGCCGATGGTGACGTGGTCCGCCTGGAGCGTACCGCCGGCACCGACGGTGGTGCTGCGGCTGGCGTCGAGCAGCAGCGAGCCGCCGGTGGCGATCAGGCCGGCGCCCGCGTCGATGCGCAGGTCGCCGGCAGCGCGGGAGGCGCCCGTGCGGACCAGCGAGGCGTCGCGGTCGCCGCTGACGCGCAGCGCCGCGCCGGCGCCTTCGACACGGAAGGCTTCGCTCTCGGCCGTAACGCCGGCGCGCAAGGTGCTGCCCGAGCCGACCGCGACCTGCCCGGTCGCGGTGGCGATCAGGTCGGGCACGGTCAGGGCGACGCTGCTGTTCTCGAACGACACCGCGCCGGCACGCACGTCGAGCAGGCTCGGGTCGCCGCCGGTGCTTCGGGTCGCGCCGAGAACGATGCTCTGCGCGCCGAGGCGGTCGAGCTGGTCGGCGCCGAGCGTCAGCGTTCCCGCCGCGCCGGCGCCCGTCGGAGTTGCATCGACGACGATGATCCGGTCGGCGGCGAAGAAGGCCGCGCCGCCGCGCCCCGTCGGTTCGCCGTCGGCCGTCGTCGGCACGGCAAAGCGGAACGTCCCGTCGAGGCGGGCCCGGTCGGCGGCGACGGTCAGCGATCCGGCATCGCCCGGCAGTCGCGGCACGGGCGCGTCCTGGGCCCGAGCCGCGGTGCTGAAGAAGTTCGCGGCGTCGATGTCGCGGATTTCCGAAGAGCGCCGGGCGACCACGCTCGGCGTCACCAGCCAGTTGCCCGGCAAGGCGTCGTGGAAGGCCGTGCCGGCGTCGCCGAGCATGGCCCCGACGACGGCCGAGCCGTCGGCGTTGGCCATGCCGGAGCCGAGCGCGAACGGCGTCCCGCTTTGCGCCTTGACGAGAAACGCCCCGGGCAGGAGGGCATAGCGCGCCGGCAGCAAGGTGTAGGTGCCAGCCGGCAGGGGTGCCCCCTGGCCTACGGTGAAGGTGCGGCCGATGCGCGGTGCGGTCGCCGCGTACGACGGGTCGAAGGGGGCCGCCCCCGAGAGTCCGGGAACGATGGCGAAGGCGCCATCGGCGCCGGTGAAGATGTCGGTCGAGCCGCCGAGTCCCGGAACGAACTGGCGTGCGACCAGCTCGCCGCCGCCCGACAGATCGACGACCGCGCCGGCGGCGATCGTCACGCCGCCGGACTCTGCCTGGAGGACGACGTTCTTGTCAGGCGGTGCGACGATGACGGCGCCGTTGATCGAGCCGGGTGCCGTCCAGCGGTCGCCGGCGGTCGAGCCGTAGGGAACGGTCTGGCCGTCGGCGGAGACCGAGGTCAGGCTGGCTGCGCCGAGGCTGAGGCCCTCGCTGGCACGCAGCTCGATCGTGCCCTGCGGCGCGCGCAGCACGCCGTCCTGGATGATCCTGCCGGCCTCGATGGTCACGCTGCCACCGGCGACCAGAGGGGCCTTGGCGGCCGCATCGCCGCCGGTCAGCGTGACCGTCCTGCCCGGGGCGTCGATGGTGTAGCGGACGTCGCTGCCGGGATAGACCTGGCGCGCGCTCAGGGTCAGGTCGGCCTGGGTGCCGAAGAAGCCCGAAGGCTGGTTCGGCGTCGGCGCGTTGCGGAGCTGCAGGTCGCCCTCGCTGGCCAGGCGCACCGTGCCGAAGCCCTGGGTGACGAGACGGCCTTCGAGCACCACCTGGGCGGCGTCGACGTCGAGGCGGGCGGTGCCGGCGGTGGCGGCGGGCAGGGGTCGAGCCGGCACGCCGGTGATGACCGGGTCTTCGCGAGAGGTGCCGGCGACCACTACCGTCGCGGCCTGGAGCACGACCTGGGCTCCCGGCGCGGCGACCAGGGTGCGGGTGTCGAGACGGATCTGCCGTGCGACGTCGAGCGTCATGTCGCCGGCGAAGCGGATGCTGTCCTGGGCGATGGCGCTGAAGTCGGCGACCTGCGACGCGCCGACGAGCTCCGCCGAGACTTCGGCAATGCCGGCCAGCGCCGACGGCGGCAGCAGGGCGCCGGGGGCGAGCCCCGGCGTGCGGCTCGCGGTCGTCGAGGTGATTGTCAGGTCGCGCCGGGCCACCTGCGATTGCGCCGCGTTGTCGTACGCGCTGGTCAGGTTGACCGCCAGGCTGCCGCCGGCGCTCGTGGCCGATCCGCCGGCGGCGCGCAGCGAACCCTCGAGAAGCAGGTCCTTGTTGCCGCTGAAGGCGACACGCCCACCGGCGCTCGCCAGGGTCTGCGGCCCGGTCGTCGTGCCGCCGTTGCCGCGCAGGCTCACGTCGAAGGGCAGCGGGTCGAACGCGCCCGACACGTCGAGCTCGCTGCCCCGCTGCCAGACGATGCTCGACGGCGCGCCGCCCACCGCGACATCGATCGATCCGCCGTTGACCACCCGTCCCTGGCGCAGGCCGTTGGTCGTCGGCATGACCAGCGAGGTGCCGGAGACATCGATCCGGCTGCTGTCGCCGAGCCACACGTAGCGCGCAGCGGTGGTGTAGTCGTTGTCACGGGCCGGCGTCTGCTCGCCCGGGATCCGCGATACGTCGGCCTCGAAGCTCGCGTTGGCGATGCGCACCGCGCCACCGTGGGCGACGACGCTGCCATCGACCGCGACCGCGCGCGAGGCGAGCAGCGAGACGGACGATTGCGCCGTCATGTCGAGCAGGCTGCCCTCGCCGAGCGTGAGCACGCCATCGGTACGTCCGGCGCCAAGACCGCTCGAGCGCAGCGTCACGCTCATGGGTCGCGGCAAGGCGTTTGCGGGCATGCCGATCGCGAACGCGTCGCCCATCGAACTGCCGCTCGCGGTGAAGCGCGTGCCGGCGTCGGCCACCCAGCTCAGCGAGCGCGGCGCGATCGTCGTGCCGGCCGCGACATCGAGCGAACGCCGTCCGTTCAGGTCGAAGCTGTCGAAACCGCCGGTGCCGAAGAAGTCGGCGCCCAGCGAGCCCCCGGCGAGCCCGCCTGCCTGGGCGCCGTCGATCCGCAGCGAATCGACGGCGAGCGTCAGGGAGCCGCCGCGGCTGCCCGAGTAGGCCCGCAACTCGCCGTCGAGTCGGACCGTCGGCTGCGCGGTCGCACCGGGCGAAGGCTGACTGCGCCCAGCCGTGAGGACGATGCCGCCGGCGGCGGCGGCATTCACTGCGCCGGCGGTCGAAACCGTCGCGCCGCCCGAGACATCCAGCGTGCTGTCGGCGCCGAGAACGACATCGCCCTTCGCCGCGTCCAGCGTGATGCTGCCGCCCTGGGTCACGCCGCCCGCCAGCGGGCCGTCGAGATAGCGGTTGACGAAGGCGCCGCTCAGGTCGAGCGACACGCCTTCGGCGACGCGCACCTCGCCCTGGAGGCTGCGGGCGACCACGCTGCCGCCGGCGCTGCGCAGGTCGGCGCCGAGCGTCACCGGCGCGTCGCGCGAGAGCAGTGTGAGCGACGACCCCTGCGGCAGGGCAAGCGCGGCGTCGGCGGCGACCGTCACCGGCCCGTTGCCGGCGAGAACGATCCGGCCGAAGCCGCCGTCGACGATCTGCGTCGCCGACACGCGGGAATTCGACGGGAGCAGCGCGGACAGCGGCGTCGTCCATAACGCCGGATCGGCGATCGTCGGGGCGGCCGTGACGTCGATGCGGCCGGTGACCGCGCCGAGGTAGCCCTCGCTGCCGAAGCTGCGTGCGTTGGTGGCGGCGCCGAGCAGCAGCGCGCCGTTCGGCGCCAGCGCATCGGCACCGGAGACCTGGCGCTCGCCCTGGGTCGCGCTGCCGACGAGCGCGCCGTCGAGCGCGGCCACGGGAGCGACGATGCTGATCGTCCCGGCGCCGCGGCCTTCGACGTAGCCCTGCGCCGTGATCCCGGGGCTGACCGCGCCGTAGTGGACCACCGGACCCCACCGGTCGTAGGCGACCGGCATGCGGCCGGCGTCGATCGCCCGCGTGTAGAGCAGATCGCGCGGTGCGTCGTTGAGCGTGTAGCTCGAACCGTCGGCGGCGATGAGGACCGTCGGCGCGACCTGCGCCGCGGAATAGGAGACCTGGCCGCCGGAGACGTCGATGCGCGAGGACTCGTGGGCGACGACCGCGCCTTCGGCACGCAGCGAGATCGTGCCGCCTCCGGCGAGGCGCTCGACCACGTCGCGCTGCAGGCCGCGACGGTAGCCGCCGAGGTCGCCGAGGATCGGCGAATCGTCGCGCACGTCGACCGTGACCTTGTTGCGCGCCAGCAGGCCGTCCTTCTGCAGCGGCGCGTCCTTGAGGTCGTTGCTGCCGAGCAGCTCGGTGGTGACGAAATTGCGCGCCGCGCTGACGCTGGCTTCGGTTGCTCCCGACGCGTCGATGACGACGTTCTCGCCGATGACGATGCGCGCCGAAGGGTCGGTCGCGGTGACGCCGAGCTGCAGCGCATTCGACACGTACTCCGGCTTGCCGACGGCTCGCACGTTGATCGTCGCACCGGGCGCCACCACCGTGGCGCCGTTCTGCAGCTCGACCGTCTTGCCCGCCAGCTCGATGCGCGAGCGGACGAAGGTCGCGTTGTCGTCGCTGGTCACGACCTTGCCGTCGGCGTCGGTCCGGGTGTCGGGAAGGATCTCGGTGCGGCTGCCGGCGCCGAGGACCAGCTCGCCCGTCTGGCGGGCGCGCTTGTAGGCCGCGTCGGTGCGGGTGACCGAGCTCGATGCGTTGACGTCGCCCTGTGCGAGCAGGAAGATCGAGCCGCTCTCGGAGACGCTCGTCGTCGCCGTGATCCGGCCCGACTGGTTGACCGCCATGCCGATCAGCGTCGTGTTGCCGCGCGGCGTCGCGATCGTGCCGGTCTTTTCGTTGACGACGCTGCCGGCGCCGCCGCCGCTGCCGTGTCCCACCTCGACCAGCAGGCCGCGCAGCACCGGCACCGCCGGGTTGACCTCCGACGCGTACAGGGGCGCCTGCTCGGCGGCCTGGTTGTCGGTCGGCAGGCGCAGCACGATCTCGCTGCCGCCGGCGAGCACGGTCTGGCCGCCGGGGGTCTGGATGTTGCCGGCGTTCTCCACCCGCTTGGCGAACAGGAAGACGCGTCCGCCGTCGGCCGTGACGATGGTCGCGCCCTCGGCGACGCGGACGAAGTTCTTCGAATCGATGAAGTCTTCGGGCCGCCCCTCGTAGGCGAAGGCCGCGCCGGGTTCCGTGATCGCCTTGACCAGCCCGGACTTGAACTGCTCGTCGGTCAGGTTCAGCGTCGATGCCACCAGCGAGCCGACCGAGACCTGGGCGTTCTTGCCGAACAGGATGCCGTTGGCGTTGATCAGGTAGATCTCGCCGCCGCGCGTGGCCGCCAGGCGGCCGAAGATCTGCGAGGGCAGGGTGCCGCCGAGCACGCGGTTGAGCGCGCTGCTGCCGGACAGCGCCATGTCGAAGGTGACGCTGCTGTCGGCGCCGATGTCGAAGCTTTGCCAGTTGTAGATCGCCCGCTGGCTCGACTGGTCGACCGTCATGTCCTGGCCGTTGCGGGTGTTCGGCACCACCCGTGGCGTCGCGCCGCCGGTGCCGTAGACGCGCCAGCCGACCGGATTGCCCGCCGTCTTCGGCGAAGGAATCGGCACCGTGCTGCCCGGCGGCGGCGCGAGCACCGGCACGCGCGAGCTCTGCGCCAGCGAGGCCAGCGGCAGCGCCGCCATCAGGGCGACCACCAGCGGCCGCAGCGCCGGCGTGTCGCGCCGCAACGCATGGCGCTGTCTGAGAGCGCGTCGGCCACGATGGATCCCGGAGCTGGCGGACATGGTCGTCAGAACCGGTAGCGCATGCGGACGTGCAAGCGCAGGTCGTGGTCGGGCGTTGACGGTGTCGGCCGCATCGGCCAGGCGATGTCGAGGCCGCCGTCGAACGACTTGCGGCCCGCCACGCGTACGCCGACGCCCGTGCCGAGCAGCGACTGGTGGGCGAACTGGCCGGCCGCCGGATTGATCGTGTAGACCCGCGCGACGTCGACGAAGGCGAGCAGCGTGAGGTCGGCCAGCGCGATCGGCCCCGCGCTCTCGCCGGCGTCGCCGAACCAGCGCCCGGCCCGGGCCGCCAGGTTGGGCGTGCGCCACTCGAGTGAGCCCAGCAGCCCCCGATCGCCCGCCGTTTCGGATTCGTAGTAGCCCCGGACGGTATCGGCGCCGCCGACCGAGAGCTGCTCGCTGCTGACCAGGGGGTCGGTCGCGAGTTGTCCGGCGAGGCGCAGCGCCACGCTCGAACCCCACGACACCGGCTCGGTGTGGCGGGCATCGATCCGCAGCGTGGCGAAGCCGCCGTCGGCGCCCTGCCGCTTGCAGGCGAACTGGTCGACCGGGCCGATGGTTCCCGGGCACTCGACCCGTCGCTCGAGGATCTTGCGCAGCGCCGCGACCGCGGTCACCGTGAGCTGCGTCTGCCGCGCTTCCTGCGACCAGGTCCCGTTGTAGGAAGACTGGAAGGGGAGGTAGCGGACCGGCGTCGAGATGCTGTCGCCGCCGAAGCCGACCTTCTCCTTCAGGTCCTTGTAGTCGGCGCCGACGCTGAACGTGTGGCTGCTGCCTTCGGCCGAGGCGAGCGGCACGACGTAGCGCGCGCCGATCGTCACGCCGTCGCCGAACACGGTCGTGCCGCCGAGCGCCTCGACCGTGCTGTTCGACACGACGCCGTAGGCGACGAAGCTGCTGCCGCCGTCCAGCGGCACGGTGTAGTTGGCGATGAGCACGCTCGACTGCGACGGCGCGGTCGGCGCGGTGATCGCGGTCAGCGCCAGGCTGTGGTCGCGCTGGAACAGGTTGTCGTAGCGACCGGTCGCGTTGATGCGCCAGGGGTCGGTGTGGTCGGCGTGCTGGTTGTGCAGCTCGACGCTGCCGGACAGCGGCAGCTCGTCGGCCACCTTGAGATCGATCTCCACCGTGCCCGGCAACCGCCCGGCTCGCAGCACCGGCTGCACGCGCCGCTCCTCGCTGCGGTTGACGGTGGCGAGCTGTTGCTGCGCGGCGTTGAAGTTCGGCACCCGGCCTTCCTCGAACTCGGTCACGCGCTCGCGGATGTAGCCCTGCGAGAAGTAGCGCGAGCCGGTCACGCTGAGCCGCTCGACCCGCCCCTCGACCACGCGCAGCCGCACCACGCCGTCTTCGACGCGCTGCTCGGGCACGTCGACGAACACCGTCAGGAAGCCCGCGTCCTGGTACGCCTTCTCGAGCGCGGCGCGTGCCGCTTCGGCATCCGCGAGCTGCCGGTTCGGGCCGAGGAAGGGGGTGACCGCGCGCTCGATGGCCGCGACCGGGAGGACGCTGTTGCCTTCGACCTCGTACTCGAGGATGTCGAAGCGCGGCTCGGCGCGGGCCTCGCTCGCGGCCGGCGCTTGCGGGGCCGCCGGCGGCGCCTGCGCGAGAGCGAGGGGACAGACGATCCCCCACGCGCCGGCCAGCCTTCGCGCAAACGCGGCGAGACGCCAGCGCGAGCCCGGTCCGGGGCTCCGGCGAACGAACGCAGGCCGGCGACGCCTGGCGGCGAGGGTCGTCGGCATGCTTCGGGTCGGCGCGGGACGGATCGTGAAGCGGCGGTATCGGCTCGGCGGGAGCGGCGGGGCGCCGCGCGCCGGACGACTACGCTTCGGCGCGCGGCGCACGCGTCGAGACGCGGAGGAAGGCGCGGGCCGGGAGCCGTCGTCCGAGGAAGGCGACGATGCCGGCCAGGAACAAGGCCCAGGACTCGGGCTCGGGCACGGCCACGACAGCCGCGAACGACGGCGGCACATAGCCGGCGAACTCGCCCCCCGGAGCGGCGATCTGCCGGACCAGGGTGCCCGAGCGGTACTCGGTGAGCGATGCCCGGGCCCGGCCCAGGTCGGTCAGCGCCTGGGCCCGCAGCAGCGAGGCGGTCAGCGTGTAGCTGAGGATGTAGTTGCCGCTCGCGGAATCGAATGCCAGGCCCCAGTAGCCGTCGGCCGAAAGATTGTCGAACTCGTCGATCAGCACCTTGTCGTCGGTGTTGGCGCTGGAATTGGCGGCGTAATAGAACCAGGACGACTTGCCGACCGCGTTGGTCAAGGCGCAGTCGCAGACGAAGAGGTGCTCGAGCCCCTGCGCGGCGAAGTAGCCCGGGACACCCTGCGCGGCGAAGCTCGAGCCGTTGACCAGGTAGTTCTCTTCCTCGGTCAGGCCGGGACGGAACGCGCTGGTATTGAGGGCGTCCCCGGCCAGATTGCTGTTGATTTCGCCCAGCCAGCGCGATGTGCCGCCGGCTACCGACGTGATCAGGGTGTCGTTGCTGTTGTTGAGCAGCTTGGTGTAGTTGACGTTGCGCACGCCGTTGGCCGTGCCTTGCTCGAGCGTCGTGAAGAGGCGCACTTCGCCGGGGTCGAGCGCGAGCGCGTTGTCGTCGAAACCCATGACGCCCCAGCGCAGTTGGGACGGGTCGGTCACGCCGGTCCGGAATCGGGCCAGGTTCGCATCGGTGGAGGGCGTCAGGGTCCAGAACCGCTGGAAGCCGGCATCGTCCTGACCTCGAGCGAAGAAGTCCGTATCGAGGAGGCCGAGATCGAGCGTATAGGAGGTCTTCGCAAGCGGATCCCAGAGAACGAACGCCAGCTCGAACTGGTCGCCGGTACGTTGCGCCGCCGCCGCCGGCCCGGCGCCGAGGACAGCCAGGAACAACAGGCAAAGGCCGCGGAGGGCGGGCCGCAGCAGGGCAAAGGAGTTGGGCGGCATGGCTTCGGGGGAGAGACGGAAATCCGACGAAAGAGGCGAGAGCCGAGTGTTGCCAAGCTTTGTGAAACCGGGTGGGGCCGGTCGGGTGTGGGCCATGGTCCGATCGGCCCCCCTTGCGTGGCGAAAAAAAGGGGCCCCGAAGGGCCCCTGGAGAGCTGTTGGAGATGCGGTCAGCGGACGATGCGCGCCGGCGAGCAGCTGTTGAGCGCGCCACGAGCCACCCGCGAAGCGAACGACAGCTCGGCCGTCGTCGCCAGGTTGGCGTAGGCGCCGCTGTAGGTGCTCGGCGAGGCCATGAACGACTGCTGGGTGTCCGCATCGGCGTTCGCGAGCGACGACGAACGCCCCGCGTTGCTGCGGATCGAGCGCAGGAACGCGTCCTTGTCCGATCCCGGGGGCACCGTGGCGGTGTTCCACTGCATCGTGTTCTCGTACCAGAACGGGTAGCGGCCGATCTTGGCCTCGTCGCGGATCGGGGCGACACCGTCGAGCTTGACGTAGCGATAGCCCTTGTCGCCGCCGTTGGCGAGCGGGTTGTTCTCGCGGCCGATGACGGCGAGGCCGTAGGCCGTGTTGTCCGCCCCGACCGCGGCTTCGACCGCGGTGCCGATGCAGCTCTCGAGGTTGCCGGTGCTGGTCAGCTCGGCCACGGTGATCGTGCCGGTCACCGTCGGCGCCGGGGTCGAGCCCGAACTGCCTGCCACGCCGATCACGGAGAGCGACGCCGTTCCGCTGCCGCACGGATTGTTGGCGAAGAAGATGTTCGACGCGGCCTGCGTGCCGGAACCCTCGGCGCGACGGCAGATGTTGACCGTCTTGGTTTCCGACAGTGCATCCACGCTCGTCGGGATGACGACGTTCCAGCCGCGCTTGTTGGTGGCGCCGGGGGCGAGGCCGCCGGTGATCAGGGCCGAGCGGACGAACTGCGACGGCAGCGTCGGCTGCTTGGCCGGGTCTTCGTCGAGCGCGCCGCCGGCACCGATCAGGCCCTGCGCTTCCTGCAGGGCGCGATACGCCTTCTTGTTGACGACGACGCCGAACAGCGCCTGGGCGAGCGGCGCGATGTCGAGCGTGCCGAGCTGGGCCGAGGTCAGGGCCAGCGTGCCGGACGGCAGGTTGATCGTCTGCTGCAGCAGGGCCGGCTCGACATCCGAGAGGCCGCCGTCCGTGAGCGCATTGGCCGTGTTCGGGCAGAGGAACGTGGCCAGCTGGATGTCGGGCGTCGGCGAGGGGTTGGCGGTCGCGACGCAGGTGGCGTCAACGGTCATGTGCGCCTGCGCGGTCGCCGTGGCGATCGGGTTGACGCCCGCGGTCGAGCCGCTCTGGTCACGCTTGTTGACGAGCAAGGGCGTGCCGACGGGGAAGTTGCCGACCGCGGTCTTCAGGTTGCACGAGTAGGCGCGATGGTTGTTGCCCGGCGTGGCGCCCGAGTTGAAGAAGACGTCGAAGGTCGTCGGCTCGCAGATTTCCTGGATGTAGGCGGCGAACGACAGGCGGATCGCCGAGGCGCCGGCGACCGTGATCTCCTTGAGTGTGCCGGCGCCGCGGGCGGCGACGATGTCGGCGGGCGTGAGGGCGTGCGCCGAGCCGGCCGCGGCGAGCGCGGCCGCGAGGGCGATGAGCTTGAGTTTCATGGGTGCTTTCACTTTCTGCAGGCGCGACACCTCACGCGTGACGTGTCGCGATGATTCGAAGGGCGCGACCTTCCGGTCGCGCGCAGGAACAGTGCCGCTAGGCGATCAGGACTTGTCGCCGCGCCGGCGGCGCGAG
>JANMCC010000144.1:0-8752 GCA_031360885.1 Burkholderiales bacterium | reverse complement strand
GCCGACCTGATCGCCTACGAGCTGCCGCGCGACGACTATCTCGGCGAGCAGGTGCGCGACAAGCTCGTGTACTACCCGACGGTCACCCGCGAGCCGTTCCGCAACCAGGGCCGCCTGCCGGAGCTGATCGCCAACGGCAAGCTGTGCAGCGACATCGCCTTCCCGCAGATCGACCCGGCGCAGGACCGGGCGATGATCTGCGGCGGCCCGGCGATGCTGAAGGACATGCGCGCCGTGCTCGACGCCGCCGGCTTCACCATCTCGGCCGGCATCGGCCAGGCCGGCGCCTACGTGATCGAGCGGGCGTTCGTCGAGAAGTGACTGGCCAGCCGGTCCTAACGCCTTCATAACGGCGCGCTGCCTACAACCCCTCCCTGACGGGCCGTGCCCGTGGGAGACGGTGATGATTTCAGCTCTGCGAGGGGGCGCCGCGTGCGCGGTCCTGTGTCTGCTGGCGGCCTGTGGCGGTGGCGGCAGCGGCGACCCGGCAAGCCACTCGGTGGCGGTCACGGTGACGGGCCTGCGTCACTCCTACAACGGCATGACCCTGCGCAACAACGGCGGCGACGACCTCAAGGTCTTCGCCGACGGCCCGGCCGGCTTCAAGACCGCGCTGGCCAGCGGCAGCGCCTATGCCGTGACGGTCTCGTCGCAGCCGACCGGGCCCGACCAGGCCTGCACCGTCGCCAACGGCAGCGGCACCATCGCCGGCAGCGACGTCACCAACGTCACCATCGACTGCCCCTATCCCGCCGCCTACGCCGTCGGCGGCACCGTGAGCGGGCTGCTCGGCACCGGCCTCGGCCTGCAGTACAACGCCGACAACGTCAGCCTGCCGTCGATCGATCAGGTCAACGCCGACGGCGCGTTCGTGTTCGACGCCAGCCGCACCAGCGCCGTCAACGGCACGGTCTACGGCGTCTCGATCGTCAACCAGCCGACCAATCCGGCGCAGACCTGCGTCGTCCTGAACGGCAACGGCACTGTCGCCGGCGCCGACGTCGCCGGCGTCAACGTGGTCTGCGGAACGCACACCGTGGCGGTGACGATCGCCGGCCTCCGGCAGCATTCGGCGCACGGCATCAAGCTGCAGAACAACGGCGGCGACGACCTGGTCCGTTTCATCGACGGCAGCTACGCCTTCGCCACCCCGCTCGCGGCCGGCAGCGTCTACAACGTGACCATCGCGGCCCAGCCGCAGACCCCCGACCAGACCTGCACGGTCGGCAACGGCAGCGGCACCATGGGCAGCAGCAACGTCACCAACATCGTCGTCGATTGCCCGTACCCGCCCGCCCGTTCGGTGGGCGGCACGATCACCGGCATGACCGGCGCCGGCCTCGACCTGACCTACTTCTCGCCGAACCTGGGCTTGCAGCTCGGCACGGCGGCGATCACCGGCAACAGCTTCGTGTTCGCGGCCAGCGACACCAGCGCGACCAACGGCACGAGCTACAGCATCAGCGTGCGCATCCAGCCGACCAACCAGACCTGCTTCTTCACCGGCCCCGGCGCGATCGCCGGGACATCGTTCGTCACCGGCACGGTCGGCAACACCGACGTGACCGACCTCAACCTGACCTGCGGCCCGGTCGGCTCGGTCCTGCCCTGCACGCCACCGGCCGGCGCGGGCACGACCCACGGCAGCATCAACGCGGCCGAGACCTGGACCGAGGCCGGCAGCCCGCACATCATTCCCTTCGACATCAACGTCTCGGCGCCGGTGACGATCCAGGAATGCGCGGTGGTGCGCATCGTCAAGGGCGGCACCGTCACGGTCACCTCGAGCGGCAGCCTCGTCGCCAACGGCGCTGCGGGCCGGCCCGTCACCTTCGAGGCGAAGGTCGCGGGACAGGCGTGGTCCTCGATCCGCAACCTCGGCGGCACGCTGTCGCTGAACCATGCGGTGCTGACCGGCGGCGGCGATCCGCTGAGCACGAATCCGGCGTTCGCGGGCGCGCTGCACATGCAGACTGGCGCCGGGGTCGGCACCTTCCACGTCGACGACGTCGAGATCGCCGGCTCGCTCAGCCAGGGCGTCTACATCAACGGTCCGGTCGGCTTCGACGCCAGCTCGCAGAACCTGCGCGTGCACGGCTCGGCGGGCTACCCGGTGCACGTCTACGCACGCGTCCTCGGCTCGGTGCCGAGCGGCCAGTACACGGGCAACGGCCACGACGCGATCGCGATCGCCGGCTCCGGCGGCCCGGTCGTCGACGCGCAGACGATGCACAACCGCGGCGTGCCGTACCACGTCGGCAGCGGACCCGACGGCGGGCGCATGGACCTCAACTCGCAGCTCGACGGCCAGGTCGCGGTGCTGACGATCGAGCCCGGCGTCACCGTCCAGTTCCCGCCCGGCGGAACGTTCAACGTCGACCCCGGAAGCGGCACCGGCGCGGCCAAGGGCGCGTTGATCGCGATCGGCGGAGCGGCGGCCGACCAGAAGATCGTGTTCACGTCCGACCGGGGGGTGGCGTCGGCGGCGGGCGACTGGCTCGGCATCGCCTTCGGCGGCGCGGTCGATCCGCGCAGCACGATGCAGAACGTGCGCGTCGAGTTCGCGGGTGGCGCGTCGGTTTCGGGCGGTAATTCGTGCCCCTACCCTGGCATCCCCATCAACAACGCGGCGATCCGCATCTTCGGGCCGCCCTCGAGCCAGTTCATCACGAACACCGAGATCCGCTCGAGCGCACTCTTCGGCATCGATCGCAGCTGGCGCGCCGACCTGCAGCCCGACTTCCTGGCGAGCAACATCTTCACCGCGGTCGCCTCGTGCAAGGAGACCACGCCGCGCACCTTCAACGGCGTGTGTCCGGCGGTCGTGCCTTGCCCCTGAGGCGAACCCGGCCCTCGTCGGCGCTTTCGTCGCTACCATCGCAACCACCCTCAGGAGCCGCTCGCCGGAAACCCCGCCGGCGGGCCTCGCCGGCCGCCATGCGCCTTCACCTGGTCGACCTCGCGTCGGCCACCCTCGCCGATGGTTCGAGCAGCCCGCTCGCCCCGCGCGACGCCGCGCTGCTGGCCTGGCTGGCGCTCGAGGGCCCGACGCCGCGGGCCCGGCTGGCCGAGCTGCTCTGGCCCGACAGCGAGCCCGAGGCGCGACGCAACACGCTGCGCCAGCGCCTGTTCCACCTGAAGAAGGTCTGCGGCGAACTGGTCTGCGGCGGCGACGCGCTGCGCCTGGCCGAAGGCGTCGGTCACGACCTCGTCGATTCGGACGGCGTGCTCGGCGATCTTCGTTTTCCCGATGCACCCGCCCTCGACGAATGGCTGCGCGGGCAACGCGGACGGCGCACCGGCGCCGCCCGCACGGCGCTCGAGGGCGAGCTGCGCTCGCTCGAGAGCGGCGGCGAGCTGGCGGCCGCCCTGCCGGTGGCCGAAGCGCTGCTGCAGCTCGATCCGCTGAGCGAAGCCGCGCATCGCCACCTCATGCGCCTGCACTACCTGCGCGGCGATCGATCGGCCGCGCTGCTCGCCTTCGACCGCTGCGAGCGCGTCCTCAAGGACGAGATCGGCACGCGGCCCTCTGCCGAAACGCTGGCCTTGCTGCAGACGGTCGAGCAGGCCCGCCCGCACACCTGGATCGCCGGCCAGCCGCTGCCCGCTTCCGCCCTGCGACCGCCGCTGCTGATCGGCCGCGACGCCGAGCTCGCCGAGCTGGCGCGGGCCTGGGCGGCGCAGCGCCTGTTCGTGCTCACCGGGCAGGCCGGTTCGGGCAAGAGCCGCCTGCTCGACGCCTTTGCGGAAGCGGGCGACGGCGTGCTGATCCTGCGTGCCCGCCCGGGCGACGACAAGGTGCCGCTGGCCACGCTGGTGCGGCTGGTCCATCGCCTCGGCGAACGCTGGCCGGGCCTCGGCGCGGCGCCGGCGTTCGCACGCTTCATGACCCGCACCGCGGGGCCGGACGCTGGCCAGCCGCCGACCGCGCAATCGGTCGCGCCGATCGTCCTCGAACTGCTGCGCGCGGCTCGCGCCCAGGGCCTGCACGGCCTGGTGCTCGACGACCTGCAGTTCGCCGACGATGCCAGCGCCGACGCCTGGCAGGAGCTGCTCGCCTCGCCGGCACTGGCCGAGCTCCGCATCGGCTTCGCGTCTCGTCCGGAGGGCGACATCGCCACGGCGCGGATCGAGGCCCTGTGCGCACGCAGCGACGCGGCCCGCCTGGCCCTGCAGCCGCTCGCCGCGCAGGCGGTGCAGCCCTTCGTCGAATCGCTCGGCCTGCCCGGCGTCGACGGCGAAGCGGTCGCGGCGGCGCTGGTGCGGCGGATCGGCGGCAATCCGCTGCACCTGCTCGAGACGATTCGCCATGCCCTCGAAAAGCACGGCCAGCTGCGCGCCGACCGTCTCGAGGCGCCGGCGCGCGTCACCGAGCTGCTCGAAAAGCGCCTGCTCGCGCTGTCCGCCGAAGGGCTGCTCGTCGTCCGCATCGCCGCCGTCGCGGGCAACGACTTCGAACCCGAGCTGGCGGCGGCCGTGAGCCGGCGCGACGTCCTCGAGCTCGCCGACTCCTGGCACGCGCTCGAGCGCCAGGGCCTGCTCGACGCCCGCGGCTTCATGCACGACCTGATCGGCGAGGCAGCGCATCGCCTGCTGCCGCAGCCGATCGCCCGGGTGCTGCACGCCCGGGTCGCGGCGCACCTGGCCGGGCGCGGCGCCGGCCCGGCGCGGCTCGCCCACCACCTGCTCAGCGCCGGCGACGACGCTGCGGCGGTGCCGCACCTGGCCGCGGCGGCGCGCCTCGCCGCGCACCTCGGCCGCGGCCGCGAGATGCGCGAGGCCTACGACCGGGCGGCGGCGATCGAGCTGGCGCGCGGCCGCCCGGATGCGGCGTTCGACCTCCTGTTCGACAGCGCGGAGGCGACCAGCGAGCTCGGCCCGCTGGCGGCCTTCCACGACATCGTCGCGCGCATCGCGCCGCTGGCGCACACCGCCTCGCAGCGCGCCCGGGTCGCCTTCTTTCGCCTCGTCGGCCGGCACGAGAGCGGCAACCGCGAAGACTTCGTCGAGCTCGTCGACGCGGCTCTGGCGCTCGCCATCGCCGGCGAGGACCGGGTGATCGAGGGCGAATGCCGCTACGCCAAGGGGGTCGACGCCGCCTACGCCGGCCGCCTGTACGAGGCGGCGCAGCACTTCGCGGCCGCGGTGGCGCTGCATCGCGGCGTCGGCCGCGACACGCGCGCACGCGGCATCGAGCTCGACACGCACCTGATCCTGCTGTGGACCGGCCAGGCTCGCCTGGCGCTGGCGCGGCAGCGGGCCGGGCTCGAGTCGCTCGGCTCCGGCCAGTCGGCGGTGCGCGCGCTCGTCAGCTCGCGCCAGGCCGTGACCCTGGCCTACCTCGGCGAATTCGACGCCGCTGGCCTGGCCGCGGACCGGGCCTTCGACGCGCTGCTCGCCACCGACATGATGGCGATCAATCTCGCCAGCACCATCCATCTGATCGCCGACGTGCAGCGCCGCTGCGGGCGCTGGGACCGGGCGCTGCGCGTCGTCGAGGAAACGCGGGAGCGGATGGCGGCGCAGGGCGACTCCAACCAGCGAGTCGCCGAGACGCTCGCCGCCATCTACCTCGATCTCGGTCGGCCCGAGCTGGCGCACCGGCACATCGAGGCGTTCGCCGCTGCCGCGAGCACGGCTCGCATGCGCGAGCGAACCCTCGCCATGCGCTGGGCCTACGGCCTCGCCGTCGGCAGCCGGATCGAGACGGGCGAGGCGCTGGCCCGCACCCTCGCCTCGGAGAACCTCCTGCTCGGTTGCGAGCTGATGCTCGCGGCCGGCAAGGCCGAGCGACCGGAGCCGACGGCGGCGCAATGCGCGGGGCTGATCGCGCGCTGCGAACCCGAGGGCTTGCGCGAGCTGCTGGTGCCGCTCCACGCCCTGCACGCCTGGCTGGCGGCGTGCGCCGGCGATCTGGACGCCGCCGCGGCCAGCGTCGCGGCCGCCGGGCAAGCGGCGCAGGCCGGCGACGTCGGCATCGCGACGCCGCTCGCCGCGTTCTGGATGGCCAAGGCGCTCGGCGCCGCCGGCCGCCCGGCCGACGCCGCGGCCGAGGCGCAGCGCGGCGCCGCCTGGCTGACGCTGCGCGCGCAACAGGGCGTGCCGATCGAGTTCCGCGACAGCTTCCTGCAGCGCAACCCGGTGCACCGCGAGCTGCTCACCTGGTCGCGCCAGGCTTAGGGCGCGGCCTTCTCCGCGGCCGCCGCGCGCTTGGCAAGCAGCGCGTTCGCCGAACGCGACACCGGCTTCCTGCCGAGCACGCCGGAGATGAAGGCCGCGGCGTCGACCAGGCCATCGAGCGATATCCCGGTCTCGATGCCCAGCCCCTGCAGCATGAACAGCACGTCTTCGGTGGCGACGTTGCCGGTCGCGCCTTTTGCGTAGGGGCAGCCGCCGAGGCCGGCGATGCTCGCATCGAAGGTGGCGATGCCGACCTCGAGGGCGGCGTAGACGTTGCCCACGCCCTGCGCGTAGGTGTCGTGAAAATGGCCGCTCACGTCCTCGATGGCGAAGTGGCGCAGCGCCCGCTCCATCGCCGCCTGCACCTTCTTCGGCGTGCCGACGCCGATGGTGTCGGCGATGCCGCAGTGGTCGACGCCGAGCGCCTTCATCAGCCTGACGACGTGCTCGACCTCGTCGGCCGTGACCTCGCCCTGGTACGGGCAGCCGAGCGCGACCGAGATCGCGGCGCGGACCTTGATGCCCCGGGTCTTCGCCGCATCGACCACCGGCCGGAACCGCTCGACGCTCTCGGCGATCGAGCAGTTGATGTTGCGCCGGCTGAAGGCCTCGCTCGCCGCGGCGAAGACGACGACCTCGTCGGGCCACTGCGCCCGCGGCGCCGAGAGCGCGGCATCGAGCCCCTTCATGTTCGGCACCAGCACCGAGTAGCGAACCCCGGGCTGGCGCACGATGCCCGCCATGACCGCGGCGTTGTCGCCCATCTGCGGCACCCACTTCGGGCTGACGAAGCTGGTGACCTCGATCTCCTTCAGGCCGGCGGCCTGCAGGCGATGCACCAGCTCGACCTTGACGCCTGAGTCGACCGTCTGCTTCTCGTTCTGCAGGCCGTCGCGCGGACCGACGTCGACCAGGGTCACCTTGTTCGGCAGTGCGCGGCTCATCGGCTCACCTCGCTGTGCGCTGCGGGAGGCATCGGCCGACGATAGCGCAGGCTCACCGCGCTCGCGGCGCGGCGCAGGAACCGCCCCAGGATCCAGACCAGCGCGACCGTCGCGACCAGGGCGGCGCCGAGCGTGACGAAGAGCGCGACCGGATGCGCCCACGAGAGCCAGAGCACGAATGGCACGAGGCCGTCGCCGAGCAGCGACAGGGCGATGTTGGAGAACGGCTCGGGCGAGGTGTTGGCGGCGGCGCGCGTCGTCGCCTTCGCCAGGTGGCTGGTGGCGGCGAGGCCGCCGCCGAGCAGCGCCGCGCCGGTGGTCCAGGAGAGCTGGTCGACGCCGAACACCGCCGCGGCGAGCGCCGCGCCGGCCGGAATGCGAATCACGGTGTGCAACGCGTCCCAGACCGAGTCGAGACCGGGAATCTTGTCGACGAAGAACTCGACGAACAGCATCACGCCGCTGGCGCCGAGCAGCCACGGGCTTTGCAGGATGCGCAGCCCGCTCGGCAGATCGACCCAGCCCAGCCAGCCGGCCGCGCCGGTGAGAAACACCACCGCGTAGAGGCGCAGGCCGCTGGCCCAGCCGAGCGCGGCGGCGATGGCGACGAGCTGGGTGAGGTCGAGGTTCACGGCAGCAGCCACGAAGGCTTGCGCTTTTCCAGGAAGCTCGAAACGCCTTCCTTGCCCTCGGCGCTGGCGCGGATGTCGGCGATGCGGCGTGCGGTCTCGGCGCGCAGCTCGGGCGTGATCTCGCGGCCGGCGACGTCCTGCACCAGCTTCTTGCAGGCGCGCGTGGCCATCGGCCCGTTGGCGACCAGCGCCGCGACCAGCTCCTCGACCTTGGCATCGAGCGCCTCGGCGGCGCAGACCTCGTGCGCGAAGCCCATTGCCCTGGCCTCGACAGCGCCGAAGCGCTCGGCGGTGATGAAGTAGCGCCGCGCCGCCTGCTCGCCCATGGCGCGAACGACGTAGGGGCTGATCGTTGCCGGCAACAGGCCGAGCCGGGCTTCGCTGAGCGAGAAGGTCACGCCCTCGGCGACGACCCGGATGTCGCAGACCGAGGCGATGCCCAGCCCGCCGGCATAGCAGTCGCCGTGGATGCGCGCGACCACCGGCACCGGGCAGCTGTACAAGGCCCACAGCATCTCGGCGAGGGCCTCGGCGTCGGCCCGGTTCTGCTCCCAGGTGTAGCCGCCGACCTCGCGCATGAACGCCAGGTCGGCGCCGGCGCAGAACGCCTTGCCGCTGCCGCCGAGGACGATCGCCCGCACCCCGCCGTCGGCGGCGAACGCCGTGAACGTGGCCGCCAGTTCCCGGATCAGGGCGCCGTTGAGGGCGTTGCGGACGTCCGGCCGGTCGAGCCAGACGCGGCCGACCGGCCCGGAGCGTTCGATGCGCAGCACGTTCGACGACATACGGTTCCTCGGGGCCAGGAAGAGAGCTTAGCGGCCCTGCCTGCAACTAGTGGCCTATAACAGTGAAATCGGAAGTGGCCGTCCGTACGATACGGGGCACGCTGCGGCGTTGCGAATGCTCGCGATGCCTATGGGCATCGCTGTGCTTCGCGCCTTGCATCGCACCCCGTCTCGCACGTTCTTCCACTCCCATTTCACTGTTACAAGCCAC
>JANMCC010000095.1:0-60684 GCA_031360885.1 Burkholderiales bacterium | reverse complement strand
GGCAGGGCGTCGCTGATCTGGTCGAGCCGGTTGTCGCGCTCGCGCCAGACCAGCTCGCCGGCGTAGAAGGCGATGATGATCAGCATGAAGGCGGCGAAGCTGCCTTGCACCAGGCCGATCATCTGGAAGGTGAGCGGCCAGGTGCTGGTGCCGTAGAGATCGCCGACCGTCGTGCTCGCGAACACTAGGAACAGCAGACCGGCCAGGACGAGGACGCCGAAGTAGATGTTCTTGGTCGTCTCGCGAAACTCGAGCCAGACGCGGTGCGGCAGCAGCCGCCAGGCGCCGACCGGCGCTGGCGACGACGGACGAATCCGAACGGCCAGGCGTTCGGCGACCGCTGGCGCCGAATCGGCGGGGTCGACCACCGGCTTGCCGCGCTTGCCCGAACGCGCGCCCGCCGCTTCGGCGAACGAGAAGCGCCAGAAGCACAGGGCGACGACGACCGTGCCCACGCCGAGCCAGAGCAGCCGGTTCCAGAGCAGCACGCCCTCGAGCGTCACCAGCTTGAGGTTGCGTTCCGAGATCGTCCAGTAGTCGGTGAGGGTGCCGACGGCGCGCAGGCCGAACGGGTCGACCAGCGCGGCCAGGGTGCGGTTGTCGGCGTCGCGCAGGAGCTGGACCGAGATCAGCCAGCCGATCAGCGCGAGCACGCTGCCGATGTAGACCGGCAGCATCTTCTTCGTCGCCGCCGCGAGGCTGAAGAACACGGCGCCGATCACCAGCGCGTTCGGCAGCAGCACCGTCGCGTAGGGGAGGAGGTAGGCGGCCCAGCGGTTCGGGCCGAGCCGCTCGGCGTCCATGCCCGGCAGCAGGGTGGCGAGGAAGGCGCCGAGGCCGACGCTCGTGAACACCACCAGCAGCACGCCGAGCGCGCCGAGGAAGCGGCCGCCGAGGTAGTCGAGCTTGCCGATCGGTGCGGTGAAGAAGAAGCTCTGCGTCCGGTACTCGACGTCCTGCTGCACCGCGCGGCCCATGATCGCCGCCATGACGGTGATGCCGAACATGCCGAGGATGGCCACCGTCTGCGCCAGGGCGAACGGCGAGTTCACCGCCACCTTGCCGCTGCCGAAGGAGATGCTGGCGTCCTTGAACAGGCCGCCGGCGGCGGCGATCCAGAGCAGCGCCAGGCAGAAGAAGACGAGGAAGTAGACCCAGGTCGAAACCAGCTTCAGGCGCGAGCGGAACTCGAAGCCGGCGATCGTCAGCGTGTTCATCGCCGGGCCCCCGGCCGCATGCAGGCGTGCGCGCTCATGCGTGGCCGCCGATCGCGGCGAAGTACGCGTCCTCCAGCGTCGCTTCGACCGGCGTGAACTCCGGGCCGGGCGAGCCGTCGGCGATGACGTGCACCGTGGTCTTGCCGGTGTAGAGCCGGGTGGAGATCACCTTGTGCTTGTCGCGCAGCGCCGCGACCTCGGCGCGGTTCACCGAGGCCTCCCAGATCCGGCCGGCGAGCGCGTCGGTGAGCTGCTTCGGCGTGCCGCTGGTCAGCAGCTTCCCCTTGTTCATGATCGCCAGCTGCGGGCAGAGGTCGCTGACGTCGGAGACGATGTGCGTCGAGAGCAGCACGATCACCTCCTCGCCGATCTCGACCAGCAGGTTGTGGAAGCGCGTGCGCTCCTCCGGGTCGAGGCCGGCGGTGGGCTCGTCGACGATGATCAGCTTGGGGTCGCCGAGCAGCGCCTGGGCGATACCGAAGCGCTGCCGCATGCCGCCGGAGAAGCCGCCCAGCGCCTTCTTGCGCACGTCCCAGAGGTTGGTCTGGCGCAGCAGGGTCTCGACCGCCTGCTTCCGCTCGCTCCGCCCGGAAAGGCCCTTCAGGCGCGCCAGGTGGTCGAGCATGTCCTCGGCGTTGACCTTGGGATAGACGCCGAAGTCCTGCGGCAGGTAGCCGAGCACCCGGCGCACGTTGGCCTTGTCGCGCAGCACGTTGATGTGCGTGCCGCGGGCGGCGTCGACGAGCTGGGCCGAGCCGTGGTCGGCGTCCTGGAGCGTCGCCAGGGTTCGCATCAGGGTCGACTTGCCCGCGCCGTTCGGCCCGAGCAGGCCGAACATGCCGGTCGGAATCGAAAGGCTCACGTCGTCGAGGGCGCGCACGCCGTTGGCGTAGGTCTTGGACAGACCGGTGATGTGCAGTTCCATGGCTGAAAGTGTGCCGTGGCGGCCCGGCAGAGCGAAGCGAAACGCGACAGGCTGACGATTTCGAGGGTCAGGCTGAAGAAGGGGGCGGGTTTTCCTCGGCGGCGACGACCATCATCTGCAGCCGCTCGAGGCCGTTGTAGCTGTCCAGGCCGAGCCGGTAGGCCAGGCGCAGGCGATCGCCGACGGGCTCGACGCGGCCGAACCAGATCGCGTCGCGGACCACGCCGCCGAGGCGCACCGCGAGCTTCAGGTGCTTCTCGCCGACCAGGCGCTGCGAGACAACCTCGACCGCGTCGCAGAAGATCGGCGCCTCGAAGGCGGCGCCCCAGACCTGGGCCTCGATCAGGCGGGCGGTCGCCACGGTCCAGTCGGCCGGGGCGAGCGGCCCGTCGCTGGCGACGCGCTGGGCCGGCGGCGCGGTGCTCAGGGCCCGCGCCGCCTCCCGCAGCGCGCCGCGAAACAGATCCAGCGACTCGACCGCGATCGTGCAGCCCGCGGCCATCGCATGGCCGCCGAAGCGCTTCAGCAGCAGCGGGTGCTGCTTGCTCACCAGGTCGAGCGCGTCGCGCAGGTGCAGGCCCTCGACCGAGCGGCCCGAGCCCTTGAGCGCCCCGTCCTGACCGAGGGCGAAGACGAAGGTCGGCCGGTGCAGCCGGTCCTTGAGGCGCGAGGCGATGATCCCGACCACGCCTTCGTGGAAGTCGGGGTCGTAGACGGCGAAGGCGGCGTCGACCTCGCCGGCGGCGGCCAGGGTCCGGTCGACGAGCAGCTCGGCCTGCTCTCGCATCCCGGCCTCGACCGTGCGCCGCTCGCGGTTGATGGCGTCGAGGGTGGCGGCGAGCTCGGCGGCACGGGCCGCATCGTCGGCGAGCAGGCATTCGATGCCGAGCGTCATGTCGGCGAGCCGCCCGGCGGCGTTGAGGCGCGGCCCAAGGGCAAAGCCGAAGTCGCCGGCGCTCGCCTGGCGCGGATCGCGGCCGGCGGCAGCGAAGAGTGCGGCCACGCCGGGCTGCATCCGGCCGGCGCGGATTCGCTTCAGGCCCTGCGCCACCAGGCAGCGGTTGTTGCGATCGAGGCGGACGACGTCGGCGACCGTGCCGAGGGCCACCAGGTCCAGCAAGGTATCGAGCCGGGGTTGTTCCGCCAGAGTGAACTCACCCCGCTCCCGCAGCTCGGCGCGCAGCGCCAGCAGCACGTAGAAGCCGACGCCGACGCCGGCGAGCTGCTTGCTGGCGAAGCTGCAGCCGGGCTGGCTCGGATCGACGATCACGTCCGCCTCGGGCAGCCGCACCTCGCCGTCGACGACCGCGGGCAGGGGGTGGTCGGTGATCACGACCGTGAGCCCGTGCGCCGCGGCGTGGGCCACGCCTTCGAGGCTGGCGATGCCGTTGTCCACGGTCAGCAGCACGTCGGGCGCCTCGCGCTCGAGCGCGAGGTCGACGATCGCCGGCGTCAGCCCGTAGCCGTGGATGCGCCGGTCGGGCACGACGTAGCCGAGCGTCGCCGGATCGGCGCCGAGCATGCGCAGGCCGCGCAGCATGACGGCGCAGGCGGTCGCGCCGTCGCAGTCGTAGTCGGCGACGACGCAGATCCTGCTGCCGGCGCCGATCGCGTCGGCGAGCAGGCCCGCCGCCTCGGCGGCGCCGAGCAGGCCGGCCGGAGGAAGCAGGCGGGCGAGGCCGTCGTCGAGCTCGTCGGCACTCTTGACGCCGCGCGCCGCGAACAGCCGCGCCAGCAGCGGATGCACGCCCGCCTGCTCGAGCGCCCAGGCGGTGCGCGGCGGCACGTCGCGAGGGGCGATGGTCAGCGGCGGGACGGCCATGCGGTCCTCACAGGCCTTCGAGCACGGCGTGCGCCTCGGCCGCGTTCCAGCGCCGGCGCAGGCGCTGCAGCAGGCCCAGCGAGCCCGTTTCGAACCGGGCCGCGCCGCGCTCGCCGCAGAGGGTGAGCGTCGCCTCCTCGCTTTGCCCGGCCGCGGCGATCGCGCCGGCGTCGAGCCGGTGCCAGGCCTCGGCCCAGGCCGCCCAGTCGGCGCCGAGCAGCGGCGCGCGCAGCGACGCGTCGACGCTCGGTTCGGCGCCGGCGTCGGCGCCGGCGGCGAGCGGCTGCGCCCGGCCGCAGCCGCTCAGCCAGAACGAGTTGACGACCGGCGCGCCGCGGGCTTCGCGGGCCTCGTTGACCGGATGCGCATGGAACACGAGCTGCGCTTCGCTCTGCAGCCGGCGCACCCGGCGGCCGACGGGCGAGCGGGTCTCGCCGAGCCAGCGGTCGACGTTGCGGCCGATCACGCGGTCGAGCGACGCGGTGGCGAAGCCTTCGAGCTCGTCGTGGCCGACATACCAGCGGTCGGGCGCGCCCCAGGCCGTGGCGAAGCCCTCGCTTGCGAACAGCTCGCAGATCGGCGCGAAGAGCGCGCGCGACTCGGCCTCGCCCAGCTCGAGCACGGCCGGGTCCAGCATGGTCGCGTGGTCGCGGCCGAGCAGCCAGTGCGCCGGCGTCACCAGGCCCCAGGCGCCCGCGCCGACGGCCACGCCGTCGGCATGCGCCGACCGGGCGGCGAAGGGCAGGGCGCCGTCGCCGCCGCGCCAGCCGCGGGCGGCGGCCAGTGCACGCTCGTGCGGCGGCGAGAACGTGCTTGCGCCGGCGTCGTCGCGGGCCGCCGGCTCGAGCCGGGCCAGCAGGCGCGAGAGGTTCGGCAGGGCGAGGTCGCGAAGCACGTGCCGGCAGGCTTCCGAATCGTCGGAAGCGAAGGGAACGAGCAGGTGCATGGGATCGATTATCCGAGGGCATTCGCACCGGACCCCGCAGGGCCGTCGAGTAGCATGCCCGCCGCATGGACTGGCCTTACGAACTGCAGATCGGCTGGCGCTACACGCGCGCCGGGCGGTCGGGGCGCCGCAACCGCTTCATCTCCTTCATTTCGGCCGCGTCCATGGCCGGCATCGCCCTCGGGGTCGCGGCGCTGATCATCGTGCTCTCGGTGATGAACGGCTTTCGCAAGGAGGTGCGCGACCGGATGCTCTCGGTGGTCTCGCACGTCGAGGTGGCGGGCGTCGGCGGCGCCGCGCTGGCCGACTGGCGGAAGACCGCGGCCGAGGTCCGCCGCCATCCGCAGGTCGAGGGCGTGGCGCCGTTCGTCGCCGCGCAGGCGTTGATCGCCCGCGGCGACGAGATGCGCGGCGTCGTCGTCCGCGGCATCCTGCCGGCCGACGAGGCGGGCGTGACCGAGCTCGCGGCCAATGCCGCCGCCGTGCTCGCGAAGCTGACGCTGGACAGCTCGAACATCGTCCTCGGCGTCGAGCTCGCGAAGGCCCTGCGCGTCAAGGAAGGCGAGAAGGTCAGCCTGATCCTGCCCGGAGGCGACGTCACCGCCGCCGGCGTGGTGCCGCGCATGGGCCTGCTCACGGTCGCCGGCAGCTTCGACGCCGGCCATTTCGAGTACGACAACGGCCTGGCGCTGGTGCAGCTCGACGACGCGATGAAGCTGTTCCAGCTCGCCGGGCCGAACGGCCTGCGCGTGCGCCTGAAGGACCTCGAGCAGGCGCCGCGGGTCGCGGCCGAGCTCGAGTACGCGCTCGGCTCCAAGGTCGTGGTGCGCGACTGGACCGAGACCAACCGCAACTGGTTCGCCTCGGTGCAGATCCAGAAGCGCCTGCTCTCGATCATCCTGACGCTGATCGTCGCGGTGGCCGCGTTCAACCTGGTGTCGACACTGGTGATGACGGTGACCGACAAGCGCGCCGACATCGCGATCCTGCGCACCCTGGGGGCGACGCCGCGCTCGGTGATGGGCATCTTCATGGTCCAGGGCGCGGCTTCGGGCGTGATCGGCACGCTTGCCGGGGTGCTGCTCGGCCTCGGCGTGGCGTACAACATCGACGTCATCGTGCCGGCGATCGAGCGCTTGCTGCACGTGAGCTTCCTGCCCGGCAGCATTTACCTGATCAGCCGCATGCCGAGCGACCCGCAGCAGGGCGACATCGTCCCGATCGCGCTCGTCTCGCTGGTGCTCTCGTTCCTCGCCACGCTCTACCCGAGCTGGCGCGCCAGCCGGCTGCAGCCGGCCGAGGCGCTGCGCTATGAGTAGCATGGACCGGACATGAACTGGCCCTACGAAATGCAGATCGGCTGGCGCTACACGCGGGCCGGTCGGGCCGGGCGCAGGAACGGCTTCATCTCGTTCATCTCGGGCGTCTCGATGCTCGGCATCGCCCTCGGCGTGGCGGCGCTGATCATCGTCCTCTCGGTGATGAACGGCTTCCAGAAAGAGGTGAGGAACCGCATGCTCTCGATCGTCTCGCACGTCGAGGTGGTCGGCGCCGACGGCGCCGCGCTCGCCGACTGGCAGGCGACCGCGGCCGCGGCGCGCAAGAACCCCGCGGTCGTCGGCGCCGCCCCGTTCGTCGTCTCGCAGGCGCTGATCGCGCACGGCGACGACATGCGCGGCGTGATCGTGCGCGGCATCGTCCCCGAGCAGGAGGCGACCGTCACCGACCTCGCCGCGAAGCTCAAGGACACGACGCTCGCGCGGCTCGTGCCCGGCGCCTGGGGCGTGGTCCTCGGCGTCGAGCTGGCGCGCTCGCTCGGCGTGCGCGAAGGCGACAAGGTGACGATCGTCCTGCCCGGCGGCCAGGTCACGCCGGCCGGCGTGGTGCCGCGGCTGAAGTCGCTCACGGTCGTCGGCACCTTCGACGCCGGCCACTACGAATACGACAGCGGCCTGGCGCTGGTCCATCTCGACGATGCCGCGCGCCTCTTCCGCAGCGAAGGGCCGAGCGGCGTGCAGCTCCGCCTCGCCGACCTGAACCAGGCGCCGCGCATCGCCGCCGAGCTGGCGCAAAGCCTGGGCCCGCCGGTCGAGGTGCGCGACTGGACCCGGACCAACCGCAACTGGTTCGCCGCGGTGCAGGTGGAAAAGCGCCTGATGTTCATCATCCTGACCTTGATCGTCGCGGTGGCGGCGTTCAACCTCGTGTCGACCTTGGTGATGACGGTGACCGACAAGCGCGCCGACATCGCGATCCTGCGCACCCTGGGGGCGACGCCGCGCTCGGTGATGGGCATCTTCATGGTCCAGGGCGCCGCCTCGGGCGTGATCGGCACGCTGGGCGGCGTGCTCCTCGGCCTCGTCGTGGCCTACAACATCGACGTCATCGTGCCGGCGATCGAGCGGCTGCTGCACATCAGCTTCCTGCCGGGCAGCGTCTACCTGATCAGCCGCATGCCGAGCGACCCGCAGCAGGGCGACATCGTGCCGATCGCGCTGATCTCGCTGCTGCTCGCCTTTCTCGCCACGCTCTACCCGAGCTGGAGCGCGAGCCGGCTGCAACCCGCCGAGGCCTTGCGCTATGAGTGACGAACCAGCCGCCGCGGTGATCGTCGCCCGCGGCCTCGACAAGCGCTTCACCGAAGGCAGCGGCGCGTCGCGGCTCGACGTGCACGTGCTGCGCGGCGTCGACCTCGAGGTCCATGCCGGCGAGACGCTCGCCATCGTCGGCGCGTCGGGCTCGGGCAAGAGCACCCTGCTGCACCTGCTCGGCGGGCTCGAGGCGCCGACCGGCGGCAACGTGCTCCTGTGCGGCCGCGACTTCGCTGTCCAGGGTGCGGCCGAGCAGGGCGAGTGGCGCAATCGCCACCTCGGCTTCGTCTACCAGTTCCATCACCTGCTGCCCGAGTTCAGCGCGCTCGACAACGTGGCGATGCCGCTGCGCATCCGTCGCACGCCCAAGCCCGAGGCGCGCGAGCGCGCCGCGGCGGCCCTGCGGCTGGTGGGCCTGGGCGAGCGGCTGGCGCATCGGCCGGGGCAGCTCTCGGGCGGCGAGCGGCAGCGGGTGGCGATCGCCCGCTCGCTCGCGGGCGAGCCCGACTGCGTGCTCGCCGACGAGCCGACCGGCAACCTCGATCGCGTCACCGCCGACGGCGTGTTCCAGCTCCTGCTCGACCTGGCGAAGGAGCGCGCGATGGCACTGGTGCTGGTGACGCACGACGAGACGCTGGCCGCGCGTTGCAGCCGGCGCTTGCGCCTGGTGCAGGGAAAGCTCGCCGACTAGCGTCTAGCGTGCCGGCGCGAAGCGCCTCAGGCGCTGCCGGCGCAGACGACCTGCCGGTAGGGGAACACGAAGCGGCGCGAGACACCGTTGCGGCTGCCTTCGATCCACGCCGAGAGCGAGTTCTCGCCGTCGCGGCGATAGCCGATCTTCTGCGGATAGCCCTGCTTCGGGTTCTCGAACACGACGCTCGACTCGGTCAGCGCGACCTGGTTGAAGACGACGGGGGCTCGGCCGGAGGGCCGCACTTCGATCGCGTAGCGGTCGCCCTGCTCGCGGATCATCATGAATTCATAGCCGACGAGGCTCGCGCCCTGGACGGTGCGGCTCGAGCCGATCATCGTCTTGCCGCGCGGCGCCATCCATTGCTCCTCGACCGCGCGCTCCTGGTCCACGGCCGCCCAGCAGCCCTGCAGCCAGCCGAGCTTGTGCGCCTGTGTCGCCTGCGCCGAGGCGCCGCCGGCCGCGCTCAGCAGGACGGCGAGCGAAAGCAGCATCGGGGCAGTCTTCATGGGGTCTCCCTGGGGCGCGCCGCGGGTTCTTGCAGGTCGTGTTGCGGGCGAGCCTCGGCAGTCTGCCCCCATGAACGGGCGCTGGCAAGGACGAGAAAGGCCCGCTTCGTTGGCTATTTCTCGGTTCACGCGCGTCCGGGCGCGTCGCCGCGTGCTTCCTGGCCGAAGCGGGCGGCCGAGCGGGCCCGTGCCCGTGCCGCCTCGACCTCGCGGTCGCGCGGATCGGCGGTGGTCACGAGCGACTGGATCAGGCTGCGCGCGGCGGCCGCCACGTCCTCGACGGCGCGGTCGAAGGCGGCTTCGTTGGCCCGCGAAGGGACGTTGAAGCCGCTGATCTTGCGCACGAACTGCAGCGAGGCGGCGCGAATCTCGATCTCGGTGGCGGGCGGCTCGAAGTTGAACAGCGTCCTGATGTTCCTGCACATGCTCGTTCCTCGGGGCGCCCGCGTCGCCCGGACGTCAGCGGGGGGTTCTCGATCCCGTGGCCGCGGTGAAAAGCCCGAGGCCGAAGTAGGTGGCGGCGGCGGCATGGCGGCCGATCGCCTCGAAGCGGCGCCGGCCGCCGGCCAGGCGCGATCCGGCGAGATGGGCAGCGAGCACATAGGCCGTGTCGGTGGCGGCGGCGATGAGCACGAACACCACCCCGAGCACGGCGCCTTGCAGCGCGGTCGAGCTCGTGCGATCGATGAACTGCGGCAGGAAGGCGGCGAAGAACAAAGCGGTCTTCGGATTGAGCAGGGCGACGAGGAAGCCGTCGCGCGCGATCCGGCGCTTGTGCAGCGCGGCGAACTCGGTCTTCGTGGCCATCGCGGCCGGCCGGCGCAGCGCCTTGATGCCGAGGTAGATCAGGTACGCCGCCCCGGCGAACTTGACGACGCTGAACGCCAGCGACGACACCGCGAACAGCGCCGCCAGCCCGAGCGCCGCGCCGACCGCAGTGCACAGGTTGCCGGCCGCCACGCCGGCGACCGAGGCGAGGCCGGCGCCGCGGCCCTGGGCGAGCGTGCGGGCGACGATGTAGACCACGCCCGGCCCGGGCGTCACCGCGAGGACGAAGCTCGCCGCCAGGAAGGCCGCGAACACCGGTGCCGAAACGCCCAGGCTCATCGCGAAGTACCGCTCATCGGTTCCTCCGGCCTCTCAACGGGCGAAGCTGAAGTGGCAGACCCGGCCGGTCAGGCGCTCGCCGCTGCCCGACTTCGACTCGAACTGCGCCTTCACCTTGTACTTGTAGGCCTTGCCGCGCTGCGCGTTGTCGATCGCGTACTCCTCGTTGTCGACGATGCCGTCGACCTGCAGCGTCGCGCTGCCGTCGGCGGCGATGCGGCCGGTCACCAGGTGCCAGCCGGGCTCGCCTTCCTTGCCGTGGACGGCGACGACGAGATGCAGGAAGCGCCGCGGCGATGCCTTCATCTCGACCCCGGGCATTACTTGGAACGGCCCCCGAAGGCCAGCAGCAGGCCGCCGGCGACGATCGCGCCGACGCCCGCCCAGACCGGGATGTTGACCGTTTCCTTCTCCTTGACCGAGAGCTCGAGCGGGCCGAGCTTCACCGCGGTCTTGTCCTTGGTATAGCTGAAGCTGCCGTAGACGAGGCCGAGCAGGCCGGCGACGATGAGGAGGATGGCAGCGATCTTCATGGCGGACTTTCGTCAGGGGGAAGTCGTGGATTCTGCATCGCGGCGTCGAACCGGGGCCGGTCGATGCGGTACAGGCAATGCAGGCGCAGCGCATGGCCCTCGGGCACGCCCGGATGCTCGAAGTCCTGGTGCGCATTGCGCATGCCGATCCGCTCCATCACCGCGCGCGAGCGTCGGTTGGCGAGGGCCGTGAACGAGACGATCTCGGCGAGCCCGATCCGCTCGAAGCCGGCGCCGAGCGTCGCGCGCGCTCCTTCGCTGGCGAGGCCCTGGCCCCAGAACGGCCGCGCCAGGCGCCAGCCGATCTCGACGCAGGGCGAGCAGGGGAGCGTGCGGCGCGGCACGCTCAGGCCGACGAAGCCGATGAATTCGCCGCTCGCGGCCAGCTCGGCGGCCCAGTTGCTCCAGCCCTGGGTCTCGAATTGCGCCTGCCACGCGTCGATGCTCGCGTCGCTCGCCGCGCGGCTCTGCAACGCGGGAAAGAACTCCATGACCTCGGGGTCGGCGTTCATCGCCGCGAACGGCTCGCGGTCGGCGTCGCGCCAGCGGCGCAGGCGAAGGCGCGGCGTCACCAGCTCGATCGCCGCGATCATCGTGATCAGGCAGGCGTTCTCAGGCGAAGTTGCCGAACACCGTATCGCTCTCCGCATGGCCGCTGCTCAGGTACAGGCGCAGCACCGGCGTGCTGCCGTCGTGCTCCCAGACCCGGCCCTGCACGGTGAACTGGCGGCCGCCGATGCGCAGCGCATCGCCTGCCGCCGGCGCGACGCTGTGCCCGGCCCAGTACTTCGGCACGATGACCCCGGAGCGGCGGATCCAGGCCTGGTCGTCGAGCGAGAACGCGAGGATGATCTTGAGGTTCTGCGGGTCCAAGGAGGGGCTCCGGCACGGCGGGGTCGGGCGTCGAATCTACCGCAAAGGCCCGGGCAGCTTCAGCACGAAGAAGGCCGGCGCTCCTCAGGGCCGCACGAACAGCCGCTCGGTCGCGGTCGGCTCGTGTCCGGCGGCCTCGTCGGCGCTCATGGCGTGAAAGCCCAGGCGTTCGAGCAGGCGGATCGAGCGCAGGTTCTCGACCTCGACGATCGCCAGCCACCGACTCACGCCATAGTCGGCGGCGAGGTGCTCGAGCATCGCCGCGGTCGCCCGGGTCGCGAAGCCGCGTCCCCAATGGCGGCTCGCGAGCAGGTAGGCGACCCAGGCGCTGCCGTCCTCGAGCACGGTCGCTTGCACGTAGCCGAGCGGCGGCTGGCCGGGCTCGCGCACCACCCAGTTCAGCCAGCCTTGCCTGCCATCGGCCGACGCGCGGCGTTCCAGCCGGGCGTAGCGCTCGCGCAAGGCCTCCACGCCGGTCGGCGGCTGGTCGTCGAGGTAGCGATAGAGGGCGGGGTCGCTCAGGACCTCGAACATGGCCTCGGCATGCGCCACGGTCAGCGGCTCGAGAAGGAGCCCGGCGGTCTCGAGGCTGCGCATGCGAATCTCAGGCGGCGGGTCGGCCGTCTGGCGCCTGGCTCACGACCCCTCGCACCAGCGAATCTCCGGCTCGGGCCGGGGACTGCCGACGGGCTGCTCCGCCGGGTAGCCGAGGACCACCGCGACGACCGGATCGAAGCCTTCGGGCAGGCCGAGCTCGGCGGCGACGCCAGGACTCGCCAGCCACGGCAGCGGCGCGCCGACCCAGCACGAGCCGAGGCCGCGCGCGTGCGCGGCGAGCAGCAGGTTCTGCGCGGCACGACAGCAGTCGAACGGCGTTTCCGGATTGCCGCGCCTGGCGCAGAAAAGGACGAGGGCGGGCGCGTCCCAGAAGACCTTGAAGTCGGGCCGCTCGGCCCAGGGCCAGGCGTGCGGCGCAGGCTGGTGCTCGAACGCGTATGCCTTGGCGCGGTCGCCGTACGCGGCCAGGTGCTGCATGCCTTCGAGGACGCAGAGCGCCCACGGCGAGGTGCCGCTGACCGGCGGCGTCGGCGCCTGCACTGCGGCGAAGAGCAGCTCCTGCAGCAACGCGCGCGGTACCGGATCGGGCCGATAGCGGCGGATCGAGCGGCGCGCGTGGATCGCATCGAACACATCCATCGCTCAGCCCTTCGTGTCGACCAGGGGAAGCTCGAGCACGACTTCCTTGCCGTCGACCCGCCCGGTGTGGCGAAAGCCGAGGCCCAGGTAGAACGGCTCGGGGCAGCCCGGTCCGGGAACGTACGAAAGCTCGAGCCTGGCGAAGCGCCCGCGGCCGCGGACCTCGTCGATCACGAGCTGCAGCGCCGCCCGGCCGATGCCCTGGCGCTGATGGCGGGCGTCGATCATGAAGCGCCAGATGCCGATCTCCGGATGCTCGGGCGGCGGCACGAGCCGTGACTGATCCTCGAGCATCACGAAGCCGACCGGCGTCTCGCCCAGGCAGATCGCGCGGTACCAGGCCTCGGGCGCGAACAGCGCCTGCGCCAGCGAGATCGCATTGGGGGCGACGAAGCCCTTCTGCGCTTCCGCGACCTCGAGGCGAACGACCGCGAGCACCGTGTCGGCGCTGATCTCGCGCAGGCTGACGGGCTCGGGAGCTGCGCTCATGTCTCGCGCTGCGGCAAGGTCAGTCCGGGGCGCTCGTCGTCCCAGGCCATCGCGCTGATGCGCCAGCCGGCCGGCGTGCGGATGTACTGGGTCGAGATCATTCCCCGCGCCTCGAAGCGCGCGCCCTTGGAGACGCCGGACTTGGCATACGCGCTGAAGCGATGCGCGACGTGGCCGAACACGCGGGTCGTTTCCCAGAGCTCGATCTCGAGGAACTGTGTCAGCTCGCCCGCCTGCACCGCCGCCCGGCGCGGCGCGATGAAATCGGCGAGCGAGGAGATCTCGGGCGTCGCGCCCGAGTTCTTGATCAGCAGGCCCATCGGCACGAAGAGCTCGTGGATGACGTCGAACGGCGGCGAGGCGCCGGGCTCGAACGAGACGGCACGAAAGAACTCCTTGCTCAGGTGGTCGAGCTCCGCCTTGACGGTCGCCGAAGATTTCATGAGCGTGCCTCCCCAAGGCGTCGAATATAGGGGAAGGGTTCAGCCGGCGCGCGCGGAAATGTCCAGGGCCTGCGGCTCGCTCAGCGACCGGGCGAACAGCCGGTTCTCGACGCGCTCGTTCTCGAACTCGTGGTCGGTGCTGCCCAGCTCGCGATAGCGCTGGCGACGATAGAAGGCCAGGGCCCGGGCGTTGCCCACCCAGGCGGTGAGCCACAAGGTGGCGCAGCCTTCGGCCCGCGCCAGCGCCTCGGCGCGATCGAGCAGCATCCGGCCGACGCCGCGCCGCTGGAACGGTGCCTGGACGTAGAGCCGGGAGAGCTCCGCCGCGGCTGCGTCGCCGACCAGAGCGTGGCGCTCGCCCAGCAGGAGCTGGGAGAAGGCGACCAGATGGCCGGCCCGCTCGACGACCTCGATCCGGACCTCGGGCCGCGCGAGCTGCGCCAGCCAGGCCGAGGTCGAGAAGTGCTGCTGGACCTCGCGCGCCATCGCCGGGCGGATGCCTCCGGTCGCGTAGGTGTCGAGGTAGACCTGCGTCGCCAGCGCGCACAGCACCGGAGCGTCGGCGGCCGCGGCCGGACGAAAGCCGGGATCGAGCGCGCGATCGTCCGCCAGCGCCGCGCTCACCGCTGCATGCCGACCAGCCCGGGCCGCAGCTCGAAGGTCAGGAGGCCCGAGCGGACGGCGGGGTCGGCGGCGGCGAAGGCGCGCAGCTCGTCTAACCCCGGGCTTCCAGGCCGGCCCGGGATGTGCATGACGACGAATTGCGGTGCTTTCACGCGCTCTGTCCCTGGCCCGCCAGGGCCGCGTGGTCGTAGGTGGTGACTTCGAACGGATTGCCGTCGGGGTCTTCGAAGTAGATCGACCACGAGACCTGGTGGTCGACGAGCTCGACCGTCTTGCCGAGCGCGGCGGCGAGATGGCGGCGCCAGGCGAGCAGGCCTTCGGCGCTGGTGCCGAGCGCGATCGTCGAGCGGCACTTCGCCGCCGGGCGCTCGAACAGGGCGAGGTGGATGGAGCCGGACGCGTTGCCGAGCGTGAGCGGGCCGCCCTCGGCTGCCCAGAATTCGAGCGGCGCCAGGCGCGACAGTCCCAGCACGCGGCCGTACCACTGCTCGGCCGCGGGACGGTCGGCGACGAAGACGTGGATGTGATCGATCCGGTCGAGCTCTGGTGCCATGGCCAAACCCGGCGTGCTTGGGAGCTAGAGCGTACCGCTGCTGCGCAGCGCTTCCAGGCGCAGTGCGATCTTCTGCTCCAGGTCGCTGAGCTTCTGCCGCGTGGCCGTTCGTTCCGCCTCGCTGCCGCAGGCCTCGAGCGCCGCGGTCAGCGCCGCGCGCTCGTGGAACAGCTCGACCTCGGGCGGCACGAAGCCCGCGTTCTTCAGGATCTTGAACGGCATGCGCAAGGCTTCGGGCGTGGCATTCCAGCCGGCGTCTTCGGGCAGCGGCTTGCCGAAGCCCTCGATGCCGGCAAGCTCGCCCGAGGCCAGCGCCTCGCGCAGGTGGCGGGCGATCTCTTCGTCCTGGGTCGGCATGGCGAGCTGTCCTCGACTTCTGCAAGGCGACGAATGCGGCGGGCTCAACGCTCCACCGCGACAACGTGCGCCTGGATCTTGCCGTCGACGGGGCCGTTGCCGAAGCGGCGGGCGATCGCCTCCGCCGCGACGTCGGTGGCCTCGCCGAGCCGGGTCTTGTCGCGCGCCTCGATCTCGCTGCGCAGCGGCGTGCCCTGGCAATAGGCGATCGCCGGATCGTGCGGCGTGGCGGCCCGGCTGCGCGCGCTCACCGTATCGATCCGCGCCGCGGCCGCAAAGCCGCCTTGCGCCACGTCGCGGGCAATCGCCGCGACATCGAAGTAGCCATGCGGCGTTCGCGCCATGAAGCGCGGCGGGTCGTCGGGAAAGACGGTGGCGAGGGCCTCGGTCACCACCGCCGCGAACTCGTTCTCCTCGATCCGGTCCCAGGCGTTGAACAGGAAGGCGCCGCCCGGTCGCAGCACCCGGCGCGCTTGCGCGAACGCCTTCGCCTTGTCGGGAAAGAACATCACGCCGAACTGGCAGACCACCAGGTCGAAGCTGGCGTCTTCGAACGGGAGCTGCATGGCGTCGGCCGGGCGCCACTCGATCGGCCGTGCACCGCCGACCGCGCGGGCCTGCTCGAGCATCGCCGGGTTCAGGTCGGTGGCGACGATGGTGGCGCTCTCCGGCAGGGCGGCAGCGAGCCGGCGCGTCACCACGCCGGTGCCGGCGGCGACCTCGAGCACGCGCTGCGGGCGCCGGGCTGCCACCCTTGCCGCCAGGTCGATGGCGTAGGGCTCGAAGATGAGCGGGACGAGGTACTCGTCGTACAGCCGCGGGATCGAACCGGCGAAGACCTTGTCGGTATCGGGAAGGCTCATGTCGGTGCCTTTGCAGGAGTCGATGCGATGGTTCGGCGGCCCTAGCCCGGACTGCCGGACAGATGCCGGGCGAGCAGTCCGAGCGCGGCGAGCAGCAGCACCGCCATCAGCCACCAGCCGGCGCGCGACCGCGGCACTTCGCCGGGGGCGCGTGCGCCCGCGCCGGTCGCGTTCGCGCGCTCGAACGCCTCGACCGCATCCTTCGCCTCTTTGAGGCCGAGCCCGCCCTGCTCGCGCATCAGGCGGATCGCTTCGAGTCTGTTGCCCTGCTTCATCGCCTCCGCGACGGCGAACGGCAGGCTCAGCATCGAAGCGACGGAGGGCCGCGCCGGGTCATTCGACCCGGGGTACCGGTCGACGATGTCCTTGGCTTCCTTCAGTCCGAGGCCGGTCGCGGTTCGCAGGCGCTTGATCGCTTCGATCTTGTCGCCCTGCGCCAGGGCGGCGAGCACGTCGGCGGGGAGGGGAGAGTCAGGCGCCATGGTCGAGTTCAGTCTTCGAGATGCTCGAGCGAACGCTGGAGATTCGCCCGTGCGGCGGCTTCGAGAGCGGCACGGAAGTGCGGCGTGCCGAAAATCGTCGGTCTTGCCAGGAACGCCGTCAAGATGCTGCGCCTCCTGGCGCGAAACGTGGCTTCGTCGACCCAGGCGTACTCGGCGCGAATCTGCGCTTCGTACTCGTCGAAGCGGTCGGGCGAAGCGCCGAGGATCGACAGGTCGATGTCGACGACGAGCATCGCGTCCCCGGGCTGGGGCAGGGCGTCGTGCCGGGTCGCCATCACCAGGTCGTGCACGCGCGCGGCGACTGCCGCAGGGGCCCGGGCGGCGAGCAGCTCGTCGAGGGCCCAGGTCGCGCTTCGCGCCTCGTTGTCGTGCCCCCGGACGTCGTAGACCGCGTCGTGGAACCAGAGCGCCAGCTCGACCTCGGCGGGCGACGCCGCGAGGTCCTGCACCGGCTCGAAGCGGGCGATGCACTCTTCCAGGTGCTGCAGCGTGTGATAGCGGCGCTGCGGTTCGCGGTAGGCGGCGAGAAGGCGCTGCACGAGCGCTTCATCCTGCTGTTCTGCATCGGCAACGACGGCGTGCCAGGCGCGGCGCCACGATCGCTGCAGCGCGGTCGCCGCCTCGTTCATGCCGCGCCCGGGTTGTCGCGCTCGACGAGCACGAGGTATTCGGCGAGCGAGCCGCCGGCGAGCGGCTTGGCCATCACCCGCACCGTGTTGACCTTGCGGCCCATCTGCAGACCCTCGCGCCGGCGGAGCTCGACGAACCCGGCCGATTCCCAGAATCGCTCGGCCCGGGCATTGCCGGCGACGACGCCCAGGCGCAGCCAGCGCGCACCCGCCGCCAGCGCCCAGCGTTCCAGGCGCTGGAGCAGCGACTGCGCCAGGCCACTGCCCTGGGCTTGGCTCGCCACCATGAACAGGCCGATGTGCCAGACGCCGGCGGCGAGCAGGTCGGAGACGACATTCATCATCGCCACGAGCTCGCCGCTGCCGTCGATGATGCCGACGACCCATTTCCGCGTGAACGGCCAGCCCGCCGGCAGCGTGCCGTGCACCTCCTCGTCGGCTTCGCCCGGGCCGGCGACCTCGCCGTTGACGGCGAGGAAGTAGCCGGGGTTCGCGTCGAAGAAGCGCTGCAGCCGGGGGACGAGATCGGCGCCGATCTCCACCGCATGGTGTCCCTCGGCCGCGAAGAACGGTTCGGGCGAGGCCGCTGTCGAGGGCACGCCGGACGGCACGACGGCTCCTACGGGGCGCGATGGAGGATCGACTCGACGATCTCCTGCACCCGCGCCGTGGAGATGCCGTGCTTCTGCTCGCGCCAGAGCGGATGGTCCGCCTCCTGCAGCCGCACCTTGGGCCGCTCGCCGACCGGCTGCGTGAACAGGTCGGCCTTGAGGTTGAGGGTCGGCGCCGCATAGGGCAGCGACGACTGCACCCAGGCGAAGCAGGGCGGCTCGGCTTCCCTTCCCGCCGTCCACCAGAGCTTCGAGGCGCGCAGGAAGTTGCCTTCGCTGACCGAGACCCAGGTCATCCAGGTGAAGGGCTCGCCGCCGTCGAGCACGGGCAGCTCGAGCCGGCCGAGGATGAAGAAATACGCGTCGTCGATGACGCACTGGTCGGCGCTGAGAACGGCACGCGACGCGCGCTGGTTCTCGGGGAGCGCCTCCCAGGCCGCCGGCGCGGCGACCGTGAGGAGCCGGGGCATGTCCTCGTGGAACGCGCCGCAGGTGGAGCAGACGAAGCCGGTCATGGCCCGGGCGGCACGCCCTCGACCGCGACGATGTTTGCCGTGGCGTGTCGTTCGCGCAGCGCGCGCAGGGGCAGGTACTCCGGCGAGTCCCAGAAGGTCTGCAGGCTCTGCATCGAATCGAACGCGAGCACGACCCGGCGCCGGGCCGGCCCGCCGCCCTCGAGCACCTTGCAGGCGCCGCCGCGAACCAGGTATTTGCCGCCGTACGCGGCAATGACGGCGGGGACCTGCGCCCGGTATTCCTCGAAGCCCGCGGGGTTGGTGACTTCAAGCTCGGCAATCAGGTAGGCGGCCATGCGGCGTGCTCCGGGTGAAGACGGCGTTCATCGTAAGCGGTCGCGCCGCGCGGGCAGCGCGACGCGGCAAAACGGGGAGCGGGAGATGCGTTGCCCCTTGCCGCTGTTCGACGGCGGGCCGGCCTCAGCCCGGCCCGTCGAGCACGAGCTGCGTCTGCGTGACCACCGCGCACAGCTTGCCCTCGGCGTTCCTGATCGAGGTCTGCCAGACCATGGTCGTGCGGCCGCGATGCAGGGCCAGGCATTCGCCGGTGACGGTGCTGCCCAGGCGCGCGCCGGCGATGAACTTGGTGCTCGAGTCGGTGGTGGTCGTGCGCTTGCCGGAGGGCAGGTTGAGGATCGTCCCCACCGCGCCCAGCGTGTCGGCGAAGGCCATGTAGGCGCCGCCGTGGAGGATGCCGCCGGCGGTGCACAGGTCGGCGCGAACCGGCATCTCGGCGACCACGCGGTCGGGCGCCAGCTCGGTGACCCGAACGCCCATGAGACCGGGAAACAGCGGGGCGAGCAGGTCCTGGATCGAGGCGAGATCGAGCATGGGGCAGACCTCAGGTCATGGTGTTGGCCGCGAGACGGTCCACGCCACGAGCGCGAACATCGGGTAGAGGGCATCGATCGCGCGCAGCCGCCGGCCGCGCCAGAAGCCGAACAGCACGCGCTCCTCCTCCGCGCGGATGAGCAGCACCGGGGCTGGCGGCGGGTACGGACTTCTTCATCATCGTTCGCGTAACTTTTTCTTCGCGTAGGCCAGCCTGGCGCTCGCCCGGCTTCCGAGGCGGGATTCGATCGGTTTGAGGAGCTCTACAAGGCGCTTCCATTCCTTGGCCCGGAACAGCTCCTGCGACAGGGCCAGAGTGCGCCGGATCTCCTCGTCCGCGGCCAGGCGCACGCGCCGGGCCGCGAGGTCGTCCCACAGGTAGCCGTCGTCCTCGAAGAAGCGGGCGCCGCAGGCGCGCAGCACGCCCGCCAGGCGATGGAACTCGGCCGCCAGCTCCGCGGGGTTGTGCATCGCGTCGTAGAGGCCGTGCTCGCGACCGGGAAAAGGTCCCTTGCCCTCGAGCGCGTGCAGCTCCTCGATGGCACAGGTTCCGCGCGTCGCCTTCGAGAGCTGCAGATCGAGCTCGAGCTGCAGCGGGGCGAGCGTCAGCTCCACCGCCCGCGCGGCGTCCTGCGGCGCGGCCTGCGCCCGGTAGCGCACGCGCCCGATCACGCCGCGCTCGGCGTCGCCCCGCGCGACCTGCCGTTCGGCGAGCTGAAAGCCATGCTCGTCGACGAGGAAGCGAAAGGCGGCCTGCTCGGCGGCGGCGAACGACTCCTCGAAGCTCGGCGTGGCGGCGTCGTCCTTGCTCATCGCTGCTCGAGGAACCGGGCGATCGCCTCGTTCACGACCTCGGGGTGGGTGACCGGGCCCATGTGGCCGAGCCGCTCGAATTCGAGCACCTCCACGCGCGGCAACGTGGCGCACAGGAGCCGCGCGACGCCGCGGGCCGAGGCCGTGGTCTCCTTGCCGATCAGGTAGAGCACGGGAACATCGAGCTGGCGGAACGCCGAGAGCGGAGTCGACTCGGTGAAGAGCGCATGCTTCCAGCGGCGGATGTTGACCCCCGACGCCGCGACCTGCGCCTGCCGCTGCGCCGGCATCCGCCGCCAGGCGCCTGCGCCCATCCAGTAGTCGATGAACGTCTCGGCGGCGGCGTCGCGGTCGCCCCGGTCGAGGGCGCGGCCCGCTGCCGCCACCGCCTCGCGGATGCCGTCGGCCGGATTGGGTGGCGGCGCCTCGGCGTCGAGCAGCGCGAACAGGGTCGGCTCGTACAGCGCCATCGCTCGCACCCGGCCGGGATCGTCGAGCGCTGCCCGCAGCGCGATTGCAGCGCCGTAGGAGTGGCCGACGAGCGCCAGCGGCGCTCCCGCCGCGGCGAGAACGGGCTCGATCAGATCGACCTCGTCGCGCAGGCGGATCTCGCGGTCCGAAGGCCACTCGGGGCTCTTGCCCGCGCCGTAGGAGTCGGGGGCGAAGACGCGGAAGCGCGGCGCCAGGCGATCCATCAGCGCGCGCCACTGTCCCGAGCTGCTGGCGTTCGAGTGCAGGCAGACGACACCGGCGCCGGCGCCGGCCTCGCGAACGGAGGGCAGGGGGCGCGTCATCCGGCGTACGTGCCTTCGCCGTAGGGCGCAGCCTGGAATTCGGGGAGCGACTCCGCGGCCTTCGAGAACGCCGACAGGCGCGGAAAGCGCGCCGCGGGAACGGCCTCCGGCAGCGTCTGCTGCGTGAACTGCCAGGCGACGGCGATGCTGACATCGGCCTGGCGCAGCGCCGCGCTCGTGGCGGGCGGCGGTCGGTCGGCGAGCTCGAGCTCCAGCAGGTCGCAGGCCGCCAGCACCTGGCCGGTGACGCGGGCGATCCACGGCGCATGCCACTTCTCGGCCGGCCGCAGGCCGCGTTCATAGAGGAGCTGTCCGCTCTTCTCGCAGGCCGCGAGCGCCAGCCCCGTGAGCCGCAGGTCGTGCTGCAGCTCCTGCAGGCGCGAGGGCCAGAGCGTGCGCGGATGCGCCATCGCTTCGGCGTGCTCGAGGATCAGGGAGGAGTCCATCAGCAGGCTGCCGTCGTCGCATTCGAGGGTCGGCGCCTTGACCACGGGATTGATCTGATGGAACCCGGCGAAGGTGCGAAAGACCGAGAGCGACCGATGCTCGAAGCGCAAGCCCAGCAACTGCAGCGACACCGCCACGCGCCGCACATAAGGCGAGTCGAGCATGCCGACCAGCCTCATGGTCGCGGCCGCCAGGAAAAGCGGAGGGTGCGGGTGCCATCCTCTTCGGCTCGCTGCGCGCCTTGCCGCATGCCCGCCTTGAGCAGAACGCGTTGCGACGCCGCGTTGTCCGGCGCCACGGTGGCCAGGCCGCGGCCCCAGGCGCCGCGGGCGAAGGCGTACTTGGCTTCCGCCTCGGCCTGGCCCGCGGGATGAACCAGTCCGCAGAAGCCGACGACCCTCGCCGACGCGCGCTCCACCAGGGCGAACATGCCGTAGCCGCGCAGCCGGTAGTTCTCCGCGGTGACGACCAACCAGCGCTCGCATTGTTCCGCGGTCAGGGGCACGCTGTCGCCGACCCATCGCATCGCCTCCGCGTCGCCGTAGACCTCGAGCATCGCGATCTCGTCGCCCGGCTCGAGCCGCCGGGCGACGAGCCGCTCGGTCTCGAAAACGACCTGCGACATCGCCTCGGACCGGGCTGCTCAGGCGCTGGGCGCCGCGGCGCCGGCGCCGATGCGGCGGCCGCTCGCCCGGTGGGCGATGGCGATGACAAAGGGCAGGGCGAGCTCGGGCGCGAGGTAGCCGAGCCAGAGGCCATGCGGTTGCGGCAACCCCACCTGCGCGATCGACACCAGCCTGCCCGCGCCGGCGAGCAGGACGCCGAGGGCGAGCAGGTATACGAGCGTTCCCTGCTGGCGGATCGTGACCGCCGCCCAGAGATTCACCAGACCCATGGAGAAGTAGACGCCGGCCATGAAGCGATGCACGTTGTCGAGCCGCGGGGTGGTGTCGGGCTGGCCGAGAACCATCTGCACCATGCCGCCGAAGAGGGCGATCGCCGCGACGATGAACAGGCAGACCTGGACGATGCGTTGAGGGGTTTGCAAGCGGGCTCTCCAGAGCGGGTGGGGATTCGAGGGTCCGGGAATGATCGCCCGGATCAATGCGCCACGACTTGCACCTTTACCCGCACCCTGAAGCAAAGTTGCCGGCCGACGGCACCCGACACGCCGCTACGGCGCACGTTTCGCGACGACCTCCCACAGCCACTTGGGATGCAGGTAGCGGTCGACCACCCTTTCCGCCAGGTGCTCCACCGACCAGCCGTTCGCGAACAGCGCTCTCGTCGTCGCCTCCGAGAAGAAGCGCTTGGGTTCGCCGTCGACCAGGTAGTAGTTCTCTTCGATCTCGGCATGGCCCTGCGCGCCGAAGTGGAGGTCGTGGATGGAATTCAGCCTGCAGAGCAGCAGGCCGCCGGGCAGGAGGGCGGCGCGGACGCGCTCGACCAGCTCGATCGTCTCTTTCCAGCAGAAGTAGTGCAGCACCAGGCTCGCGACGACCGCTGCGTAGCCGGGGGATTCCGGAAACGGGCCACGCACATCCTGGCAGTGAAACCGGGCACGTGGCGCGGCCAGCTTCGCCAGGACGATCGAGGCGGCCGACCGGTCCACCGCGGTGACGCGGCAACCCGCGGCGACCAGCGCCTTCGTGTCGCGCCCGGTGCCGCAGCCCAGCTCCAGCGTCGGACCGCGGGCCGCCGCGCTCCGCAGCGCGGGAAGCCAGGGCTCGAGCCAAGGATCGCCGGTCAGGCGTCGTTGCCCTTGCCGTGGCACCCCTCGTCGCCTCGCTCGGCGGCGGGTATCGCCGTCGGCGCCGCCGGCCGGGCGCCGGCCTTGACCGTGCTGGTGGCGCTGGTCGGGGTGGCCGCCGGGGTCCGAGTCGCCTTCGTGGCCGTGGCCGACGCCTTGGACTTCTGGACCAGGGTGGTGTTGGGCCGCTCTTCGGCGGCGTTCGCCGCGGACAGGAAGGCGAATGCGATCGCCAGGCCAAGGGAGAGTGCGGACGGGCTCTTCATGCTCGGACTCCTTGCAACGCGAAAAACGAACTCTACTCCGGCGCGTGGCTTCCCATGGCGTTGACAGGCCTTAGCGAAGCTTGGTGCGACCCAGGCGCTTGGCGTTTGCGACCGCCTTGCGATGCACGGGCGCGACTCCCTTGCTCAGGACGCCGAGCGCCGCGCGTTGCAGCTGCGCCGCCGACGCGGCGGCCGAGGGCCTCTTGCCGCCGGCGACCGAGAGAAACGACTTGAAGAACGAAGCGGCCAGCGCCTGGTTGGCGCGAGCGGCCTGCGCCGCCATCGCCTGCCACGACTCGCCGAAGGCCGTGTTCTTCTCCGCGACCATGCGCTCGAACTCCTTGCGATCGCGCGCCGAGAGCTTGGGACCGGACAAGGCCATGCGCGTGACCCGGTGCGCCACGACCTGGGGCACGGCGACCGCCAGCTCGGCGGCCTGGACCGCCAGCGATCGGACAGCGCGATTTCGACGGGCGATCATGCGTTCTTTCGTTGCCGCGCTCAGGCGCGGAGCTCGCTCTCGCTGAGCGTGTAGTCGGATCGATACAGGGCGCTGCCCACGCCTGCCGCGCCATGGTCCGCCAGGCGGTCGTTGCCGGGATCGGACTGCCGCCGGTCTGCCAGCGCCTCCTGACTGTAGCCGGTGACGAGCAAGGCCCGATCGATGCCCGCTCACTTCTCTGCAGGTCGGGTCGCGTACGACTCGCCGAGGGCGTGCGCCAGGTCGAGGGCGGCTCGCTGCGCCGGCGAAAGCTGCCTCAGCTCCGGATCGACCGCAGCAGCCAGCTCGACCATCTTGCGCGCCACGTCGGGCGCCTCGACCATCGACAGCTCGGCGACATAGAGCTCGCGGAAGCGTCGCTTGGCCTTGGCGACTTCCCCCGGCGTCCGGTCCTCGGGATTGGCGATGATCGCCGCGGTCTTGACCGTCTCGAGATAGACCGTCCGGCGCAGCTCGACGAAGGGCTTCTCCGCCTCCTGCCGGCGGGCGTCGGCCTCCTTCTGCCGCGTGGCATTGAAGCTCAGAACGCTGACGACGACGCCCGCCACGACGCTGAGCACCTGAACGGTCGTGGCGATGAGTTCGAGCGGGGTCTTTCCTTCTGCCATCGCGGGATCCTCCTGCTATCGCCCGGCCACCGAAGCAGTCACTTCGCAGGCCAGGACGCGTTTCGAAAGCCTTTGAGGGCGGCTCGGCCCAGGCCGATGAACAGCAGGAGAACGAGCCCCTGCGTGATCGCGAATGCGGGCGCCTTGGGATCCGGTGCCAGCGTGCTTCCGGTAGATCGCCGCGATCGCCATGGGCAGGACGAGCAGGGAGAGCGCGCCGACGGTTCGCAGACATTCGATCTCCGATGCGGGACGGGCTGGCAGCGGGTGCCTGCAGCGATGCAGGCGCTCAGGCGCCGCCGCTTTCGGCGGACCAGAGGTACTTGACGTCTTCGAGCTGCCAGTCAGGCTCGAAGCCGCGCCCGACCACGACGAACCCGTGCTTCTCGTAGAAGCGGCAAGCCCGTGCGTTGCGAGCGAAGGTGTACAGCCACAGACTACCCGACGACCGCTCCTTTGCCAACGCCAGCAGCGCGGAGCCGATGCCGCGGCGATGCAGTCCGACCTGCACGTGCAACTGAGCGACCGACTCCGCGGATGCGGCGACGAATCCGGCCAGGCGGCCGGAGAGCAGCGCGAGCGTGACGCGGTGCCCCGGCAGGACCTTCGCGACGAAGTAGTCGCGCTGTTCCGAGAGCGGATGCGGGTCGGTGATGCCGACGCCGAATTCGAAGGCCTCCCGCCAGAGGCGAACCAGCGGCTCGAGGTACGACGCGTCGTAGTCGGTCAGGATCGGCCGCGGCGAAGGGGCGTCGAGTCGCTTCTCGAAGCAGACGCTCGTCGGGTCGATCGCATGCTCGCCGAACGGCGCGATGCGCTCGAAGCCGCACGACTCGTAGAGCACGATCGTGGCCGCCTGGCGGTTGCCGGTCTCGAGGCGCAGGCGGCTGAAACCGAAGCTCCGCGCGTGTTCCTCGAGCGCGCCGAGGATCGCCCTGGCCAGGCCACGACGGCGGCTGTCGCGCAGGACGAACATCCTCCTGACCTCGGCGATCTCGCCGTCGATCGGCCGCAGCGCGCCGCAGGCGACGCCAGCCCCGTCGACGAAAGCGACGAGATAGACGCCGCGATCCGGCGTCGGCGTATTGGTCGGCGGCGACGCATTCGGCCGCACGAGCTCGGGATACAGGGCCCGCGCTTCGGTCGCCGCCTGCCGCAGCAGGGCCATGGCGACAGGCCCTTGCGGATCGACCTGCTCGATGACGGGCGCAGTCGGCATCGAAGGCCCCGGCGCGTCGGCTAGTGGAACGACGGCGCCGGCATCACGGGGGACCCGGCGTCGGCGGGCTGCCCTTGTCGAACACGACGCGCCAGCGGTTCGGCGCTTCGAGCCGCCAGATCGAGTTGAACCTGGCGATGGCCTTGCCCGTCGGATCGCGGACGAGGCCGGTGCTGATCGCCAGGGTGCCCGACTCCAGCACCTCGACCTGGTCGGGCGCCCAGGAGAAAGGCGCTTCCTTGTCGGCGAAGAACGAGGTCCAGCCTTCGACCACCTTGCTCTTGCCGCGCAACACCGCGGTACCGGAGAAGAACACGGCTTCTTCGGCGATGAGCGCGCCGAACGCCTGCAGATCCCGCTGCGCCATGCTGCGGGCGAAGGCCAGCTCCGCCGCCCAGACCTGCTCCTTCGGCGTTTCCGGCGCTGCCGATGCGGGCAGGGCGCTCAGCCCCATCGCGGCGACGACGCCGGCGACGAAGATTCGAAATCGGGGCATGGTCCGGGCATCTCCTTCGGTTATTTGCTCTGCGACGCGGCCTTGCCCGTATCCGTCGGCGGCTTGCGCGGTTCGGAACCGCCGACGATCGCCATGTGCCGCCGGAGCAGGGTCTGGCCGACCCCGGCCAGATAGGAGCGGGCGTCCGCGCCGTCCTTTTCCAGGAACTCGTAGCCGGTCCGCTCCAGTTCGGCGGCGGCGATCCGGTTGGCCTGCCACTTGCGCTGGAAGTCGCCGCTGGTCGAGAGGGTGATCAGCAACGCGGCAGAGACCGAGAGCAGGGCCGCCAGGTCCTTCTTCGCGCCCTCCGTCCTGATGAGCGTTTCGAGCTTCAGCACCAGCGCGGCCAGGGCGCTGAGCACGGCCGCGGCGAAGGTCATGCCCCAGTAGAGGCCGCTCCATCGCGCCGCGTTCGCCCGGGTCTCGAGGTAGTTGTCCCAGATTGCGCGGGCCACGAGCGACTGGTCCGGGTTCTTGCCTTCGATCAGCGGGGCCATCGCCGCGCCGAGGGCTTCGCCCCGCGGCCAGGTGTCCCGGTCCTGGAGAAACCACCAGGCGCCGGCGATCAGGGCGCCGAGCACGAGCACGCTCAGCAGCAGCAGCCAGGCTCGCGACGACGCACCCGCGGTGCCCGCGATCGCGGCTGTCGACGTCGGCTCGTTGCTCTCGGGTCGTTCCGTCACCTGTCGCTCCCCTTATCCAGGCCGCTCGCGGTGCGATCTACGCGATCGGCGGATGATCGCATTTCGCACCTGCCTCACGGTTCGACTCCTTCGCGCCGCGCCTTGCCCGAGCGCAGTGCGCCGACGATCACCGGCAGGGCGACGGCGAGGTGGGCGAAGGACCAGATCCGCAAGGCGTCACCGGCGGGTCGCGCGTGGGTCATGCCGGCGTGCTCCCGAACTCGACGATCCGTGCGCAGACGGAGCTTCCGGAGATCGTGAGCTCGCCCGCCGAAATCGGCAGCCTGAAGCGGCGCGGACCGGCGCTCCCCGGGTTGACGTACAGCACCCCCTCGCGCTGCTCGACGGCGGGCTGATGGGAGTGCCCCGAAACGACGACGCGAACGCCGGCTGCGACCGGCTCGATGTCGAGGTCGGCCAGGTCGTGGATGGCGTAGACGAGGACCTCGCCCAGGCGAAAGAGCTCGCTCTCGCGCAGGCCGGAGGCCCACGCGCCGCGGTCGTTGTTGCCGCGCACCGCGGTGACCGGCGCGATCGCGCCGAGCGCTTGCAGGACCGCGCCATCGCAGACGTCGCCGCCGTGCACGATGTGGTCGCTGCCCTGGAGGAAGGCGAGCGCCTCCGGACGCAGGAGGCCGTGTGTGTCCGAGACGAGGCCGATGCGCATGACGCAGAAGGACGAGTCAGCGGATGCGGCCGAACCGGCGGAATAGGAGGAAGAGCCAGGCCAGGGTGACGAGGCCGAACGCTGCCAGGCCGGCGAAGAACAGCCCCTCCGGCAGCCGGGGCGGCTGGACGGCATGGGCGCGAACGACCAGCCAGCGCATGAAGCACAGGAAGACGGCCAGGGCCATCGCGAACCGCAGGCTGAGCGAAGCCAGCGCGTCGAGCGTGGCATCGCGGCGCTCGGGCGCCAACCAGTGCTGCCGGTTCGGCAGATTGATCATCTGCGGCGGAAGAGCGCGCACCAGCAGCGTCGTCGAAGCGACCAGCGCAGGCACGCCGACCACCAGCGCGATCATCAGCGCCGTGTACATCCCCTTGCCCATGAATCCGTTGGCGGTGCCGCCCGGGCCGAAGTGCGAGGCCACCACCGCCGGCAGGCTGCCGCTGCTGAGCCAGACGAAGGCGGCGGCAACGAGGAGAACGAGAAAGAAGACGCGCTGCATGGCAAGCCGACCGAACGGGTTTCCCTAGGTCCGCGCGGCGACGGCGCGCCGGCCTTCTCCGGGCCGCTCCATCGCCACCTGGGACAGCGCGAAGCCGAGCTTCTCGTAGAAGCCTGCGACACCGGGCCGGCCCGCCCGAAGGACCCAGGTCATGCGCCGATCGCCACCGATGGCCGCGCGCACCAGGGCGCTGCCGATGCCCTGGCCTCGGTGCGCCTCGGCGACGACGACCATCGAGATGTAGCCGCTGGCGAGCCCGTCGGTGATGGCCCTGAGGAAGCCGACGACCTGCGAGTCCAGGACGGCCACGAGCGCCAGTTGCGAGCGCGAAACGAGTTCGACGAACTCACCGGCATCGCCGACGCGCCGCTCCCAGCCGTTGGCCATCAGCAGATGGCGAACGGCTTCCAGCTCGGACGGTTGAACGACGCGGACTTCCATCATGGCGCCGGGGCCGTCAGGCGTCGGGCGGCAGGTCCGTCGAGACATAGGCCAGCGTCGACGTTTCGGGTTGGGAACTCGGCATTCCTTCCTCGTCCTTTCGCCGGGCCACGACCGCCAGGCGGTACTTTTCGAACTCGGCATGGTCGACATAGGCGACCGGCCAGACGTCCCCGCCGTAGTGGGCGACCAACTCGCCGAGAAGCGCCTCGAATCGCGCAAAAGGGCGCGACGCCACGACCCATTCCCGTCCCTGCAGGTGCAGGAGCAGCACGCCGCAGGCCACGAGCCGGGTACCGAGGCTGGTGCCGAGCGCGTGATGCAGCTGACCTTTGGCCTTCAGCGACTCGGCCCGCGCCTGCCAGACGTCGACTTCCTTCTCGGTCCGCCCGCAGTGGACCAGCACGTGGACCAGCCGGGTCATCGCCTGGTGGCGGACCTCGGGCTCGACCGCCGACTCCAGCAGGCGAATCTCGCTTCTTGCCGCGGCTTCGCTCTTGATGATGGCCTCGATGACGACGTCCCGAACCGCCTCGCGCTCGCGTCTTGCCTGCGACTTGAACAGGTCAAACATTCACCGTGTCTCCCCCTGTGCGTGAGCAGTGCGCATTCTGCAGTGCGCGGCCTGCCTGCCGGACCCGGCTGACCAGACAGCAGCCTGCCGCCGGGCGCCCTCATGCCGTCATCGACGCTGCCCGAGCATGAGGACCGACAGGCCGGCGGCGACGAACGTGAGCCAGGCGCCTACATTCGCCGCGGCGACGACACGCGGTCGCCGCGAAAGCCAGCTCGACACCTGCGCCGCGAGGCAGCCGAGGAAGGTGAAGGCGTCAGGACCATCGGGCGACTCCGTAGACGATCGTTCCCAGGCCGAACGCGAACTGCATGGCAAAGAGTACCCTGAAGGCCACGGTGTAGCGAAAGAGCCCTCCATGCCGGTCGGCATCGCGGGCGAACAGGCGCGAATGCGCCGCGAACCGCTTTTCGTAGGCCATGAGGCCGGGCACCGCGAGCTTGAGGAGACCCTGGCTGCGCACGTCGATCACCGCGAACACGATCGAGAGCGCGGCGACGAACCCGCCGATCAGAACGAAGACGGCGCCGTGCGAGGACTTCTCGGCGGCTGCGAACACGCCGCCGTTGGCGAAGACCGAGAACACGACGAAGAAGTTGAACGCCTTGAGGCGCTGCTCGGCATTGAAGGCGAAGTGCTGCCAGAGGTAGTCGCGCTCTTCGGTGTCCATGAGCGGGTCGGGGCGAGTCTCAGGCCGCCGGCTTGTGGCAAACGGCTTCGACATTGTGGCCATCCGGCCCGATCACGAATGCGCCGTAGTAGTTCGCGTGGTAGTGCGGGCGCAGGCCGGGGGCGCCGTTGTCCTTGCCGCCGGCGGCCAGCGCCGCCTTGTGGAAGGCGTCGACCTCGGCGCGGGTGTCCGCCGTGAAGGCGAGGTGCATCGGCGCGGTGTTCGTCGCCGCGGGCGAGAGCCAGAGCGCCGGCTTGCCCTTCTTGCCGATGCCGACGCCGTAGTCGCCCTCCATGACGACGCCGATTCCGAGCGGCGCGAGAGCGGCGAGGAAGAAGCTCCTGGCGGCCGGAAGGTCGGAGACGCCGAAGCCGAGATGATCGAACATGGACAAACTCGCAATGTCAGTGGCTCATGACGAATGTAGCCATGGCGCGATCCTTCGCCAAGTTGGCGGGCAACTCAGGCCGCCGCTTCCGAGTGGACCACCATGAGATGCGTTTCGCCGGTGGCGACGAGCTGCTCGCGGTCGCCGGTCCAAGCGTAGAGCTCGCACGCGGTGAAGACCAGGGCCTTGCCGGGCTTGACCACCCTGGCGCGGGCGACGAAACGCTCGCCGACTGCCGGGCGAAGGCAGTTGACCGCGTAGTGCGAGGCGAGCACGCGGCCGACGACCGTGGCCGCGGCGAAGCCGCAGGCCGTGTCGATGAGCGCGCCGACCAGGCCGGCGTGGAGGAAGCCCGAGTACTGGCTTGCCTCCGCGCGCCACGGCATGCTGATCTCGACCTTGCCCGGCTCGGCGCTGTCCACCTCGATGCCGCACCAGCGGTTGAAGGCGGCGGTTTCGTTGATCGCGCGAATTCGGGCGAGCGGCGTCATGGCAGTGTTCACGATGAACCTTCGAAGGAGTCACGGCGCCACTCTAGTCAGCGGCGGCCGGCCGACCTGTCCCTGCTGCGACAGCGCTACTTCCGTTCGGGCGCAACGCGGGCGCCGCTCAGGGAGAGCGCGTACTCGCCGAACATCTTCCTGTGCGCGAGCGCGCTGCCCAAGCTGCGGCCGCTCAGTGCGTGGTTCGCGACAGCCGCGACCGGGCGGCACGCAGAAGAACGCGCGAATAGAGCTTGTGGAAGCCGAGGAGGGCCGTGAACACCAGGCCCATCCGGGGCCGGCCGGATCGCGACCCCGACGCCGGAACGACCGCGGAGCCGAAGTAGAGCAGCGTGCCGGCCGAACCTGTGCCCGACGAGCGGGCGACCATCAGCCACGACCGCGTGCGGCCCGCGAAGTCGGACAGCAGCAGCTGGTCCGGAGCGCGCCCCTCGACCGACCAGGCCGCGAACGAGTCGCTTTCTCCGCGCGCCAGCTGCCCGGCCTGCAGGTCGGTGGACGGGCGGGAGACGAACAGGCGAAGCAGGAGCCGCTCGAGCTTGAACACCGCGGTGGTGTAGAAGGCCTCGACGAACTCCGGATGCGTGACCGCGCGAGGCAGCTCCGTGACGTAGCAGTCCGCGTAGCCGCCGGATCCGCCATAGCGGTGGAGAAGCGCCTCGGCGGGCAGCGGGCAGGAACGAATCAATGTCATCGCGCGAACCGCTTCACGTGACGCGCCTGGCCAGCTGCGCCCATACGCCGGCGGCAGAGAGCAGCGATCCGCCGGCAAGGTTGAACCGCCGCCGCAGCAGCGCGGCCTTCACCTCCGGCGGGCCGCGAAGCCGCTCCAGGTGCTCCGCAGACTCGACGTCCACGCCAGGCTGCCGCGCTAGCCGGGAACGTCGGGCTCGACGAGCGTCATGAGCTGCGCCAGCGACTCCTGCCAGCCGAGATAGCACATCTCGACCGGAATGACCTCGGGCACCCCTTCCTGGACGACGCTCATTTCCGTGCCGCAGGACACTGGCTTCAGGACGATCGTGGTCTGCATTTCTCCGGGCAGGTTCGCATCGTCGAAGGTGGCGGTGTAGCGGATCTTCTCGAACGGCACGAGCTCCCGGTAGACGCCGCCGAACGAGTGACCGTGGCTGCTCGAGAAGTTGCTGAACGACATCTTGTACGTGCCGCCGACCTGGGCATCCATCTGGCGGACCTTGCAGGTGAATCCGTAGGGCGGCAGCCACTTGGCAATGGCCTCGGCGTCGAGGAAGGCGCGATAGACGCGCTCCGGGGGAGCACGGAGCACGCGCTGAAGTCGAACGGTGTTGGTGGGCATGATCGGGATGGAAAAGGCAGAGGACGTCCCTCCGACTCTACGACGGTCGGGGCGGTCCGGTTTCGACATGCGGATCGACGGGAAATCCCCTGGCGATCACTCGCGGGGCAGGCGTCAAAGCTTGAGGCCGCCGAGCAGGGCCGCCGCGAACAGACCGGCGCCGACGAGCACCACCACGGCGTGCGGCAAGGCGACATGCGGCCAGAGCGCCATTCTTCCGATCTCCGGCCACGACGTGCGCCGCCACCGCGTCATCCACGAGGCGCCGATCTGATGGGCCGACGTCAGCCCGGCGTCGCCGCGGAAGTGCGCCTCGATCTGGCCGGCGCGCTCGTAGTAGCCGAGCTGGAACGCCTTCCACATCGTCTCGAGAAACCAGAACAGGAGCGAGCTCGTCGCGGCGACCAGGAGAACAGCGGGTGCATGGCTGGCGAATGCGCCGACGATCACCGAGAAGCTGAAGGTGACGCTCCAGGCTTTGATGGTCATCGCCTTGCCGTCGAAGTCCTCGATCGTCTTCTGCAGGTGGAAGTACTCGGCCTGCAGGGCCGATGCGAGTTGCGACTCGTCCATGCGGTCAGGCCGTCTTTCGAAACCGCTTCGCCCACCCTTCGACGTCGCGCTGGATGGCGTCGCGCAGCGAAGCCAGGGCCGGGCCGCGCAGCCGCAGCTTGGTTGCCGTGAACGATTCGCGGTGCAGCTTGCGCAGGTGGTCGGCGCGACTCTCCAGCAGGTCGGCGAGCTGGTCCGCGGGGATCGCTTCGTCCAGGAATCCCGCGCCGACCGCTTGATGCTGGGTGTACGGGGTGGCCGTCACGGCCGCCAGGTTGAAGTGCGCCGGCGAGAGGCGCTGGCGACAGATTTCGATCGCGAAATCGGGAACGGTCAGGCCGATCTGGACTTCATTCACCTGGATCTTCGCTTCCGGCCAGGCGCCGATTCGAAGGTCGGCGCACAGGAGGATGAAGGCGCCCATCGCGATCGCGTGCCCCGTGCAAACGGCGACGACAGGATGCGGAAACGAGAGCAGGCGCTCCGCCATGGCCGCGCCGGCCTGCAGCATCTCCAGGGTCTCCTGCGGATCGCGCTTGAAGGCCGCGAGGTCGAAGCCTGCGGAGAACATGCCGGGCCGGCCGCGGAGCACGACCACCGCCTGGTCGGCCGCTGCCCGGTCCAGCGCGGCGTCGAGGGCGCGCAGCGTCGAGACGCTCATGACGTTGGCCTTGCCGTCGTCGATGGTGATGGTGGCGATTCCCTCCTCGAGGGCATAGGTGAGCGCCGTGCTCGAACGTGGTGGTTCTGCGGGATCATCTGGCACGGCGACCTCCGTTCAAGCAGTCTCCAGTCAGTGTAGCGAGCGCCGGTCAGGGCTTCGCCGCGACGTTGCGAAAGCGGTCACGCGAAATAGAATTCGACGCCGTCCCGTTGGCCCGGCGAGCCGTGCCGGGGCCCTGTCTCGGGAGGTCGAATGCTGATCGTTGCGCTGATTTCGACGGTCGTGCTGATCGTCTGGATGCTGCTCAACGGGGTGGTCCTGACCGGCTTCTGCATCGGCATGACGAATGTCTCTGCGTAGCTCGCAGAACGCAGAGACGGCGCCCGGCGTCTTTGGCTGAGGATCGTGCGGCGGACAAGTCGATGGTGAAGGGCGTGGTGATCGGTGCTCGGCTACGACGTCACGTACCGACTCGAGGGCAAGGAAGGCACGCTGCGCATGGCGTCCGATCCCGGAAAGAAGATCCCGGTGCAGGACGACCAGCTCGTTGTCGGCCCGGCTCCGCCCGGCAAGTGAAGCGACGCCCGGCACTCGCCTATTCGTCGAGGAAGCCGGCCTTGTAGAAGCTCCAGGCGCTTCCGTCGTGCAGGTAGAAGTGGCCGTCGGCGCAGAAGTCCTTGCCGGGGAAGAACTCGCGGTAGGCCCGGGGAACGAGGCGCGCGAGCTGGTCGTCCGTGAGCTCGTCGAATTGCTCGGGCGTGATCGGCTGGCCGACCCTGAGCCTTCTCGATTCCATGGCGGTGGGGTACCTGTCGGGTGCTACGGGCTGACGAACCACACCTTGGCGATGCCCTGTTCCGTGACCTCGTAGATGGCGGCAGCCTCCAGCGGAGCGCCCGGTACGCCGAGCACGAGTTCCTGATCGATCACCTTGTTGCCGAAGACCATTCGCTTCACCAGCCTGGCGTGAAGGTCCGGAAGATTGAAGCGGTGATCCCGGTAGTGCGCAGCCAGGGCCGCGCGGCCGACGATGACCGGGTTCGGGTCGGGGAGTCGATAGACCTCCACGTCGCTCGTGTACTCCCGGACGAAGGCGTCCAGGTCCCTGGCGTTGTAGGCGTCGAGCTGGCGTTGCGCGAAGGCTTCGGGGTCGAACGGGAGAGCCATGAAGGCCTTTCGCTGGCGGGGGTGGCTGATCGGGCGCTCAGGCCGCGGGCACACGGTACTCGAAAGCCCAGTAGTGCTGCCATTGGCGAGAGGCGGCGGCCTCGCCCAAGCCTTCTCCGGCGAGCGCTTCCAGTTGCGCCGCGGTCGGGAGGTTCTTCAGCACGCGAGGTCGAGCCGTCGCGTTGGCGTTCCGGCTTCTGGTCCACGCGGTCGTATTCGCCCGCCCGAGTCCGCGTAATACGACTGGAGAACCGAAGGGCCCGGACGGTCGGGTCATCGCGTCAGCCGGTAGATCATGATCGCGGCCCGGATCGCGTTCTTCTCGATCGACTCCGCGTGCAGGTATTCGAGCGGCGAATGCGACCCGCCACCGGCCTCGACGAAGCGGTCAGGAGCCGCGCCGCGCCACCGCGACATACAGACCCAGGCCGATGAGGGTGATGCCCGACGCCGTGTTCAGCAGTCGTGCCCGTCGCCGGGCGGAACTCGCGGACCCGAGGAGTCGCGCGGCACCCATGACGGCAGCGACGTCGACGAGCGTGTTGAGCACGACGCAGACCGTGCCCATGACGACGAGCTGCGCAGCGGGAGGACTTCCGGCCACGAGGAACTGCGGCAGGAAGGCCAGGAAGAAGAGGGCGGTCTTCACGTTGAGCGCCTCGACCAGCACTCCCTCGACCAGCGCACGGCGAGCGCCGCCGGCCGCGACCGCACCCTCGGCCAGCGGCGACGACCTGGACATGAGCAGGCGTACGCCGAGGTAGACGAGGTACGCGGCGCCGACGTACTTGACCACGGAGAAGGCAGCCGCCGACTGCGCCAGCAGCACGGACAGGCCCAGCGCGGCGGCGCCGACATGGAGCATGCCGCCCAGGCCCGTGCCGACGCAGGACGCCAGCCCTTCGGTTCGGCCGCCGGCCGCGGTGCGCGCCACGACGTAGGCGATGCCGGGCCCCGGCGTGATGGCGAGCACGAGCGCTGCGATGAGGAAGGCGGGAGACATGAGTGCGGGGTTTGGCCACACTGTATGACGAGCCCGGACGCCGACTAGGACTTGCCCCAGACAGGCAGGAACCAGCCTCGGCCCTCGATGCCGTACAACGGGGAATTCCATTTGACCGCCTTGCGCACGCCGGGCGCCTTCGTTCAGGATGCCGTAGGCCAGGCCCGGCAGGCCGACGGCGACATTGTTGAGCCTTCGCGCGGCCACCAGCTCGCGGATCAGGCGTCAGCAGCTGCACGTTCTGCGAAACCACCTGGGCCAGCGGTCCGGTTGCAATGAGCAGGAACAGCGCCGCGAGCTTCGCCTGGGCGTTCATCGATCACCGGACGTCGGCATCGCCGCGAATTCCAGGCGACGTCATGAGAAGGCGATGCGAAACCTCAGACCGGGAACGCTGCCGAACTGCGGCGGCTTGGTGAACCGCTCGAAGAGGACGCCGCCGTTCGCCTCGATCACTCGCTGCGATGCAGTGTTCTGCGGATCCGTGGTGATCTCCACGAAGGGCAGGCCTTCGGCCCGGGCTTCACGGAGCAGGAGGCCGAGCGCTCGCGTGGCATAGCCCAGGCGGCGCTTCCAGGGAACGACCGAGTGGCCGATGTGCCCGAGACAATGGGGCGGCAGATTGGTGGCCTCGGCCTCCGGCGCTCACGACATGAGCTCCACGAGATGCGCGCGATCCGGCAGGGGCGCATACGGCTCCGGCCAGTACTCGACGATGCGAGCGATCTTCGCGCCTGTGAGGGTGAAGAAGGAGATGGCCCTGCCGTGTTGCACGCCGTCGGTGACTTCGACCTCCGACACGGCCTCCAGATCGTTGCCGACGATGCGGTGGACCGTGACGACCCACGGCCCATGGGCGACGTACTCGGAGTTCATTCGGGCGAAACGCTCCGCTCCGCGGATGCGCTCCCTCGATTGCGGCCATTCGAGGACGAATTCTTCCGCCAATACTGCCGCGACGGAGTGGAAGTCGTTGCTGGCCATGAGGCGCCAGAACTCACGCACGACATCGACTGCGGTTGAGGACGTCATGGTCGCGGAGGAGGTCAGGCGGGCGCGGCGGGCAGGGGACCCGTTCCATGACGGCTGACGACCTTCCACCGATCGCCGCGGAGAACCCAGGTATCGGTGAGCATGAAGACGCCGCTCCAGTCCTGCTCGCCTACCGACGCCGACTGCCGTATGGTCGAGTGAATCAAGGCAAAGCGCTCGAACGGGCGCACGAGAGCCGACTGCCACTCGAACTCCCGGCAGTTGAAGGCACTCATTGCGCCGGCAAGCCACTCGTCCTTTCGAATGAGGATGCCGCGGGCGCTGGACAGAAGAAACTCGTCATCGAGAATGTCTTCGCAGGTGGCACGATCCTTGGCGATCCACGCGTTCATCCAGGCGCGCTCGAGCTGGAGCAGCTGATTCGTGGGATCTGGAAGCATGTTGGCCTCTCCTCACCTCTTGCAGTGCGCGGCCTTCATGTACGACTCGGTCGGGCAGGCGACGAACCCGTCGATGATGCGCAGGCGCATGGAGCCTGGGGCGAGTGTCGCGTAGGAGGTCCGCGCCGCGTGCAGGGCCGCTGCATCCCGGCGAAGGAAGGCAAGCGTTGCCCGGACGTAGGCAGCCCACTCCGCAGACACCTGCGGTTCGAGCGCGCGCTCGAACGGAGCGATGGCCTCCTGCTCCCGACCTGCCATGGCAAGCGCCTGGCCGATGTGAAACGCGATCTCTCCGGCTTCCGCGGCTGCCAGGCGGTCGCGGTTCGCCTCCGAGTATTGGGCGAGCAGGTCGACGGCCGCATCCGTGCAGCCGGACGCGGCCAGTGCCCTCCATCCGAAGGGACTGCCGCGACTGTCGAACGCGGCGTAGGGCAAGGCGCGCTGCGCGACCTCTTCCGACGAGGGGACCGCACACATCGAAGCCGCGGCCGCGAGAAGGGCGACGGCCAGACTCATGGATTGGCGCGCGGCAGCATCGGGTGGAGGGGGCCAGGTCGGGAAGGACTTTGCATGCTCCGGCGAAGGGAGCGGCCTACTGACCTGCCGGAGGCTGCCAGAGCTCGACCTTGTTGCCTTCCGGATCCATGACCCAGCCGAACTTTCCATACTCGGAGTCGTCCGTCTTTTCGAGCACGTTGCAGCCTTCGTCCCGCAGCGCCTGGAGCAAGGCCGGCAGGTCCTCGACGCGGTAGTTCAGCATGAAGGAAGAAGTGCTCGGGGCGAAGGTGTTGGCGTCGGCATTGCCGACAGACCAGATGGTCGTTCCCTTCATCGGGTTGCCCGCGCCGTCCGCCCACGTGAAGGCCGTGCCGCCCCAGTCCTGGACGTCGATGCCGAGGTGCTTCTGGTACCAGGCACGCAGCGCAACCGGATCCTTCGCGCTGAAGAAGATCCCTCCGATGCCAGTGACCCGCTTCATCCGAGATTCCCGAGCGTTGAAGACCCTCAAGCGTAGCGATTTCGAGGCCTGCCGTTCGGGTTTCACTGGGGATGCCACTCGAAGTGGCGGTCGCCGAGATCGAAGACGCCGACCCCGGAGGCCCGGGGCGGCAGGCGGAACAGGACTTCGCCGCTCGGCGCGGCGACAGTGCTGCCGCCGCCCTCGACACTCTCCTCCGGCCGGTTCAGTGCGTTCGGCCAGTTCGTCTGGACGACGAAGCAGGTCGTGGCTGCCGCCAGGCGCTGGATGTCTCGAACATACTCGGGAGGGTCGGTCCTGGGCTTTTCGGGGTCCTGACGGAGAGCGCCGGGAACGAAGACGAGTTCCGCGGTTCCCGGCTGCAACTGGCTGGCGACGAGTTCGAGGTCGCTGACTTCGCGGCAGATGACGGCCGAGCAGTTCAGCCCCTGAAGCCGGGCGGTGGGCCTCGACGCTCCGCGAGCGAAGAACGTGGCCTCCGGGTCGGTGAGCCCCTGCTTCGAGACGACGGCTCCCGTCGCCCCGAATTCGTCGATGAGGAGATGCGAGTTGTACTTCGCACCGTCGGCGCCGAAGGTCGGCGCGCCGACGGCGATGCCGAGCGACAACTGCGCGCAGCGCGTTTGAAGCTCGCGGATGGCAGGCAGCACCAGCTCGGGCGTGGCCTCCCGGGCGATCTCGCGGTGAAAGCCGGTCACCGCCAGCTCGGAGAACCCGCACAGCGCCGCGCCGCGAGAGCTCGCGAGCTCCATCGCGCGAAGAATGGCGGCAAGGTTCTCCGCCGTCGACCAATGCATGGCGATCTGGGCGATTGCAACCCGGCGATTCGTTTTCATGCGGAAGCACCCCTGGCCTTGCGTTTCATCGTGGCGAGTGGCGTGACATGCCGATGGAGGCGTCGGGCTTCACTCTTGCGCTGCTGCCAAAGGCGCACGAGTTCGCCAGGGTCGCCGGTACTGCAGGGTGGGCACATCTGTCCCGACTTGGTTCAGCCGTCGGCGAGGCTCGCCGAGTAGCCCGTCGTTTGCCCGCTCGATACCTGAAGGTCGTCTCGCCGAACGATCAGGGACAGCGCGAAGGCGCTGCCGGTCCGCCTCTGGCACTCCGTGCAATGACACGCGTACAGCGTCAGGGGCTCCTGGCTCACACGGTAGCGGACGCTGCCACAAAGACATTGGCCGAAGTACGGAGCCATGGCAGCACTCGGAGTTGGCGGCTGAAAGGCTCGCCGCCCGGGCTAGCCCAGAGACGAGGGATTGAGGCGCAGCAACGACAACGTGAGCGCCGAGGCAACGCTCACCCAGGCGAGATACGGCACGAGCAGGAGCGCTGCCAGCCGATGCAGAGGCCAGAAGGCGAGCAGGGTGGCCGCGATCAGCAGCCAGAGAACGACGATCTCGACCAGCGAGGCCGCGCCGAGCTGCCATTTGAAGAACAACCAGGTCCACAGTGCGTTGGCAACGAGCTGAATCGCGAAAAGCCCGAGAGCCGCGGCCGCATCCGCGAAGCCATGCCTGCGCCAGACGAGCCAGGCCGCCACCCCCATGAGGACAAAGAGCACCGACCAGACGGGACCGAACAGCCACGCCGGCGGCGCCCAGGAAGGCTGCGAAAGCGCTCCGTAGAAGGTGGCCGCACCCGCTGATGCGATGGCTCCGATGCCGCCGGCGAGCAAGCTCGCGGCCAGCCAGCCCGCCAGGCCGAAGGCATCTCTCCGGAGCGACTGGTGTGCCATCTGGCGTTCGACGACGGGGCGGGGCGTCACCGTGTTGGCTGACTGGACTGGAGCATTGCGGCCATCCGTTGATGAATGACATTGATCGCCTTCAGCGGCCTGAGCATGACCTTGAACTCGACGATCTGCCCAGCGTCGTTCCACTTGATGAGGTCGACGCCGTTTACGAGCACGCCGTCGATCTCGGTTTCGAACTCCAGCATGGCGTCGCAAGGGCCCACGATCTCTCGCACGTAGCGAAAGGTCGGGTTGAAGAAGACCTGGAAGGCCGCGCCCAGATACCAGGCGGCCAGCTTCCTGCCGCGCTGCGGTGTGTGGACGACGGGCGAGTAGAAGACGGCATCCTCCGCAAGCAGGGTGTCCAGGCCGGAAGGATCCAGGGAGCGCACCAGGCGATGCCAGGTCTCGAGAGCGTCATCGGCCATTTTCTTGGGGCCCACCGGGCAATAGCTCGACAGCATAGCGACCGATCGACGCGACTTCGACTCCCGAGCGGCCGGCGGCGACCCCCAGTACGTCAGCACCAATTCGATCCTTCCATGAAGCAGTACGCATGGCGCCCGACGTTCGATGTGCAGCGGTCAGGCCACGTGCCTGGCGAACCTCAGCGCAAGTGCCTGCGGCGCCAGCGCGCCAAGGACGGCGGCGACGAGGAAGAGAGCGAGTACGTCGCCATACAGATGTCCGGAGTGCTGTGCGTTGGCGACGGATTGCACCGCCATGATGCCGCCATGAACCACGCTCGACCAGATGGTGAAGGCGATCAGGCTGAGATGACGCTGTGGATCCCGAGCGGCAAGCCACAGGAACACGCCGAGGGTCGCGTAGATTCCGATGATCATCTGAAGATACTCGGACTGTCCAGGATGCCACGCCCAGCCTGAAGGCCAGAGCCGCGTCAGCGGATACAGGCCGAAGACGAACACGACGGCGAACGCGCGAAGCGCGAGCTTGAGGTACTTGATCCGGTCGTATTCGTTCACGGTGACCCCCTTGACGTGGCGCCGGCCGCAAGGGAGGTGTTCATTCAACGCCGTGCGACACGACGCAGACCTTGTTGCCCTCTGTGTCTCTGAAGTAGGCGCCATAGTAGTTGGCGTGGTATTCGGGGCGCAAGCCCGGTTCGCCTTGCCTCCGGCGTGTCCGGATACGTGCGAAGAATCGACTCGAGAACGTCCTTGTGCATGTCAAGCGAAGCATCCAGACGCTGAACTTGCGCGGCCAGCGCCGCCAGATGCGATCTCGATTCTTCGATGCCGGCTGGAGTTTGCGAGGTCATCGGGTCGGACAGGATCGCTAGGCGTCGCCTCGGGAAAGAAGAGAACGATAGCCTTCCATTGACAAGGTGCCACCGGCCTCGCGAAGGCGATGCGTCATTCTCCATGTGCCCCTGGCCGAGAAGCAAGCGATCCCTGCTTGTCCTGCGGGGCGAAGTGATACACGAAGAACTCTCCATCACGCCTCCAGCCTCGGGCCTCGTACGTTGCCTGAGCTGGCGCATTCCGGATGTCGGTGTTGAGGGTGACCCGGACGGCGCCCAGCGAGCGGGCGTACTCCACTGCGGCGCGCAGGAGCTCGGACGCGACGCCTGTTCTCCGATGGCTTGCGACGACAAACAAGTCGTTCAGGATGAATGTTCGCGCGAGCAAGACCGAGGAGAAGCTCGGGTAGAGCTGCGTGAAGCCCACCGGGGCATTCTCCGCGTGGGCCAGGAACACCGCCGATTCGCCGTGGTCGAACCGGGCGCGAAGAAAGGACTCGGCTGCCGGCAGGTCCGGCGCTCGGCCGTAGAACTGGCGGTAGCCGTCGAACAGGGGAGCCAGGACGTCGAGATCCGAAAGCACGGCTTGGCGAACTGAGACGGCGGGCATGGGTCGCGATGCAGAGGGACCTGACGCAGTAGCCAAAGGAGCGTCCCATTTCGGCGGGAATGCGATCGGTTTGCTGAACCAGGCGAAAGCGGGACATCCCTGCCGCAGGGTTGGGCAGGAAATGACGTGTCGGAGGATGCAGTCGCGTCTCGTAAATCCCGTATGACCTGCCCTCTCAAGCGCGCGCAAGAATCGCCTTGGCGTCTTCGAAACCCACGGGCGCCGACGTATGTTCGTGAGCAATCCGAAAGACGTGCCCGCTTTCGCGAAGCACCCACGTCATCCGGTTCTGCATCGATCGAAGCGCCTCGCCCTGCGCGGACTCCGCGGCATAAGTGACGATGGCGCTGACCAGAGCCAGGGTGTGCTCGGCGGTGGATTGCACCTCCGAGAAGCTCACCTTGACTCTTTCGCTCCCCAGGGAAGCGAACCAGCCTTCCACGGCAATGCGCCAGGCAGGGGCTCCTTCGTAGAGCCAAACGCCCCAGGTGTCGAAGACCCGGACTGTAGGGTGATAGAGGCGCATGAGGGCCTCGACGTCCCGCGCGAGTACCGCCGCCGAATACGAATCGATGACCCGGCGGACTTCCTTCTCGGCGTCGCTCACATCAGCCCTCTCGGCATGGTTTTTCGGGAACGCCCGCGCTCATCCGGACGATCCGGCAATCATACGGACGCCTGCCGGGTCGCGAGGCGGTACAGGCCGGACCTCGCCGGCGCCCGCGCCGCTCATGGGCACCGACACGTACCCCGGCTCCGCGGCTTTCGAGCCCGTTCGCTGACCCGAGCTTCGTATCTCGGCTGAAACCGTCTCGCCAGGAAGCGCAAGGCGCCGCTTCCAGACCCTCGGTTCGGTGAACTGCCTCGCGTATCGGTCAGCACCCGAAGCGGCCTTTGGGACGTCCGCTCGATGGAGGGGTTAGGCGTCGGTCCCGTCAAGGTGGTGTGACTGACCATGCAATACGAATAGCTTGTGTTGGCGGGCGTGGCGGAGCACAGCCATGTGCGCCTTCAGGTATGCGATGGCGTACGACAACGTTTCGCCCTCATCGTCTCGCAGGCTTTCCGGTATGGGTGCCACCTCAGGGAGTTGGGAGGCAGCAATGACTTCCTGGATCGAGCATTCATGCAACGAGCAAAGCGTGCCACGTTCAGGCTGCATCCTCATTGCTGCGAACAGCTGCTCTAGGTCGGAAATCGCTCGCTGGACATCTGAGTGATTCAACAGCGCGACGGTTTCGCAAAGGTAGCGCAGGGAACCAGCTCCGTATTCTCGTACGATGTTGTCAACATGCTGCGAAGCCACCGTTCTCCGAGAGTAGGTGTGACTTGTTGGATGCTTCTCTGAGTAGAGGTCGCTGATGTCCGAGAAGTCACGGATGGCTGCCGGAACGTCGCACTCCGGCAGGCACACATCGAGAATGGAAGAGTAGTGAGGCATGTTGCGACGCGTTGGACATGTTGGCATGGACTACGGGTCGATGAACTCCCACGTATTTGCTCCGTCGAAGCGACGGACCTGGACTGATGCGATGAGCTCGGGATCGAAATTGGCGAGGTTGACGCCGTGCCTTCCGTCGGAATTTGGCTGGAGCGGCTCCCAGTGCGTGACACAGCCGCAGATCCTGCAATGAATAGTGCGCAACGTCCTGTCTCCCCACACGTACTCAGCCGTCGCTTCAGGATGACCCGAGATTTCGACCGCGCCGAATTTGAAATAGACCCATGGGCCACCAATACGACGGCACAGCGAGCAGTTGCAATCGGTGGCGACCTCCGGCGTAGAAGGCAATACAAGCTGAACCGCCCCGCAGTGACACGAGCCTTTGTGCATAGAGTCTTTCAAAGTTCGACTGGCATGCCGGGCCGGTCCCGGTGTTGCCTCACGTTCGACATGAGCGGCAAGCCAAAAGGCGCGCAGCGGCCTTCGGAACGTCCGCTCGATGGAGGGGTCAAGGCCGGGGCTGCACATAGAGCAGACATTCGCCTTGCTGCCTTGCTTCGTCAATGGCGGCCGCTTGTGAAACAAGGAAGGTGAAGAAGTTGCCGAGTGCGAAGCTGCAGTCGTCATCGAAGTGCCGGGACACCTCGGCTTGGCCGAGTTGAAGCCGGATCTCTTCTGCCGAGCTCTCGAGTGCCTGAAGAGGAACGAGGGCTTCAGCATTGCGCTGTATTGCCTCCAACAGATTCAATATTGCAGCAGAGGTGCAGATGAGCTGATCGTTGGGGACGATAGCGACCTCCTTGCACAAGTACCTCAACTTCTCCAAGCCAGGATAGGTGTCAAGCGCGGCTGAAACCAGTTCCTGATACCACCAGTTGCGAGAAGTGCTGATCCAGGGATCCGGAGTGATGAGCCGCAACGCTTCGTCGGGGCTAGGCTCGCCGCAGGACACGGCCTCGCACGCGACGATGCATGTGAACACGGGAATGTAGTGGCTCATGAGGCCCTGACGCCGGAGCTAAGCGGCAGCCCACGGCTTGCCGTGGGATGTCAGCTTGAACGGCGGGTTAGGCGCCGGCTTCCAGGCAGACGATGGGTGAGTAGCAGCGACCGTGACCATGGCGCGAGTGTGAGGCAGCACCGGAGGACGTCGCCTTCGAAGGAACGGTTAGGCGGCACGCTGAAGCACCAAAACAGACAGCCAGCCGCCACCATGATCGCGTCCGTAGTTGCTCACGACAGCCCAAGCATACGTATGCGACTGATCTAGGCTCGCGTGATCGTTTGCTGGGTCATCAGTTGCTCGCCGGATCCAGCCTCTGCAGTTTCGACCATGACCAGTACACCTTGTCTGGCGCTTTGTACCGGCCGGTAGATTGACCGCCCCAGGTGAAGATCGAGTCGGTGCGACCGGTCGAGGTGGTCTTGATGCCGACGGCCAGCGCCCCGTCCTTCATCCGCGCCAGGGTGAAGCCGCGCCGCGCGCCTTTGCCGCCATAGTCGGCAGCGTCGCCGAATTCGACTTCCTCGAATTCCAGCATGTCGGCCTTGCAGTTGAACTGCGCGGTGCCGTATTCGACATAGGCCCAGTCGCGCGCCTGCGTGCTCGGCACGCTGCGGGGGTTGATGTCTCGCGAGCGTATCGTCACGCGCGAGCCGGTCTGCTCCACCTTGATCTGCATTCTGCCGCGCGACACCGGCACTGGCCGTCCTCCATCCCACGGCCGGCGGTTCGTCGCTATCCCCTTCGCGTACTCGCCATCGACCGGCGGCCATGCATAGAGCCCCTCCATCGAAGGGCAGCCTATCAGCGCGCCCTTGCGCGCTCCGAACTCCGGCGGCGGCTTGGGCTGGCCGCTGACTTCGGGGCCGCATGCGGCGATCAGGGGGCAGCAGGCAAGAGCCAGGATGGCGCGCCGGGAAACGCGCCGCAGCATCGAGCCCGCAGAAGGGAAATTACCGCGCATCGTGTTTGAGGTTTGACATTGACCGGACATGAGTGATGTCGACCATCGACTGCTCGCCCGTCGCCCGAGCGGCCTGACGTTCGACATGAGCCGCGGCGCAAAGGGAGCGAAGCGGACTTTGGGACGTCCGCTCTATGGAGGGGTTAGGCCGCTCGGGCGCGCTGCCTTTGGCTTGTATGACTCCAATGTTTTCACCAGCGTGGGATTGCGAACGGGATTGACCTCTTGTGCTTCAAGCCGAGCTGGGCCTGCCTTGCACCAGCTGGCTTGCTCGCGTGGGGATGCCAAGCGAACCTTCTGAAGAATTTCCATGTGAGCGGCCTCAGTCTCTTCCGCAATTTTTCGCAGTTCCTCAACGGAAAGTTGGTCGTGAAGCACGACCAGCTTTCTACTGCTCAACGCCTGGTGTCGGGCGTTCCACCGGTCGCGAGCCTCTCGGAGCGCCGGCTCGGATTCGGGTACCGTGTCTCGGCAAAAGCGATAGAAGGTCTCGACCATAGTCTCATTGCCGTAAACATTCATGGCCGCGTAGATGGGGTCGTCTTCCGGTCTTGCCGCCCGTGATCGGATATCGGATTTCACTTCGCTGGATCCAGCTGCGGTATGCGGGGGTTTGTCGGTGTAGAAGACCTTCCCGTCAGGACCCACCTGCTTGTAGACCTGTCCGAGTGTCGCGGTGCTGACGAAGGCGGTCATGAGGATAGCGAGGCGCCGATGTTGCATCTTGTGGGACCTAACGTTCGACATGAGCGGCGGCCGCAGGCAGGAGAAGCCTGCCGGAAGACGTCCGCCCGATGGAGGGGTTAGGCGACACGTGCGTTCCTTGACGGGCTAGGCGACGCGAGTGGCTTGAGAAAATACGACCTGCCACAAGCCATTGTGCAGTTCGTATGAGTCGGTGTGCCAGCAGAAGAACGAGGACGCGGCGCTCGACTGCGATGGCATTTCCAGCTCGGCTTGGTAGCGAAGAAGCACGACGTGGCTGAACTGGCGGACCATGATCTCGGCGGGCTGCCACTTGAGATACGTGATGGCACCGGTTTGGACCGCGGTGAGATAGGACTCACGTGAGCGCGTGATACCCCCGGGCGTTACGAGGTGAAATTCAGCAGAATGAAGTGCGTTTGCAAGCTCCATGTCCCGCTCGACCAACGAGCGCAAACGCGTGCGTTCCAGGGAGCGGAAATCGTCGGCAGAAGAGACGGCATCTGCGGAATTGACGCGGGTCATGGCGCTACTCTGTGTTGCCTAACGTTCGACATCAGCGGCCGGCCATAGGGCGCGAAGCGGCCTTCGGAGCGTCGGCTCGATGGAGGGGCTAGGTTCCCGCGTACGGTGGTTGCGCGTATGACGTGTACTCCGAAGCCGCAAAATACACACCATGCGCACCAACATCGTGATTGACGACAAGCTCATGAAGGACGCGCTCCGTACGACAGGTGCGAAGACCAAGAGGGAGGCCGTGGAGCTCGGGCTTCGCACGCTCATTCAGCTGGGCCGCCAACAACAGGCAAGGCAGCTCAGGGGCAAGATTACCTGGGAAGGCGACTTGGAGGCAATGAGGACCGACAAGTGATCTTGGTTGACTCCAGTGTGTGGATCGACTTCTTCCGGGGGATGCGAACACCGCAGGCCGAGAGGCTCGATGCACTGCTGGGGACGACACGGATTGCCGTGGGCGACCTGATTCTTGCCGAAGTGTTGCGGGGCGTGCGAGACGAGCGCGAGTTTCAGCAGGTGCGAAAGACTCTGGATTCGTTTGAACAAGTTGACCTGGTAGGGCGCGACATAGCCATACAGGCTGCGAAGAACTTCAGGAAGCTCCGTGACCTCGGTCTGACGGTTCGGAAGGCGATAGACACGCTCATTGCCACCCGGTGCATGGAGAGCAACTACCCGCTGCTGCATTCGGACCGTGACTTCGACGCCTTTGAACTGCATCTCGGATTGCAGGTCGTGAGTTCGGGGCCCCAACGTTCGACATGAGCGGTGGGCCAAAGGGCGCGAAGCGGCCTTTGGGACGTCCGCTTGATGGAGGGGTTAGGCGCCACACGCAGCCATTCAAGAGAAGTTGCCGGGCACTACGGTAGCGGCCCAATGCGTTCCAATAGGGACCGCTTGTTGCGAGCCGCACTGACGCATGCATCTGCTCCCAGCAAGCCGACAACCAACGCTGCAACAACTGCTCGGACGCTCATGGGGCCATCGACGGACAAACAGATCGTGATGGCAAGCACGATAAAGAACACGCCGAACACCGCGGTAATAACTCGGCGGGCCATTGATCTCTCGTTGTCGCGATCACCTGGGTTTGCCATGGCGCCTAACGTTCGACATGAGCGGCGGGCCAAAGGGCGCGAAGCGGCCTTTGAGACGTCCGCTCGAGGGAGAGGTTAGGCGCCGCCCTACGTGGGCTCATGGTGGTAAAGACGAAGCCTTGGCATGAGAGCGAACACTACCAGCATGACGAGATAGACGGAACCGGAAACTCGGTCTCGGCTGGCGAGGAACTCGCCCAGTGTTTGGCTTTGAAGAGCAACTGCAAGGCCCAGCTCTGCAACGACTGACAGAGCAAGAGCGAGGAACCCGGCCACCAAGGCACGGCCAGGCGAATGAATTGCGGGGAACCGACGCAGGACGTACCCCGCAGCGAAGAAGATGGTGACTCCCATGATTGGCATTTCTGCCAGTTCGGCCCACCGCTCACCGATGCGCGGAACGACAAACGGAACGCGAACCATGCCGAGCAGGAACCCCGTACCAAGCACGAGGGCGAAGTAAACGAGAGCAGCGCGAGTTGTGCCGAGCATGATTTGTGTATAGACGCTGCGGCGCTTTGCGGGGCCTAACGTTCGACATGAGCGGCGGGCCAGAGGGCGCGAAGCGGCCTTTGGAACGTCCGCTCAATGACGGGGTTAGGCGTCTGCTCCCTACACATGCGACCGGCTCCGGATGTCAGGTCAACGGCAATGCGGCGAACCCTCGGGAAACGGCCTTCCAATGCGTCCAAGGAGCGCCCCAGGTGTGGAATTCGAGCGCCAGCGGCAAGCCGCCAACGAAGAACGCAAGGAGTACGGTACCCAACGCGCGACGACCTGTCCCCGTGTGTCGCGCCGACCCGAACAGTGCCACGAGGATTGCGCAGGCCAAGCCGAAGGTTAACAACTGATAGTTTAGATCGGCGCCTCCCATCAAACGCTGTGCGAGGCGATGAGCGACCGGGTCGATCAACGGCAGGCCGGTGCACAGCATGTACCTTGAATGGAGTTCGGGGTCTTTAACGTTGATGACTCCCATCACGTACGTCCCTACGAAGATCACGACCAGGACGACGCGGATATAGAAAAAATAAGCATCTATAGCCTGCCCCTGAGGAGACTTTCCCTGCATGGAGGAGTGGGCGAGCCCGACAAAGCCGATGATCACCAGTGGGAATAGAAGGAATGTCGCGCGGCCGAGCCACACATGAAGCGTCCGTCGACCGCTTCGAATTGCCCAAGGTTGGACGATGAGCACGACCAACCAGAGTGTGCCGGTTAGCGTGTGGAAGTGCGTCCAGCCGCTGAGCCCGAGCTTCGGAACCGCGAAATACCCGGGCCAGAACGCGACCACCGCCAATCCCATGAGGGCAGCGTAGAAGTACGGCGACCAACGTACGTGCGGGCTGTCGAGATTCATGCAGAGGCGACCTTCTAGAAGCGATCCGCGTGAAGGATCGTAGCTGCTGGGGCCTAACGTTCGACATGAGCGGCGGGCCAAAGGCTGCGGAGCAGGCTTTGGAGCGTCCGCTCGATGGAGGGTTTAGGCGCCGCGCTCACTGTTGGTACGCCTGCCAGTGGCCAGGGAGGGAAACCCAGGCCTCCTTCTTTCTCTCGGTGACCGAGTACGTGGGTTCGGGAAGACCACCATCCGCGAAACAGCCGCCCGCGATGCCGATCTTTGCGGGGAGCGCAGACACGAACCAGAAGAGCGTGGTGCCGCAGACCGCACAGAAGTGGCGTTCTTGATCTTGGTCTTGCGGCGTGTGGCGAAACGCGTAGACATTCGTCTCGCCCGTGCGCCCCACGACAGCGGCTCTATCGAAGTAGGCCGAGATCCCGAACGCGCTACCAGTTCTGCGCTTGCAGTTCGTGCAATGGCAGACGCCATGCATAGTGGGCAAGGCGTTTACCGTGATGGAAGCTTGCCCGCAGGCGCATGTTGCTGTCATTGATGGGCCTTCGAGGTATGAAGTCGCTGCTCTGCGGGGCCTAACGTTCGACATGAGCGGCGGCGCAAAGGGCGCGAAGCGGCGTTTGGGACGTCCGCTCGATGGTGGGGTTAGACCCCAGCGTGCGATGGTTCAAGGTCTTTGCCCATGAAGACGCTGAGTGGGTGGTCTGGATACGTGCCGAAGGGGCCTCTGCGGATGTAGCCTTGCTTGCCATAGAAAGCCAGTGCCTCTGGCTGATACGGTCCGGTTTCCAGAAGCAACTTCTTGCATCCCATTCGGGCTGCGGCCACCTCAAGCTCTGCCAGCAGTTGCTGCGCCACACGCTTGCCGCGACTTTCCGGGCGTACATACATTCGCTTTAGCTCACCGCAACTTTCGGTGACTACAACGGCGCCGCATCCGTGGGCTGCGCCTTCGGCGTCTCTGGCAACCGCAAACACGACGTTGGGCATTTTTAGTGACGCCACATTGAGTGCATACCGTGCTTCGGCCGGGTACAGCGTGTCTTGATATGCATCTAGCTCCGCGATGAGAGCGACTACGTCCGCCTGGTCTGGATCTTCTTGGCTCACTCGCATGGCGTAGTCATCTTTGGGGTCTGACGTTCGACATGAGCGGCGGGCCAAAGGGCGCGCAGCGGCCTCTGGGAGGTCCGCTCGATGGAGGGGTTAGACCACATGCTCCGGTACCCGGCCGAGTTCGTACAGCACGTCGGGAACGCCTTCTTCGTTGGACCTTCCGTCCGTGAACTCGATGGCCACGAAACCATGGTGCTCATAGAACTTGCGCGCTCTCGTGTGCGGCTGAAAAGTGTAGAGCCTGAGGGGCAACGGCATTGTGGCAATTGCGTGCTCCAGAAGCTGCGAACCGATGCCTCGACCTACGGCTGCAGGATGGAGCATGAGTTGGTTGATCCAACTGTGCTCGCCTTTGCGGGAACAGGCGAGGACTCCGACGACTTGCCCTGCCTCGGTGGCCACTGTCACCTCGTGTGTGGGAAGCAAAACTTCGCGGGCCCACTGACGAACCTCCGGATCGCGATGCGCAGACGGCGCGAACGGCATGGACTCGCGCCGAGCGGCGATCAGGATCTCCGCGACGCGCTCCGCGTCTTCCAGCTTCGCGCGGCGCAGAACCGTTGCGAAACCGAGGCGTGCCAGTGCTTTGACGGCCTCAGCGCCGGAGACGCTCGGGATTGAGCGCGACGAAACCGCCTTCGGGCGCCGGGGTAAGAACGGCTGTCAGCTCCATGTCACGCTCCAGCGAGGCTGTCGGTCTTCCGATTGTCCCCCGGCGCCGCTGGCGTTGCCTAACGTTCGACATGAGCGGCGGACAGAAGGGCGCTAAGCGGCCTTCGGGACGTCCGCTCGATGGGGGGTTAGGCCTCACGTGTGTAGAGCCGTTGCCCGCTTCCAAGAATGAGAGCCGAAGACGACGACTGCCGCAGCACCAGGTACACCACGAGTAGATCGGCGCCAGACCCGAATGCGTTCAGAACCGACGCCCACTGAAGAGGCACCGAAACGCGAACACCGAGGGCAGCAACTGCAATCACGCCGACGGATAAGAGCAACACTGGGGCCAGCGTGACCAGGACAAATCGGCGCCTGGACACGGGCAACGTGTACTCGACGTATGCCGCACCCTTGGCGGGCCAGAAGCCAGCCACCGCGTTGCCCACCCCGCCTCCTGGGAAAGCTAGCAAATGAATCGTCTCATGCCCCACAACCAGCGCGATCAGGACCGCCAGGGTTAGCAGAACCGAGGGCCAGCTCACCGGCAGAGCGCCAGGAATGAATGCGCTCCATAGCCCGAGGGTTACGAGGGTGCAAATGAAGCCGACCGTAAGCATTCGCAAAGCGCCTGCTGGAGTGGCGTCATAGCCCGAAACAGCCTTCCAACGTGCGTCGTGACGCACGAGCTCGTTGTCGGGTGGCGGTCCTAGCTTTAGTTTAAGCATGGCGTTCGTTGTGGGGCCTAACGTTCGACATGAGCGGCAGCCGTAGGCAGACGCAGCCTGCAGGAGGATGTCCGCTCGATGGAGGGGTTAGGCGCCTGCGGACCGACTGGAAACGAAAGCATGGACGACGAGCGCAGCGCAGATGACAACGAACAACGCTCCAGCGATGAGCACAGATTGCTCCAGCCGCGAGAAATCGTGGCCGGTACCAACAGCGATCGTGCCACCCACTGCGGCCAGGGCGCAAGCCGCTTCAACGACAACTGTTGAGCGCAGTAGACGGCGGCGATGACGCCCCGCCACGACGGCGACCAGCGTCAAGCCGAGCAGAGCGACGACGAAGACAAACCCCGCGAAGACCGCTAGCAGCGTGCGGTCAACCGCTCGCGAGTCGACGGCCCCCGCGCTCGCAACGAAAGGAGCGAGAGCGAGTGCTACAGCACTGAAGGGCGCAACGCGGATTTCGCTGCTTCGCACAGGGGCCTAACGTTCGACATGAGCGGCGAGCCAAAGGGCGCGCAGCGGCCTTTGGGACGTCCGCTCGATGGAGGGGTTAGGCGCCTGCGGACTCATGGTTGCGCATTTCGGCTAACAACCCTCGTGGCTTGGAATGCCAGTCGCTGCCAACGGCCCGACAGTTGCAGCCAGACTTGGGTGAAGCGAATGGTAGAAGAACCCATCGAACCTCCCGCGACTTCGTTGGACCCCGTGACGATGCCGGTTGTGCCGTGCTCGACGGCGACGAGATCGTGAAACGAAACCCTGCTGCCGTGTTCTTGGGACCTGGCGTACTCGAGCCATTCGTCGCGCTGAAAGACCCGGCCTTCGAAGTCCGTATGAATGTAGCCGGGTGCGAGCAATGCCTGGAGAGCCTGGACGTCGCGGCGTGCCCAGGCGTGACCGAATGCGTGTACAGACTCGAGCAGCGTACTTGCCATGATGTTCCTAGTGCCGAGGATTCCAGAGCCCGCTCAGGGGCCTAACGTTCGACATGAGCGGCGGGGCAAAGGGCGCGAAGCGGCCTTTGGGAAGTCCGCTCGATGGAGGGGTTAGACGTCACGGCGCATCACGTATTGAGCGAACTTGCTGCTCAGGCGGCGGCCCTTGGAGCGGCAGACTCCCGCTTTGCCAAGAGCACCTTTGCACCACCAGGCCCAGCGCGTTCCGTGTGCATGACGTTGGCAGCGAGTTCGCAGACTTCACCGGGAGAATAGTTGGTTGAGCCGTCTTCGAAGGCGAGGGTGAACTGCCCCCCGACGACCAATAGCATCACTGAAAAGTCGTGCGTATGCAGCGGACCGTCTTTGTTGGGAGCGTAGTCCTTGGTCTGGAAGTCGCCATAGCCTTGTTCTTGTGCGCGTTGGCGAAACTGTTCCTCGTTCATCGTTGAATCTCCTTACGTGAGAGGTTCTGCGCATCTGCCGCCCGGCATCCCTTAGCGCCAGCTATCGATGACGCCTAACGTTCGACATCGACATGAGCGGCGTGCCAAAGGGCGCGAAGCGGCCTTTGGGACGTCCGCTCGATGGAGGGGTTAGACGATTGGCATGACGTGGTTGGGATGCTACGAGAACTCTGCGCTTTACTACCGAGACCAACTCGCGTTCTGCAGCACTATGCGATAACCATCCGGGTCTTCGTAAGTTCGGCCGTGTTCGGCCCAGTACGGATTGAAGGGAGCCACGAGAACGAAGCCAGCAGAGACCATGGATGCGCATGCTTCCTGCCACTCGGCCAGAACGGGCATGTACAAAACGACAAGGTCTTCGGCGGTTGGTGACGGCTCGACATGGCTGTCACGCCTTGCCGTGAACTCGAAGTGATGGCCTGACCCCGTGCGGCCCAGCATCACGCCGTCGAACCCGTCGTGATTCTCAAACTCGCCAAGCACGCTCCAACCAAGCCCTTCGCAGTACATGCGGGCGGACCTGGCGACGTCGGTCACCGGCCGGGCGATTCTTAGATGGTGGAACACGTGCAATGCAAGTGAAGTTGTCTAACGTTCGACATGAGCGGCCGGGCAAAGGGCGCGAAGCGGCCTTTGGAGCGTCCGCTCGATGGAGGGGTTAGGCGAAAGCCGGCGGACGCTAGAGATCGGTTCTCTCCGACGAGACAGCCCGACGTTCCTTCAGGTTGAACCGATCGTCGTAGATCGGCCGGCCACCGGTGTTTGGCCCTGGGTACTGGACGATGAGGATTTCTCCGCCAGTCGCGGTGTGGAATTCGTCTTCATAGTGCGGATCGGGGTGGAAGATCATGCTTCCTGGGCCGCACTCGTGCTGACCAATTTTGAATGTGCCTTCGAGCACATACCAGACCTGCGCGAAGTCGTGGTTGTGTAGCGGATGGTGCGCGCCGGGCTCGAGCTTGAGAATTCCCGCATTTGGCTCGGTAGGACGCTCTGGCCGAGGGTGGAACATCATCTTGCCGGTCTCACCCTGCCAGCGAATGGTTTCCCATTCGAGCTCGTCGCGATGGCGCACTTCCATTGGCTGGTGCTTGGCTGCCTGCGGATTGGCCGACATAAAGCCTCCTTGATTTCGCGAGGTGTTCACGATACTCGCCGAGGCAGCCCCACGCAACGGGACTACGGGCGCTGGCCACTCATGAGGGTTCCTGCTGTCGCCTAACGTTCGACATGAGCGGCGGCGCAAAGGGCGCGCAGCGGCCTTTGGGACGTCCGCTCGATGGAGGGGTTAGGCGTCACCGGCGAACGACGTAACGCTGAGACGGGCACGAGACAAGTATTGGCTGAAGCCCTGCCGTTGCCAAAACGCGGAAGCCTGGACATCAGCGGTGACCCAGTTCACCTCGATGGACGAAAGACCTGCCTTCTTCGAGTGGCGCCGTGCTGCTTGAACGAGACTCGTACCGTAGCCGTTCCTGCGCTCGGCTTGATGAACGTCGAGATCGAGCAAATTCAGGTACTTGCGTTGCACGAACTCTGGCGCCGACTCCTTGAGCTCGGCCGTCAGGTACGCCACCAGACGTGATGGCGACGGCAAGACGACCGCCCAGCCAAAGATTGAGCCGTTCGCCAACCGCGCCACGATCGTTGCGGCGTACTCCTCTTGGGAGACCGCGGGCAAGTAGGCCCGCTCGGCCAGTGCGTTCTCTCGAACGCCCGAAAGCCAGAGAGACGCGACGGCCGAAGCGTGGGTCGAATGCAGCTGGATTGGCTCCATGGCGCCTAACGTTTGACATGAGGGGCGGCCGCAAGTGGGCGAAGCCCACTTGTGGACGTCCCCTCGATGGAAGGGTTAGGCATCATTCCCCCCTCTTGCAAGGCGAGAAACCCGACACACTCTTGACCTCGATACTCAAGGGCGAGATTCCTGCTCCGTCGGAGTCGTTAACGAGAACCTCGAAACCTCGAAAAACGACTTGTGCCTTTGCCTGAGAACAGAGGCTCGTGGCGCGAACTTGTTTCGATAGGCGAAATTTAGAGTACGCGCTTTCTTGGCGCAGGGCGAAGGACCGGAAATTGGGTTCAAATGCCGTTTGCCGTTCAAAGACAGGAACGCTTGGACGAAACCACAGGTCTCCGCCATCGCTTGGTTCGTAACGGACATAGCCAGTCAGCTGCAATTCGCCATTCAAGAGGAATTCGCCATCTAGGGTGTTTCCTGACGAGTCATACCTGTCTAGAGAAATTCGCTCCTTACGAATATCAGGCGAACGCCCGTCGGGGAAATGAAGATTGCACGCTCGCGTGAGTACCAATCCCTTCGGCAGCGTGACATCGACATTGGCAAGCTCAGACCCGCAATGGCACACGATCGGCCTTCCGTAATGCTGAGTTAGCAAAGCTGAGCGGCTCTGACACTCGCTGGCATTTGCCTGAGCACCTAACAAGGTGAGCACTAGGAAGATTGCGATGCAAAGTGTGTGGTGCATGATGCCTAACGTTCGACATGAGCGGCGGCGCAAAGGGCGCGCAGCGGCCTTTGGGACGTCCGCTCGATGGAGGGGCAGACCACACCTTGGCCTACTCCCGCCGAGCTGCGGCAAGCATGCGCAATGCTGGTACCACCACTGCCGGCGCATCGGCATTGCTGAGGATCGTGAAGCCGACCGGCATGCCGCTGACGGACATTGAGCCTTGAGTCAGGTATTTGAACTCCCCTGGCTTGGGCGCACGGTCCGTGGCGGAGAAGTAGTTTCCCTGCACCTTGCCTGAGCCGAAGCTCTGAATGGGTAACGATTTCTCGACTGACTGCGATTTGGCTGCCTCAGCAGCGCCCTCAACGGAGCGCCGCAACTGGTCGGGAGATGCCTCGGCCAAGCGACCGTCCGGCGCCACAAGCGGCGACACGAGAACCTGAAAGGATTCGCCATTCGCAGGCGATATGGAGATGGTGGGCGCGCGCCCAGATCGTTTGGAGCTGCGCCAGCCGTCTGGCACGGGAAGCACCAGGGCTCCGCCACCGGGAACTGGAAGGCGAACGTCTTCCGCCCACGCCTGACTGGCCACCGCGGCCAAGAAGAGGGACAAGAGACGAAGGGCTCGGACGATTCGCACTATGGCTTCGGACGAGTGGTGTCTAACGTTCGACATGAGCGGCGGGCCAAAGCGCGCGAAGCGGCCTTTGGAACGTCCGCTCGATGGAGGGGTTAGGCGACACGGCTGGTGGAAAGTGGCTTGTGCATGCTCAGACTGGTGACGCTGTAACCCAACGAGCGATACAACGCTTGGGCGGCCGAGTTGCTGCCAAACACATTGAGAGCGACTCCGGACACGCCCATGGCTTCGGCCAGCTTCTCCACCTGCGCCAACGCTGCTCGGCCGTGGCCCTGCCGGCGGTGTTCCGGGTAGACGAAGAGCTGGAAGACGAAAGCCACGCGGACGCTGCCCCGGGGCATGGTGCCAAGCCACACGAAGCCTACCCCGGAGCCCGCTGGATTCGGCTTGATCTCATAGAAGTGATGATCAGGCGTTGCTGCGTGTTGAGGCAGGAGGCGCTCAAGCTCTGCTCTGGCGAGCGCTAGGGACTCGTGCTCGGGCCAGCGACCCGAGGCAACGTTGTCCGCCGCATGAGAGGGGGTCACGATGCCGACGAACTCGTCGAACCGCTCCGGCGGCATTGGCTCAAGGAGGGCCATGCGGTGGATTGTGTTGCCTAACGTTCGACATGAGCGGCAGCCGTAGGCAGGCGAAGCCTGCCGGAGGATGTCCGCTCGATGGAGTGGTTAGGCGCCAGCGGCGACACGGACGAATGTTCTCGATGCGAGCGACAGCAATGCCTGCTCAAGCGCAGGGACCAAGGGCAATAGTGCCTTCAGTTCGACCAAGTGGGCATCCAGCAGAACCACAGCAACCGAAAGGCTTTCCAAGTTCTGCTGATGCGGGAGATTCTTGTCGACTGTTATGAAGGCATCGAAGTCCGCACCAGCGAGCGCGAGAAGCTTCCCATTCTTCGTGCCGGACCAGCCCGTCTCTCCGACAGTACGAACCTCGTGTGAGGCCAGGGAGTGGCGAAACCGGCTGGGTACCGACTCGTCAAGCAGCAGGCGCATCGGCCGTGAGCTGCTGTCTGGCTGCCTCAAGCACAGCGACAGCCCTCTCTCGCGAGACTGACGGAAAATCCTCCAGGAACTCTTCCAGTGTGGACGTGCCCTCGAGGTACTCGAACAGACTCTTCACGGGCACGCGTGTGCCCGTGAAACAGAGCACCCCACTCATGATCTCGGGGTCTCGACTGACAAGCGTTATATCCATGCTCGACTCCTGGCGGGCAAGTTTACCGCCGGTGGCATGTGGCGACGGCTGTTCTGGGACCTAACGAATGGAAGGGACTTCCCCGTCCCGAGCTAGCCGCGTTGCGGCGACCGGCACCGAAGTGCCACGATGGGAAGTGCGAAGTCTCATCAACTCACTCGGAAGGGGAAGTCCATGGCTATTTTGTTCGTAGGGATCGATCTCGCCAAGAATGTTTTTGCGATCCACGGAGTCGACGAGCACGGCAAGGCGATGCTGGTGCGCCCGAGCGTGCCGCGCGCCAGGCTGCATCAGCTGGTAGCCGCGCTGCCCCCGTGCACCGTGGGCATGGAGGCCTGCTCGGGTGCGCACCATTGGGCGCGTCTGTTTGTGCAGCACGGCCACATCGTGCGGCTGATGGCGCCCAAGTTCGTAGCACCCTATCGCATGAGCGGCAAGCGCGGCAAGAACGACGCGGCCGACGCACAGGCGATCTGCGAGGCCGTGCAGCGACCGAACATGCGCTTTGTTCCGGTCAAGAGCCAGGACGAGCAGGCGCGGCTGTGCATCCACCGCGTGCGCCAGGGCTTCGTCGAGCAGCGCACCGCCACGATCAACCGGCTGCGCGGCCTGCTGAGCGAGTTCGGGATCGTCTTGGCGCAGAAAGCCGCCACGGTGCGCCGCGAGGCGGCTGCACACCTGGAGGATCTACCGGGCTGGGCCAACACCGCGGTGGGCGATTGCCTGAGCGAAGTGCACCGCCTCGATGAGCGGCTGGTCGAGTACGACCGGCACGTCAGCCGGATGGCCGGCGAGGATGAGCGCAGCTCGAGGTTGATGAAGCTGCAGGGTGTAGGTTGCACGACAGCGAGCGCACTCGTGTCGACGATCGGCGATGCGCGCGACTTCAAGAACGGCCGCCAGCTCGCGGCCTGGCTGGGTCTGGTGCCGGGGCAATACAGCTCGGGCGGCAAGACCCGCCTGGGCGGCATCACCAAGGCCGGCGACGGCTACCTGCGAACTCTGCTGGTGCTGGGCGCCAAGTCAGTGTTGGCCGCAGCCAGGAACAAGCACGACCGGCTCAGCCGCTGGGCGATGGCGCTCGAGGTGCGACGCGGCTACTGGAAGGCGGTCATCGCGATCGCCGCCAAGAACGCACGCATGGCCTGGGCGGTGCTCGCCAAGGGCGAGGACTTCAAGCTGATCGCGGCCTGAGCGCACAGCACAACCGATTTCCCGCCACCGCGTGATGACCAAGCGTTGATGAGTCAAGGGTTGGACCCGCGCCGGGAGAGCTCGATCATGTCGAGGAGACACCGATCGGTGTTCTCGCCTAACGAATGGAGCCCCGGCGCGCGTCTTTCATCAGGGTCCGCAGCAACGAACGCTGCACGATGACCGGTTGTAGTTTGGCAGTCCGCACCCCTGTTTCTCTGAAGCGCTTCGCATCGGCACGGTGGCCAGCCACTGATGACCAATACCTTGATGCGTCGCTGCGCGACACATCAAGACCCTGCTATCGCTTGACCTCGAAGGCAAGCCCTTGTAGTTCGACATGAGCGGCGGGCCAAAGGGCGCGAAGCGGCCTTTGGAACGTCCGCTCGATGGAGGGGTTAGACCACACGCGACTAAACCAAGGCCTCGCGCAAGACCTCCGGGTGCTTTCTCGCGATTCGAATGAGTGCCTGCGCTGCGCCTGACGGAGACCTGCGCCCCTGCTCCCACTCTTGAAGGGTGCGCTTGGAGATACTCAATGCGGAGGCAAACTCTGCTTGCGAGAGGCCCGTACTTTGCCGTGCGCGGACGACCTCATTTACCTCGACTTCCGTTACGCGAGCAAATTTGCGGGCCTTCATTTCGCGGACGGACCGCAGCAGCTTGAGGCCGAGTTCTTCCCCGGGAGATGGTTTGACCGGTTTACGTGCGCTCATGCTCGAGTTCCTCTCGAATTTGCCTCAGGATCTGGCCCGGAATGTTGTCTTTCGCGGACTTCGGATAGACAAACAGCATGCACAACTCGCCGGCACTAAGACGCAAGAACTAGATGACGCGCACGCCGCCTTGTTTGCCCATGCCAGGACGCGACCATCTGACCTTGCGACAGCCACCACCGCCGGGAACGACAGCGCCAGCCTCTGGTTGAGCCGCTATCCACGAGAAGAACTCCAATCGCTCCTCGGTCGACCAGACCTTGGCCGCCTCCGCAACGAAGGTGGGCGTCTCGTAGATGCTGAGCACGCGTCAGTGTACGGCATAGACGTACTAAGTGCAAGATGGATGGCGCTCATGAGGCCTAACGTTCGACATGAGCGGCGGGCCAAAGGGCGCGCAGCGGCCTTTGGAACGTCCCCTCGATGGAGGGGTTAGGCGTCATTGCTAGTAGCGCGTCGCGAAGGCGATGCGGAAGGGGAACTGCATCTTGCAAGGACTGCCATTGCAGAGCGCCGGCTTGTACTTTTGGAGCATGAGCACCGACGCGGCGAACCTTGCCATCTCGGGGTCCGGGGACTGGAGAACCGACACGGACATGGCCTCGCCTTGGCTGTTGACCTCCACGGCGAGGGTCATGCTTCCGGTGACAAGAAGCTTCTGTTGACCGGCTGCGATCATCTTGTAGATGGGGCGAAGGCCGTTGATTGGGAACGGCGGTTCGTCATTGGGACCCATCTGCTCATACTGGGACTTGACGTAGGCCTGCTCCTCGGGCGATAGCTCGGCATACCCCTTGTCAAGCGGCACAACGCTCCCGCCTACGATGTCCCGCTTGATGTTCGTTCCGATGTCTGGCTGATCTTGCTTGAGGGAATAGCGTGGACGGGTGTCATCCGCAGCTTGGAGGGAGTTGCTTTGCAGTGCGAGTAGCAGGAGCACGACCGCGGTTGCCATGAAGCGCATCGAGTACCTCCGGATCAGTGTGTGGGGCCTAACGTTTGAGCTAACTGGCGCGCGGCGGCAGGCGGCTTGGGCCGGGCGACGCAAAATGATCGAAGTGGGTGTCGCCCGGCCCAAGGCGCCTGCCGTTGCGTGTCCAGTTGAGCGAAGGGTTAGGCGTCACTGATGCGGCTTGCGTCACGGATGAGCCTGAAGAGCTGCCTGTTCCACTCGGTGTGGATACGTGGGTGAAGATGATTCGGAGCCCTCGGGGGAACCTGAACGCCTGCAGCAACGGCAGCGGCGTTGAGGTCCTGCAGGCTCTTGGGCCAGTTCCTGGGCCAGGGCGTAACCAAAGCCCGGAGCATTTGAAGATCGATGTCTCGGCACCTCTGGTAGACCTGCAACGCGGCGTCGCCCAGCCGAGACCACGCTGCGAAGCTCTCGGGCGTTGGAATCCAGGCCCAAAACTCGTCTACCTTTCCACAGAACTTCTGAACGGCTGTTGCGAGTTCAGTTCGTGCGAGACGTGGAACTTCTGGTGTGATCAGTTGAAGGAGGTCCGATACGTACTTCTCGTTGGCCGGATCCATTCGCGGTTCGGACGAAAGGCCACACCAACTTTGCCCGTCCTCGTCGGCCAGCCCGATCCAGAGCAAATCCGACGCACTGGACCAAGGGACCGCAGTCCACTCCGTATCGATGAAGACTCGGCGCATGATCTGGATGAGTGTGATGCCTAACGTTCGACATGAGCGGTGGACAAAAGGGCGCGAAGCGGCCTTTGGGACGTCCGCTCGATGTAGGGGTTAGGCGTCACCTATGCGAATTCACTTCTTGATGCTCTGCGATGTCAATTCGACTTCGTTCGTCCCGGGGCCGGAGGGGTTACCCGGCAATCGCGTCTGGTTGAGCTTCACATTAATGCCGAGTTCTGGGCTGAACCAAAACGTCTCCTCCGTTTTGATGGTGTTACGGCAAGATATCTCGAATGCCTTGAAGTTTCCGGCGGGAACTGAAGCGTTGGCATAGCCCGCTACGTGGCAGTCAACGTCATACGGGATCGTCCTGCCAGCGGAACTGAGCGTGTATCGGTAGCTGCGCGTCCACCTCTTTCCAACGAAGAGTGGGAAGTCAAATCCCCATCGTGGTTCCCAACTGGCCAATTCCTCGCCGTCCGGAGACAGCACTGCGATATAAGCACCGTCCTCGGGATTGACCAGCAGGGATGAACGAGGCGTCGCGTAGGTAGCAATGCGCTGATCCTTCCAAGTCGTTTCGCCGCGGGTCGTCGTGAGCTGCACGTCGCCTGATCCAAAGCTACCAGTGGTTCGGTTGGCTGATGTCCATGTTGACCCCAGCGGAGGCACCATGAAGCGGTCTGCTCGAGGTTCCTTCGACGCGCACCCGGCAACGAATACGAGCATTCCTAAGCTAGTCAGGACTGGCCACAAAGACTGGTTTGATCGCGGACTCATGTTGAAACTCTTCGGATTCTCAAGTAGATGGACGTGGCGCCTAACGTTCGACATGAGCGGTGGACCAAAGGGCGCGAAGCGGCCTTTGGGACGTCCGCTCGATGGAGGGGTTAGGTGCCACTCTTCTCCACCGTGCGCTCGGCATTCTCGTTAGCTTCAGAGGACGGTGGATAGTGATA
>JANMCC010000039.1:0-2351 GCA_031360885.1 Burkholderiales bacterium | reverse complement strand
ACGCCCAGCGTCAGCGACTGCCCCAGCTTGGCCGGGCCGGCGCGGAAGGCGCTGTAGGCATCGGCTGCGTCGGGGCCTTCGATGATCGCCATGACTTGCGCTGCATCGGCCACGGTGAGCGCAAAGACCGAGATGCAATCGATGCTGCGGCAGGCCGGCACCACGCCGGCGCAGCTCACGCGGCCCGGCGTCGGCTTGAGGCCGACGATGTTGTTGAAGCCGGCCGGCACGCGCCCGGAGCCGGCCGTGTCGGTGCCGAGCGCGAACGGGACGTCGCCGCGGGCCACCACGACCGCAGAGCCCGAGCTGGAACCGCCGCTGATGCGATCGGCCGCGAGCGCGCTGCTCGGCCGGCCGTACGGAGAACGGGTGCCGACCAGGCCGGTGGCGAACTGGTCGAGGTTGGTCTTGCCCATGCACACCGCACCGGCATCGACCAGCTTCTGCACCGCCGCGGCGTGCTGTGCCGGCGAGTACTCGAAGGCGGGGCAGGCGGCGGTGGTCGGCAGGCCGGCGACGTCGATGTTGTCCTTGACGGCGAACGGCACCCCGAACAAGGGCAGGGCGTGCATTGCCGCGGTGCGGTCGGCGTAGACCGCGGCGCGACGCTCGAGCGCATCGACCTGCTCGCCCAGCAGTTCGGTGCTGCTGCGCGAGATCCAGGCGGCGATCGGGCTCTCGGCGGCGATGCGCCGGCGCAGGGCCTGCAGCAGCGTCGGCGGCGAGCTCCCCGCGCGATAGGCTTCCTGCCAATCGGCGACGGTCAGCAGGGACGAGAGCTCCATTCGTCGGTTAGGTGCGTGGTCTGGTATACCAGCTCGTGTACCGCACGAAACGTGCCCGGAGAGCGCCTGCGGCCGCCGCCGGCAACTGACTGAAACGGGAACGGCCGCCGCCGCCGACGGCAGGTCGGGATCACCAGTCCTTCGACGGACTGGTCGGACCTTCCTTGGCCTGGCCGGCGAGCACCAGCACGGCCGCTTCGCGTGCCGTCATGCCCCGCTTCTCGGTCATCGCGAGGTGCTTGTAGTCCAGGCGGCCGGTGAAGAACACGGCCACGAACAGGGCTGCGAAGCCAAGACCGCTCACCCCGAAGACGTGTTTCATCGCCCCGGCCTCCCCCGGGACAAGACACGCTTTTCTGCTTTCGGGTGTCAGTCCGGTTCCGGCGAAAACTGTATATATTCACAGTATGGTACACCTGCCGCCCGGATCACGCCGGATCTCCCGCGACGAGGCGCCGCGCCCGGAAGAAGCCGCGCGCCCGCCGGTCAAGGGGCGCGGCACCGTCTGGGCGATCGAGCACCGCTACGCCCGCCAGGGAAACGAGAGCTACGACGACGGCTGGGGCACGCTGGAGCAATCGGCAAGCGAGGAGCGGCTGCCGCCCGAGACCACGGTCATCGAGGAGCGCGTCAAGTCCATCCTCTCGGGCAACGACTCGCCCGACCTTAGCTTCGACCTCTCGATCAATCCCTACCGCGGCTGCGAGCACGGCTGCGTCTACTGCTTCGCCCGGCCGACGCACAGCTACCTGAACCTTTCCCCCGGCCTCGACTTCGAGACGAAGATCATCGCCAAGGTCAACGCCGCCGAGCGCCTGCGCGAGGCCTTCGCGAGCCGCGCCTACGAGCCGACGCCGATCAACATCGGCTCGGCCACCGATGCCTACCAACCGGTCGAGCGCAGCCTCGGCATCACCCGCTCGGTGATCGAGGTGATGGCCGAGTGCGCGCATCCGTTCTCGCTGGTCACCAAGTCCTCGGGCATCGAACGGGATCTCGATCTGGTGGCACCGATGGCGGAGCGAGGACTGGTGGCGGTCTACGTCTCGGTCACCTCGCTCGACCCGCAGATCGCCCGCATCCTCGAGCCGCGCGCGGCGGCGCCGCACCGCCGTCTGAAGACGATCGAGGCACTGGCGCGGGCCGGCGTGCCGGTGGGGGTGAGCGTCTCGCCGATCATCCCGTTCATCAACGAGCCGGAGATCGAGCGCATCCTCGAGGCCGCCGCCGCCGCCGGCGCGAGCTCCGCGTTCGGCATCGTCCTGCGCCTGCCGTGGGAGGTGAACCCGATCTTCCAGCGCTGGCTGGACCAGCACTACCCCGACCGCGCGGCGCGCGTGATGGCGCGGGTGCGCGAGATGCGCGGCGGCAAGGACTACCAGGCCGACTTCGGCTCGCGCATGAAGGGCGAAGGCGTCTGGGCCCGCCTTCTGCAGCAGCGCCTCGTCAAGGCCAAGGCGAGGTTCGGCCTCGACCGCGAACGCATCGCCCTCGACATCACCCAGTTCAGGAAGCCGCTGCCGCCCCGACTCGACGGCCAAACCGACCTCTTCGCCTAAGGGACGC
>JANMCC010000033.1:0-12362 GCA_031360885.1 Burkholderiales bacterium | reverse complement strand
CGCGGCCGACCCCTGCGCGCCGAAGAACGCCGCTGCGGGAACCACCGCCGCTGAAGCCGGCGCCGCCGCGGGGGGCGCGGCGTTGGGTGGCGGCTATGGGCGCAACGTGGGCGCGGCCGTCGGTGGCTTCCTCGGTGGGCTGGGGGGCAAGAAAGACAAGCCGGCCAGCGGCGACTGCCCGCAGGCCTCCCGTTGATGGCCCGTTGACGGGCCGCCGACCAACCCAGGCCGCAGAATGGCCCCATCGCCCGCCGCCGCGTTGTGCGCGCTGGCCGCACTCGAGGCCGGCTGCACGCGCGAGCGCGCCGCCAGTCCTGGCGCGAACTGGCACTGAACTGCCACGAGCGGGCGCTGCTGCAAGAGGATCTCGGGCAGTTCGACGCGATGCTGGCCTTGTTGCACCAGGCGGCCCGTGTGCTGGATCGCATCGATGCCGGCGCCGAGACCTGGACCTTCATCGCCACCTCGACGGCCCGCGCGTTGCGCCGCTGTGGCCGCCATGGGCACGGGCTGAAGCTGCTTGACGAGCATCGGCAACGGTTTGCAGGCGACCTGGGCAGCGTGGAGTTGGTGCCCCTCGAGCGCGCGATGCGGGCGAGGACGTGCGGCCCCAGTTCGCGCTCGAGCGTGCCCGGCTCGCGACACTGCCCGCGGCCGAACGGGCTGCCGGCCTGCTGGAGACGATCGCCCGGGCCAGCTCCTACGGCATGACCGCCGAAGCCCGTGGCGCCCGCGCCGAGCGCGTATTGGCGCTGCTCGAAGCGGGCGACGCAGCGACGGCGGCCGATGAAGCGTTGACCTTGCGCGACAGCCTGGCCGAGGGCAGCGTGATCGGTTACCTGCCCTTGGCGTGGTGGTCGGTGGCGCGCGCTCGTTCCTGCAGCGCAACCCGGTCAACCGCGACTTGCTCGCGGCGGCCACGCGCGAGCCGGCGCTGGCCGATCGGATGGCAACGCTGCGATCAGGGGTGGCGCGATGAAGCGCCTCGCCCAGGGATTGAATCGCCGGACCGGGCGCGCCTGCGTCTCGGGCATGGCCTACCCGGCCGGCCCGGCTGCTGCGCCGTCATGAACGAGTCGCCCGTCGACGAGCTCGAGCACGCGGTCGCAGCGCGCGGCCAGGCGCGGGTCGTGCGTCACCACGAGGAACGAGGTGTTCAGTTCGGCGCGCATGCGCCGCATCAGGGCGAAGACCTCGTCCGAGGAGGCCGTGTCCAGGTTGCCGGTGGGTTCGTCGGCGAGCACCAGCGGCGGCTCCAGCACCAGCGCGCGCGCGATCGCCACGCGCTGCTGCATGCCGCCGGACAACTCGCCCGGGCGCTTGCCCATCGCGTCGCCCAGGCCAACGGCGGCGAGCACGGCACGCGCTCGTTCGCGTTGTGCCGGCGTGATGCGACCCTCGCGCATCAGGGCCGGCAGGGTCACGTTCTCCAGCGCGCTGAAGGCCGGCAGCAGGTGGTGGAACTGGAAGACGAAGCCCAGCGTGGTTCGCCGGCGCAGCGTGAGCGCGTCGTCGTCGAGGCCGTTCACCTCGGCGCCTTCGATGCGGTAGCTGCCGGCCGTCATCCGCTCGAGCAGGCCCACGATGTTGAGCAGCGTGCTCTTGCCTGAGCCCGACGGCCCGATAAGCGCTGCGAATTCGCCGCGGCCAATGCTGAACGACAGGCCATGCAGCACCTCGGTCTCGTTCGGCAGGCCGGCGTTGTAGCTCTTGCGGATGCCGTCGAGCTCGATGAGCGAGGCGGCGGGCGGGGCCACGGCGAGTGCGCTCACATGCGGATCGCCTGTGCCGGGTCGAGCTTGGCCGCACGCCGTGCCGGCGCCACCGCAGCGAGCACACCGCACACCGTGGCGATGGCGGCCACACGCAGCGCCAGCGCCGGTGCGAGCGTGATGTTGAAGAGCGGCAGGCCATCGGCGCCGCGCACGAAGTGGGTGAAGGCCGAGATCAGCACCACCGCGAGAAGCACACCGAGCGCCGATCCCAGCGCGCCGACGATCGCGCCCTGCAGGAGGAAGATGCGCAGCACCTGGCCTTGGGTGGCACCCATGGCGCGCAGGATGCCGATCTCGCGCCGCTTCTGCACGACCGACACCACCAGCACGCTGGCGATGCCCAGCACCACGACGATCAGCACCACGCCGCGGATCAGTGCCGTGCTCACGGACTGTGCATTCAGCGCGGCCACGAGTTGCGCATTCGCCTGCTGCCAGCTCTCGGCCTTGTAGGGCCAGCGCGCTCCGAGGACGTCCGCCAGCGTCTGCGCCGACCAGATGTCGACCAGCGTGAGCTCCAGGCTGGTCGCGCCGCCGGGCAGGCCGACCAGGCTTTGCGCAGTGCGCAGCGGCACGATCACCGTGCGCCGGTTGAGCTCGCGCACGCCCAGGTCCACCAGCGCCGTGACGCGCAGGGAGTCGCTGACGCCGCCGGTGACGATGCCCACGCGGTCGCCCACGCGCACGCCCAGGTCGTCGGCGAGGTCGCGGCCGATGATGCCTTCGCCGGGCCCGATCCGCGCCGTGCCGTCGACCACCTAGGAGCGCAGGCCGACGATGCGGTCGTAGCGGTCGAGGTCCACACCCACCAGGGCGATCGCCTTGGACGCCTCGCCGCGCACCGCGAGGCCCGCGGCCGACACCATCGGCGAAACCGCGGCCACCTCCGGCATGGCTTCCAGCAGGGGCACCAGAAGCTGCCAGTTGCCGATGGAGCGCGGTCGCTGTGCGCGCGGCTGCGTCTGTACCAGCTCGCGGGTACCGGCGCCGGCCGGCGCGCGGGCGGCCAGCACCACGTCGTCGCGGGGGCTCAGCGTCAGGTGCGCCTGCGCCCCCAGCGTCTTCTCGATCGTGTTGCGCTGCAGCCCGGTGATCAGCGCGGAGATGTAGGCGGTGACGGCTACGCCTGCGGCCACGCCGACGATGATCAGCACGGTCTGCATGCGCCCTTCGCGCAGGAAGCGCGTCGCGACGCGGCTTTCGAATCCCAGCATCGCCGGCTTGCCTCAGCGGCCCATCGCGTTGCTCATCGCGGCGCCGGCGTCTTCCTTGCTGCCCTTGCCGGCCCGGGGCGAAGTCGCGGCCGCGGTGTCGGCGCGCACGCGTTGGCCGGGCTGTGGCGCCGGGCCGAGCAGCACGAGTTCGCCCGCGCTCAGGCCGTCGACGATCTCGACGGCGTCGAGGGTCCGCAGCCCGGGGCTCACCTTGCGCGCCTCGACGCGCCCGTCGCGCGCGAGCCAGACGCTGAGTCCGGTCGATTCGTCGCCCCGCAGCGCGTCGGACGGCACCACCAGCGCCTGCTCGCGGCGTGCCGTTTCCACTTCCACGGACAGTGTCATGTCCTCGCGCAGGAAGGTTGGCGCCGGCCCCGGCAGCGAGAACTTGACCTCGACCGCGCCGCGCTGCGCATCGACCAGCGGCGCGATGGACAGCACGCGGGCCGTGAAGCGCCGTGTCGGGTAGGCGTCGGCCAGCACGCCGGCCACCTGCCCGGGCTGGAGCTGGCCGAGGTAGCGCTCGTCGACCTGTGCCACGATTTGCAGCGGCCCGGCCAGCGCCAAGGTGAGCAGCGCGCGACCTGGCTGCACGATCTGGCCGGGCTCGACCGTGCGCGCGATCACCCGCGCATCCGCCGGCGCGGTGAGCATGGCCTGGTCCAGCCTGGCCGCGGCGGCCGCCCCGGCCGCACGGGCCAGTTCCAGCTGCGCCTGTGCCTGGGCGACGTCGGTCCCCGGCTCGGCAACGGCAGCTCGCTGCGCGCGCGCGCCGTCCACTTGCGCCTGCGCCACCGCGACCGCGCGGCGTGCCTCGTCCAGACGCGCCTCGCTGAGGAAGCCCTTGGCCACGAGGTCTTGCGTGCGTTCCAGATCGGCCTGCACAGCCAGCAGCACCGAAGCCGCCTGCGCCACGCCGGCCTGCGCCGCGCTGCGCCCTGTGCTGCGCAAGCCCGCAAGGCGCGCGGCGGCTTGCGTTTCGCTGGCCCGGGCTTGCGCCAGCGCGGCCCGCAACTCGACGCTCTCCAGCCGCACGAGCACGTCGCCTGACTTGACCGTTGCGCCTTCGGCCACTGCGACCTGCAGCACGCGCCCGGTGAGCGTGCTGCCCACCTCGACGCGCGACAACGTGGCCACGCGGGCCGAGAACTGCAAAGTGCGCACCAGGGGCGCCAAACGGGCGCTGACCGCCGGCACCAACGGGGCACGTGTCGCCCACCACGCGGCGAGGGCGGCGAGCAGTGCGACGGCAAGAACCAAGATTGCGAGGACAAGGCGGCGCGACATCGTTTGAATTTTTGCATCCCATCAGTTCGTGCGCCGCCAGGCGCCTTGGCGCGACGACGCCGCTCGTCTGGTGATGTCCATCGGTACGGTGCCGCACAGGCCCGGCGCCGTGTTGCGCCTAGCCCGAGCACCGAGGCATGCCGGCCGCAAGCTGGCTGGAAGCCCGCCTTATACGCCCCGAGGAGTTGACCGAGTTGCTCGAGCGCCTGAAGCCGGCAACGACAGCTACCTCTTCGGCTCGGGTATGCCTTCGTGCGCCAGCAGTTGCCGGAGCACTTCTTCGAGGAACTCGCGGCAATGCCCACTGGCGCTGTACATCATCGCGTGAAGGGCCGCGTCGTTCACGTTCGTGCTCTCGCACTCGCGGCTGTAGCTCTCGAAGGCGTTGAGTTTGTTCAGCAGGTCGGCGAGGTGATTCGGGCACTCGCACAGCACCTTGGACGGCATGTGACTGAGCTGCTGGAGAAACGCATCGTCGTAGCGCCGCGCCGCTGCCGAATGCATCAGCGTCTGCGAGAAGGCTGACGGTGGCGCGGGGTCGACCGACATGCCCAGATGGCAAATGCGGGCGACCTGCGCTGGATCAGCCGGCGCGGCCAACGCGATCACATTGGCGTTGTCGAGCCGGGCCAGGAGCTGGCGGTTTCCGAAACCGTAGATCACGATGACCACCTGCGCTTTGGTTTGCGACCGCAGTTGCCTCAGCACCGGGGGCAGGTCGTGGCGAAGCACCGGGGCATCGACGATCACCGCATCGACCGCAGGCAGCGCCCCAGGCTCTGTGTCGGCTAGCGTGGGCAAGCTGGCCTGGACCCGCACGTCAGAGCGCGTTTTCCATGCCGTCTTCAGCACAGCCGCCAATGCCGAGCCGTAGACGAGCACCCTGCAGCTCGTCGTTCGCGCCTTCGCCGGCGCCGGCGCATCCTTGAATCGAGCCTGGATCTGGCGATCGGTCAGCACGGCCACCGTGCTGATGGCCTGCCCCGCATCGACTGCTGCCTTGACGAGCGACAGGCGTTCGATGTCGGCGCGGCGGTAGAGGCGCACGTTGCCCGCACTGCGCGCCGGTTGCACGACGGCGTGGCGTGACTCCCACACCCGGATGGTCTGCACCGGGATTCCGGTGAGATGCGAGACCGTGGCGATCCGGTACATCCCGTCGATGGAATCGTCGGCGCTGGATGGCGAGGATTTCATTGAATGGCAGTCCTTGTTTCCGAGCGAGGCAGCGGGCCGCAAGATTATGCGAGCCGACTTGTCAACGCTCTCTTGCGTGTGCAAACCTTCGGGCACGTTCGAGCAGCACCATGTGCGGCAGCGTGAGCGACGCCAAGCCGACGAAAACCAGCTGCATCACCCGGGTCTCCACCGGCAGATCGGTCGCCAGCGAACCAAACAAGACCGCTGCGCCCAGCACGGCCAGCGTCGGCCAAAGAGCCTGCGCCAGCGCGCTGCGTGCTTCCGCGGCGTGCAGGCTCGCCAGCGTTCTCAGGATGTGCCGTGGACTGTGCATGGCGCAGAAGTAGACGGTAAACGCCGCCAGCGGCGGGGCGGCCAGCGCGAGCGCGGCCAGTGCGGCCGCTTCGCAGGCGGCAAGGCGCGATGTCCGGGCCTGCAGGGCGCAGGACAGCACCGTTGCGGCGAGCCAAGGCAGGGCCAGCTGGCCCAGGACGGGCACCACCAAGGCGGCGCTGGCGGGGCCGGCCACCAGCCCCAACAGATGCTGCAGCTCGGCACGGTGGAACAGGGCTGGCAGCACGATCACGGCGCCTCCGTAGAGGAAGCGCATCAGCCTGGAAACGCCCGCTGCGGGATCGCCACCGAAGTGCAAGGCAGAGACGGTCAGGAACGCGCACAGGAAAGTTGACGGTGCGACCACCCACAAGCCCACCACTGCGGCCGACAGACCGGCATAGCCCAACCAGAACAGCGCCCATCCTTTGAAACCGGCAACGCTGAAGAGCTGCCGCGCCATCACCACATCGAAGGCGCCGTGGGGCATGCCCAGCAGCAGCACCAGCACGCCCATCACCAGAAGTTCGTTCCGTGGCTCCAGTTTGAACCCCGACATGCTGGCGATGACCAGCGCGAGTGCGAGCCCGCAGAACACCTGGCCTTGAACCCGCAGCGCCGGTGTCACAGGGTCTGTTCCTGCAAGGCCCTGTGCGGCGCCGGCAGCAACAGCTGCCGCAGGAACAAGCCCGTGGGAAGGGACGCGGCGACCGCGACGCGGTCCATCAACCTCGCGCGGTCGCTCAGGAAGCGCACGATGCGGGGTGTGGCGGTGCGCTCGAACAGGCGCGTGAACAACTCGGGCCCGCGCTCGGGATGGGTGCGCAACACGTCCAGAAAGAGACGGTCCATCAACCGCGTCAACAGAGGATCGGGCTCATGCGCGCTCGCGGTCTGACCGCGGCGCAGCGCATCGCTGCACCTGTCGGCCCAACGCTGGATGCGCTGGAAGGCGTAGCCCGTCGCGGGACGGGCCGCGCCGCTCATCAGGCCGGCGTGCAGGTGGCCGGGGCCGAGTGTCTTGGCAGGGCGCGTCATCCCCATCGGCAGGATGCCGGCTTCGGTCCGCACCACCCGAGTTTGTGCATTGCCGCACTGACGCTGCACGGCCTGGTGCTGCCGACGGGCGAGATCGGCAGGCCCGCGCGGTTCGGGATCGAACAGCGTGGTTTCGACCAGCGCGCGATCGGACGACAACGGCAGCACATACGTGAACGCAACTGCCCCCGGCGAGTCGTGGGCGAAGTCCATCAGTTCGACGCGGCAGGGGTCGAAGACCGGCCGGTCGCAGACCAGTTCCTGCCCCAGAAAAGACTGCCAGAGTGCCGAGTCACCGCGTCGAGGCGCGCACGGTGGCCGGGTGTCGATTACCTGCGCCGCCGACAGGCCTCCGGCCGAGGTTTCGATGCGCCAGCCGCCGGGCACCGGCCTGGGCGGCGCCGACACTGTCACGCCCAGCTCCAACCGGACGACCTCGCTGGCTTCGAAGGTCCGTCGAGCGTGGTCGTAGAAATCGCCGGCTTCCAGCAGTTGGTACGGCGTGCGCGCACAGTCGACCTGCACCGCTCGAGACGACGAGCGCACCGCGACCCGCGACCAACTGCGCTTGACCAAAGACTCGTGGCGATGCGGCCCGAGGCGCCAGAAGCACCAGCTGCGGTCGTTGGCATAGGCCGAGCGTGACTCCAGCACCGTCACCCGCCGGCACCGGCCCGCTTGCTCGGCAAGCCGCACTGCCAGGCTGAGCCCCGCGCAACCACCACCCAGCACGACGAGGTCGAGGTCAGTCTGCAACGCCAGTCTCCGTGATCCAGGCCGCAGTGGGGTGCCGCGGCCGAATCGCCCGCGGCGCCATAGCGGGCGCCAGCCCTGCGCCGGGCTGTGCCGTGGCTGTGCTCGCGAGCGCACGCAGCGTGATCGCCACCTTGCCCGCGGCGCTGACCGTCGCCCGCGACGACCAGCAGTCGAACCCGCGCTCGCGCAACACAGTGCCGATGCCGCGGTACGCGCGGGCGGCCACCAGGATGCCGGCCCTGGCCCCAGCTGGCAGGTAGCGCAAGCCCTGCTCGCCGCTGACGTAGTGGCGGTCGGCCGTGTCCAGCAAGATGCGCAACGCGCCGGTGACGGCAGCCCTCACGGAAGGCATCGGATCGACGAGCGCCGCGGGCTCGAGCGCCCCTACCAGCGCAGCCGGCAGGTAGCGCCGACCGAGCAAGGCGTCTTCGCGCACGTCGCGGCAGATGTTCGTCAACTGCATCGCGATGCCGAGGTCGATCGCATGCGGCAAGGCCTCGGGCGTGCTCACATCGAGTGCCGCCGTCATCATCAGGCCGACCGTGCCGGCGACCCGGTAGCAATAGCACAGCAGCTCGTCCATGTCGGCGACGCGCACGTTCCCGAGATCGCCTTCGACGCCGCGAATCAATTCCAGCGGGATGGCCGGATCGATGCTGCAGGTGCGCATGAGCTGCAGCATGTCGGCGGTCTCGGCGTCGTCGCATTCACCCGTCTGCAGGGCTCGGCGAATCACGGCCAGCGCTGCATGGGCCGTTGCCGCATCGGTGGCCTCGTCGGCCACGTCGTCGATGCGGCGGCAGAAGCCGTACAAGCGCGTCGCGCGCTCGGCATGCCGCGCGCTGAGCAGCCTGCGTGCCCAGTGGAAGCTGTGACCGCGCTCGGCCAGCAGCCCGTCGGCGGCAGCGTAGACCGCCCCCGACGGCGCGGCGGCTGCGGTTCCGCTCATGCGCTGTGGGGCTCTCGTTGCACCACGATATGGGCCACCGGGACCATCGCATCGACGACCTTCGCCGAGCACAGCACCCCGGGCAGCCCGGCGCCGGGGTGGGTGCCCGCGCCCACCAGATACAGGTTTCGGATGCCCTCCGCGCGATTGTGAAAGCGGAACCAGGCCGACTGCCTGAACAGCGGCGCGACCGAGAAGCCGGCGCCGTTGACGCTGAGGTAGTCGCGCTCGAAGTCGCGCGGCGTCATGCTGAACTCGGCGGTGATGGTCTCGGCCAGTCCCGGCAGGATCGTGCGGTCGAGCGCGGCCACGATGCGGTCGCGCAGCCGGGGCCCTTCCACGGCCCAGTCGATGTCGGCCTGCAGGTTCGGCACCGGGCACAGCACGTAGAAGCTTTCACAACCCGCGGGCGCGAAGCTGGGGTCGGTCGCGGTGGGCCGGTGCAGGTAGAGCGAAAAGTCTTCGCTCAGCACCTTCTTGTCGAAGATCTCGTCGAGCAGTTCGCGGTAGCGCTCGCCGAGCCAGATGGTGTGGTGGGCCACATCCGCATAGGTCTTGCGCGTGCCGAAATACAGGACGAACAAGCCCATCGAGTAGCTCGCCGCAGACAGCTTGAGCCGAGACGACCAGGCCTGTCGAGCCTTCGGGATCATCGACGTGTACAGGTGCGCGGCGTCGGCATTCGAGACCACCAGGTCGGCGGCCAGAACGCCGCCGTCTGTCAGCTCGACCGCTGTGGCCACGCCACCTTCGATGCGGATGCGTTGCACCGTGCGGCCCAGTTGCACGGCGACACCTCGGCGTTCCATCAACGCGCCGAGTGCGCGGGTGATGGCGCCTGTTCCGCCCATCGCGAAGAAGACACCGTAGGCCCGTTCGAGGTAGTGGATCAACCCGTAGATGCTGGTGGTGTCGAAGGGATTGCCACCCACCAGGAGGGGCTGGATCGAGAAGGCCTGGCGGAGCTTGTCGTTCTTCAGGAAGGTTTTCACCAGGCCCCAGACGGTGCGATCGCAGCGCAGGCGGACCAGGCTGGGAATCACCCGCAACATCGTGCGCAGACGGTCGAACGGCTTGTCGGACAGCTGCGTGAAGCCGACGTCGAAGATGCGTCTGGAATGCTCGAGCAGGCGCAGGTAGCCGGCGCGATCATCGGCCGAGATGCGCCCGATCTCGTCCAGCGTCTCGTCCAGCGTGCCGCCGTAATCGAAATGGTCGCCGTCGGCGAAACAAAAGCGGTACCAGGGTTTCAGGGGCACCAGTTCGACATGGTCCGCAAAACGCTCACCGAACAGCGCGAACAATTCGTCGAAGAGAAAAGGCGCGGTGATCACCGTCGGCCCCGCATCGTGGCGGAAGCCGTCGCGTTCGAACACCTGTGCGCGACCGCCGAGCTGGCGACAACGATCGAGCAGCGTGACCCGGTAGCCCTTCGCCCGCAATCGCAACGCAGCCGCCATGCCGCCGAACCCGGCGCCGACGACGACTGCATGGGGCGCGGCCGCCGTCCAGCGGGTTGTCGGTGCTGCTCGGCGGGCGCGCGGCTCGAGTCCCGTGGCACGGGCTCGTGTGTATTCAGCACTCATGGTGGCTTTCCAATGACCAATGCTCTCGAGTGACGGTCGGCGCGCATCCGCCGCCGTCACCGAGACGCTTACCGGCCTGCTGATTCAGCCTCGGACTTGCGCGCCGCGATCATGAAGATCAGCACGCCGAACACGGCCTTCGCCACGACGTCCGCCACCGTGTAGCCGACCTGCACTGCGGCGGTCGCGGCACCGCCCGTGAATCCGATCATCGGGAACACGAACACCACCGGGTAGAACAACCAGGACACCACGGTCAGCCAGCGAGCTGCACTGATCAACCCCCGAGCACCTTGGGGCTGCGAGGCGATCGAATTCTTCAAACCGACGAACAGGTCGTAGACGATGATGAGGAACGGGATCATCGCGAGGCCCCACCACATCCAGCGCGTGCCGGGATCGGATGAAATCTCGCCGGGGTAGCCGAGCACCACCATCAGGGCGGCGAGCAGGCCGAGCTTGGTTGCCTTGGCGCTCGTTTCAGCGCGTGACAAACGCATCACGAGGATGAGCTCCACCAGCAGCAACGGCACCGTCAGCAGCCAGTCGACATACCGGTATGCATCGTTGAACCGGACCCCGGTAGGCTTCATCGCGCCATCGACCAGGGCGTATGCGCCTTCCCAGCTGTTGAAGATTCGCAGGTAGTGGTAAAGCGCGATCAGCGTCACGAGGCCGGTGACGGTGAGCGCCGTTCGGTAGGGCGGAGTCACTTGCGAGCGCGACAGGAAGAAGAAGACCGACGCCGCGCCCATCACGGCAATCGTGAAGGAGAACGCGTTGTATACGAGGCTGAATTGCCCGGGGGAGATCGAGTCCATGACGGCAGAGTCCAAGTGAAGGAGTGCCGAGGATAGTTGTCGTATAGCTCTTGGGTAGTCAGAACCTATACAAAGCCACTTTGACGACGCGGCTGATGCGCAGGCCCATTCCCTCTTCGATCCCAAGGTTGCCGGCTTGCGACGACGGTCGCTGCGGCGCTCACACGACGAGGCCTTCATCGACCACGACACGCGCAAGCGCCTGTTCGAACATCGTTCGCGCAACGCTCGTCACGTCGTAGAGGTGTCGGTGGAGCGCAGCGTCCGAGGGGCCGCGAGACACGCATTCGGCGCTGTACGCCTCGAAGCCGACGAGCAACGTCACGATCTCGGCAAGATGTCGCGGGCATTCGCAGGCGACCTGGGAGGGCATCTCCGACAGCGAGGCCAGCTCGGCGTCGCTGTACAGCCTGGGGCTCGCTTCAATGGCACTGACCGTGGGCTCGGGGACTGGCCTCGCTGCGGCGATGATCTTGGCGAGCTCCTTGCCGGCCACCGGATCGCGATACACCGTCACACCCTCGGAACGAAGCTCGTCCGCTGCGGCCTCGGTTCCAAACGAATAGACAACGATGACCTTCAAGGCAGGCAGGTTGACCCGCAGGGCCAGCACGCGATGGGTCGTCGTCGGCTGCAGCGAAGCGACCTGGATCACGAGCACGTCCACCGCGCCCGATCGCGCGACTTCCCTTTCGGCATGCGCCAGATCCTCGTAGACGTGCGCAGCGGGCGGCCGAAGTCGGCCATCCAGTTTTTGCGCCAGCGCGGGACCCACCACGGCGACGCGTTGAATCCCCGACGAGGACATCTGCGCCCCAGGCGACAACTGCAAGAGCTCGTCGACGCTCAGCTTCGCCACCGTCCCGATGGCGTGTCCTTCCAACGTCAGTCGCCGAATGAGCCGCAAACGCTGTACGTCGGACATCGAATAGCTTCGCTGTCCCGATGACGACTTGGGAGGCGACACGACGCCGTAGCGATGCTCCCAGATTCGCAGCGTCGAGGCCGACAGGCCCGCCAAGCGTGCGGCGGTGCCGCTGCGCAGCTGTCTCGGAGCCTGCGGCAAATCGTCAGCCCTCGAGGCAACTGTGACAGGCGAGATCGGCGGGTGTTTTGGGGGCATGTTTGATAGCCTGATGCTTTGTTGAAACGCTATTCTGCGTTTCTAAGCTGTATTTGTCGAGACATAAGCGTTTCATTGAGCAAAGCGGCGCTATGCTTTCGCCATGGACCAGACGAACTCTCACAGCCCGCTGACGGTGTACTTCGACGGTGGCTGTCCGGTGTGCTCTCGCGAGATTGCCGCATACCGCCGGCAGGCCTCCCCCGACAGGCGAGCCGGCCTCGAGTTGACCCCATGAAGCTCGATCCTTCCGAGATCCGGGTGGCGATCGTCGGCGCTGGTCTGGCAGGCGCGTCATGCG
>JANMCC010000018.1:0-4210 GCA_031360885.1 Burkholderiales bacterium | reverse complement strand
TACAAGAAGATCCTGCTGGTCGAGCCCGCGGTCGCCGACTCGATCACCGGCGACAAGTGGAACAAGTACATCTTCCGCACCGGCCGCAACAGCTCGCAGGACGCGATCGCCAACGCCGTCGCGCTCGACAAGGACGGCGTCACGATCGCCACCCTGGCGCAGGACTACGCGTTCGGCCGCGACGGCATCAAGGCGTTCAAGGATTCGCTGAAGAAGGCCAAGGTGGTCCACGAGGAGTACCTGCCGGTCAACACCAGCGACTTCACCGCCGGCGGCCAGCGCATCATCGACGCGCTCAAGGACAAGCCCGGCCGCAAGATCATCTACTTCTACTGGGCCGGCGCCGGCAACCCGCTCAAGGTCGCCGACATGGACCTGAAGCGCTACAACATCGAGGTTGCCGCCGGCGGCAACATCCTGCCGGCGATGGTCGCGTACAAGCCCTATGCCGGCATGGAAGGCGCGACCTACTACTACTTCGGCCTGCCGAAGAACCCGGTCAACGAGTGGCTGGTCGCCAACCACTACACCAGGTTCAAGTCGCCGCCCGACTTCTTCACCGCCGGCGGCATGGCCGCCGGCATCGCGCTGGTCGAGGCCTTCAAGAAGACCAATGGCGATACCGGCACCGACAAGCTGATCGCCACCATGGAAGGCATGAGCTTCATGACGCCCAAGGGCAAGATGACCTTCCGCAAGGAAGACCACCAGGCGATGCAGTCGATGTTCCACACCCGGATCAAGAACGACCCGGCGTTCGCCTGGGGCGTGCCCGAGCTGGTGCGCGAGATCAAGCCGGAAGAGATGGACGTCCCGATCAAGAACAAGCGCTGATCGAGCGCGCGGCGAGACAACGCATGGCAGTGCTTCGGCCATGCTCGAGACCCAGGACCTTACGATCCGCTTCGGCGGCCACGTCGCCGTCGACCGCGTCAGCGCTGCCTTCAAGCCGGGCACGCTGACGGCGATCGTCGGCCCGAACGGCGCCGGCAAGACCACCTACTTCAACCTGATCTCGGGCCAGCTGCGCGCGAGCGCCGGCTCGGTGCGGCTGAACGGCAGCGACATCACGAACGAGCCGGTGTCCGAGCGTACCCACCGCGGCCTCGGCCGCGCGTTCCAGCTGACGCAGCTCTTTCCCAACCTCTCGGTGCTCGAAAACGTGCGCCTCGCGGTGCAGTCGCGCAGGAAGCACGGGCTCGACCTTTGGCGGGTCTGGCTCGACCACCGCGGCACGCTGGCACGAGCCCGCGAGCTGCTGCAGCGGGTCGCGCTCGGCGACCGCGCCGACGCGCGGGCGGCCAGCCTGCCGCACGGCGACCAGCGCAAGCTCGAGGTGGCGATGCTGATCGCCCTCGAGCCGGGCGTCTACATGTTCGACGAGCCGACCGCCGGCATGAGCGTCGACGACGTGCCGGTGATCCTCGACCTGATCCGCGGCCTGAAGGCCGAGGCCGACAAGATCATCCTGCTGGTCGAGCACAAGATGGACGTGGTGCGCGAGCTCGCCGACCGGATCGTCGTGCTGCACAACGGCAAGCTCGTCGCCGACGGCGAGCCGGAGGCGGTGATCGCCTCGCCGATCGTCCAGGAGGCGTATCTCGGGCTTTCGCCCGAGCCCTCACCCCAGCCCTCTCCCGCAAGCGGGAGAGGGAGTGAAGTCATCTCCCTCTCCCCGGACGGGGAGAGGCAGGGGTGAGGGGCGACGCGTGAACCCGCCCTTGCTCTCGCTTTCCGGCGTGCACACGCACATCGGCGCGTATCACATCCTGCACGGCGTCGACTTCGAGGTGCCGACGGGCCAGGTGACGATGCTGCTCGGCAGGAACGGCGCCGGCAAGACGACGACGCTGCGCACGATCATGGGCCTGTGGAGCGCGTCCGAGGGCAAGGTCGTGTTCGACGGCCGGCGGATCGGCGGCCCGGCCGCCGCGGGCGACGCCGGCGAGGCGCCGCGCACGCCCGAGATCGCCCAGCTCGGCATCGCCTACGTGCCGGAGAACATGGGCATCTTCGCCGACCTGACGGTGCGCGAGAACATGCTGCTCGCCGCGCGCCAGGCGAAGAGCGCCGACGAGCTCGACAGCACCCGCCTCGAGTGGCTGTTCGGCCTGTTCCCGGCGCTGAAGAAGTTCTGGCTCTACCCGGCCGGCAAGCTCTCGGGCGGGCAGAAGCAGATGCTGGCGATCGCCCGCGCCATGGTCGAGCCGCGGCGCCTCTTGCTGATCGACGAGCCGAGCAAGGGCCTGGCGCCGGCGATCGTGCAGAACCTGATCGCCGCGCTGCGCGAGCTGAAGTCGACCGCGACCACGGTGCTGCTGGTCGAGCAGAACTTCGCCATGGCCAGGGCGCTCGGCGACACGGTCGCGGTGATGGACGACGGCCGCGTGGTCCACCGCGGCGCGATGGCCGAGCTGGCCGCAGACGAGTCGCTGCAGCACAAGCTGCTCGGTCTCTCGCTCGCCACGCACCAGTGAGAGGACCGTGATGACCGATGCATCGACCGCCACCGCGCTCCCCGCCGCCGCCGAGGCGCTGCCGAAGACCCGCTTCGACTTCGTGCCGCTGATCCTGCTCGCGGTGATCGCCCTGGCCGCCTGGCCCGCCGTCGGCTCGAGCTCGACCTGGCTCACGCTCACCTTCGCCGGCCTGGCGATGGGCATGATCGTCTTCATCGCCGCCTCGGGCCTGACGCTGGTGTTCGGCCTGATGGACGTGCTCAATTTCGGCCACAGCCTGTTCATCGCCCTCGGCGCCTACATCACCACCAGCGTGTTCGCCGCGACGCTAGGCTGGACCAGCGCCGGCAGCCTCGCGCCGACGCTCGCCGCGGTGGGCCTGGCCATGCTCGCGGCGATGCTGCTCGGCGGCGCCTTCGGCCTCGGCTTCGAGCGCGTCATCGTCCGCCCGGTCTACGGCCAGCACCTGAAGCAGATCCTGGTGACGATCGGCGGCGCGATCGTCGGCGAGGAGCTGATCAAGGTCGTCTGGGGGCCGGCGCAGATTCCGCTGCCCCCGTTCGAGGCGCTGCGCGGCTCGGTGCTGATCGGCGACGCCGCGGTCGAGAAGTTCCGCTTGGTCGCGGTGGCGGTCGGCCTGGTGGTGCTGGTCGCGCTGCTCTACATGCTCAACCGGACCAAGATCGGCCTGCTGATCCGCGCCGGCGTGCAGGACCGGGAGATGGTCGAAAGCCTCGGCTACCGCATCCGGCGCCTGTTCGTCGGCGTGTTCGCCGCCGGCTCGGCGCTCGCCGGCCTCGGCGGCGCCCTCTGGGGCATGAACCAGCAGATCGTCGTGCCGCAGATCGGCGGCCAGGTCAACGTGCTGCTCTTCATCGTCATCATCATCGGCGGCCTCGGCTCCACGCTCGGCTGCCTGGTCGGCGCGCTCGTCGTCGGCCTGCTCACCAACTACGTGGGCTTTCTCGCGCCGAAGCTGACGATGTTTTCGAGCATCGGCCTGATGGTCGCGGTGCTGATCTGGCGGCCGCAGGGCCTGTACCCCGTGACCAGCCGATAGGGCGCCGACCATGCTCGACCGCCTGCTCTCCCACGACCGCCCGCGCAACCGCTGGCTGGCGCTCGTGCTCCTGCTGATCGTCGTCGGCCTGGCGCTCACGCCCTTCATCTTTCCCGGCACCAAGGCGCTCAACGTGGCCGCCAAGATCATCGTCTTCGTCGTGCTCGCGGCGAGCTTCGACCTGCTGCTCGGCTACACCGGCATCGTCAGCTTCGCCCACACCATGTTCTTCGGCATCGGCGCCTACGGCATCGCCATCGCCAGCACCCGGCTCGGGCCGACCTGGGGCTCGCTCGCCACAGGCGCCCTCGCCGCGCTCGTGCTCTCGGCCGTGCTCTCGTTCCTGATCGGCCTGTTTAGCCTGCGCGTCAAGGCGATCTTCTTCGCCATGATCACGCTCGCGGTCGCCTCCGCGTTCCTGACGCTGGCCTCGCAACTCTCCGAGTTCACCGGCGGCGAGGACGGGCTCACCTTCAAGGTGCCGGCGGCCCTGCAGCCGGGCACCGAGTACGCGAGCGGCCCGGTCCTCGGCGCCTCGATCGACGGCCGCTTCCTCACCTACTACCTGATCTTCTTCGTCGCCCTGGCGCTCGTGCTGGCCCTGTTGCGCATCGTCAACTCGCCGTTCGGCCGCGTGCTCCAGGCGATCCGCGAGAACGACTTCCGGGCCGAGGCGATCGGCTACCGCACC
>JANMCC010000347.1:0-2098 GCA_031360885.1 Burkholderiales bacterium | reverse complement strand
GTTCGATGCGCGCGAGGCGGGCAAATTCGGTACGACCCTGGCGGAGATGCTGATCGAGAGAACCCCGGTCGAGGGCAAGCTCGGCAAGCGCATGGTCGCCAGGAAGCACGAGGCGATGCTGCACCAGCTTGAGCAGCACGTCGTGCGCTTCAAGGCCGAGCACAAGCTCAACGCCTACAAGACGGCGCAGCTCGGCAACCGCTTCAAGTGGACCCTGCGCGACAAGGGCTACGACGCCGAATACGTCGACCAGCTGACGCACTGGCTGATGCTCAAGCTCGGAACGGCGGCGGCGAAGAAGTCCTGAGCCGCCGATGTTCGATCGCATCAAGGGGCTGCTGCGGCCCGCCGGCGCCGGCCCGAAAGCGTCGCCGCCGCAATCGCCGCCTTCTCGTGAGCGCAGCGCCGCCCTGAAGGCCGAGGGCGAGGCCTTCCTCGCCGCCGGCAAGCTGGCCGAGGCGACCCGCTGCTACCGCGCGGCGATCGAGGCCGACCCCGGCGACGCGGCGGCGTACCTGCCGCTCGGCTACGCGCTGCGCGAGCAGGGCCAGGCCGAGGCCGCGATCGCCGCGCTCGAGTCGGCGCTCGGGCTCGACCCGCGCGCCATCGATGGTCACTACCTGCTGGCGCTGACGCTGCAGGACCGGGGGCGGCTGCCGGAGGCGATACGCCACCTCGAGGCGATCGTCGCGCTCGACCCCGGCGTGGTCGATGCGTACGTCCGGCTCTGCCAGGCGCACGTCCAGTCGGGCAACATGGCCGCAGCGGCCGCAGTGGTCGACAAGGGCATCGTCCAGCTGCCCGAGGCGGCCGACCTTCACTCGCTGTCGGGCAACCTGAACCTGCATCGCGGCCAACTCGACGCGGCGATCGCCGCTTATCGCCGGGCGATCGCGATCGATCCCGCCCATCCCGAGGCGCACTACAACTGCGGCATCGCGCTGCTCGGCGCGCACCGGCCGGCCGAGGCGCTGGCCAGCTTCGACGCCGCCTTGCGTGCGCGGCCCGACTATCCCGCGGCGCTCAGCCACCGCGCCGGCGCGCTGCTTCAGCTCGGTCGCCCGGCCGAGGCGCTGGCCGGCTACGAGCAGGTCGTGCAGCTCGCCCCCGAGCTGACGGCGGCATGGATCCAGAAGGGCCGGATCCTGCGCGAGGCGAAGCGGCTCGACGAAGCGCTCGCCAGCTTCGAGCGCGCGCTCGCCGCCGAGCCCGGCAACCTCGACCTGGTCAACGACCTCGGCCTGGTGCTGCGCGACCTGAAGCGGCCGCTCGATGCGCTGGCCGCGTTCGACCGCGCGCTGCAGGCCAAGCCCGACTTCGCCGAGGCCCTGAGCAACCGTGGCCTCGTTCTCCAGGAGCTGGACCGCTTCGACGAATCGCTGGCCGCGTACGACCGTTCCCTGCAACTGCGGCCCGACCTGGCCGACACCCACGCCAATCGCGGCAACGCCCTGCAGGAGCTCGCCCGGCACGATGAGGCGCTCGCCGCCTACCAGCGCGCCCTCGAGATCAAGCCCGGCTACGAGGCGGTCTATCTCAACGAGAGCCTGTCGCGCCTGGTGCTGGGCGACCTTCCCGGCGGCTGGCCGAAATACGAATGGCGCTGGCAGAACAACTCGGAGGCGCCGCCGGCGCGCCAGTTCAGCGAGCCGATCTGGCTCGGCAACGAGCCGCTCGCGGGCAAGACGGTCATGCTCTACGCCGAGCAGGGCCTGGGCGACACGATCCAGTTTTGCCGCTATGCGAAGGTGCTGTCGGAGCAGGGGGCGAAGGTTCTGCTGCGCGTGCAGCCGCCGCTCGTGCCCCTGCTACAGGGGCTGGCGGGCGTCGAGCGCCTGCTGGTGCCGGGCGAGACGCCGCCGCGCTTCGACTTCCACTGCCCGCTGCTCAGCCTGCCGCTCGCCCTCGGCACCTCGCTGCAATCGATCCCCGGCGGCGGCGCCTACCTCCACGCCTCCGGTCCGCACTTCGCCGCACGGCTCGCCGCATGGCAGGCGCGCCTCGGGCCGAAGGACAAGCCGCGCGTCGGCCTGGTCTGGTCGGGCAACGCGCATCACAAGAACGACCGCAACCGCTCGATTCCGCTGCGCACCTTCGC
>JANMCC010000321.1:0-21274 GCA_031360885.1 Burkholderiales bacterium | reverse complement strand
CGCCTTCGCCGACGTCGCCTGCGGCTACCTCTCCGCCGAGCACGGCGAGAAGCGAGTCGTCGACGACATCGACCGCTCGGTCCTCGCCGGCCAGCGCATCGGCATCCTCGGCGCCAACGGCCAGGGCAAGTCGACGCTGGTGAAGACCATCGTCGGCGCGCTGCCGCCGCTCGCCGGCACCATCACCGCCGGCAAGGGTCTGAAGATCGGCTACTTCGCGCAGCAGGAGCTCGACGTGCTCTCGCCTGCCGACGGGCCGCTGATGCACATGGTGCGCCTGGCCCGCGACTTCGGCCCGCCGGCGCGCGAGCAGGAGCTGCGCGACTTCCTCGGCTCGTTCCGCTTCATCGGCGAGATGGTGGCGCAGCCCGTGGGCACGCTTTCGGGCGGCGAGAAGGCGCGGCTGGTGCTGGCGATGCTGGTCTGGCAACGGCCGAATCTGCTGCTCCTCGACGAGCCGACCAACCACCTCGACCTGACGACGCGCGAGGCGCTGAGCGTGGCCCTCAACGAGTTCGAGGGAACGGTGATGCTGGTGAGCCACGACCGCGCCCTGCTGCGCGAGGTCTGCGACGAGTTCTGGCTGGTCACCAAGGGGGCGATCGAGCCTTTCGACGGCGACCTCGACGACTACCAGCGCTGGCTGCTCGACCAGTCCAGAGCGGCCGCGAAGGCCGCCCGTCAGGAGGCGAACGCGCCGCGTGCCGCGCCACGCGCCGAGGCCCGCGAGCAGAAGGCGGCGCCCGCGCCGACGCCGGCAACGTCGACCGCGGCTGCGGCCGGCAACACGCGCGACGACCGCAAGGCCGCCGCCCAGGCCCGCCAGCAGCGCAGCGACGCGGCCAAGCCCTTGCGCCAGGAGGTCAACCGCATCGACAACAAGCTCGGCGTGCTGTTCGCCGAGCGCGACGCGCTCGAGGCCGGCCTCGCCGAGCCGGAGGTCGACACCGCCAGGCTCGCGGAGCGAGGCAGGCGCCTGAAGACGATCCTCGAGCAGATCGAGCAGCTCGAGGCGCGCTGGCTCGAGCTCAGCACGCAACTCGACGGCATAGCAGAATCGGTCGGCTGAACCCCTCCACCCCTCAGGACAAACCATGACCATCAAGCCCGAAGTCATTCTCTACACCGCCCACGCCACCTCCACCGGCGGCCGCGAAGGCACGTCGAAGTCCGACGACGGCGTGCTCGACCTGAAGCTCACCACGCCCAAGGGACTGGGCGGCAACGGCGCCGTCGGCACCAACCCGGAACAGCTCTTCGCCGCCGGCTACTCGGCCTGCTTCATCGGCGCGATGAAGGCCGTGGCCGGCATGCAGAAGATCAAGCTCCCCGACGCCACCTCGATCGACGCCAGCGTAGGCATCGGCAAGATTCCGCAGGGCTTCGGCATCCAGGTCTGGCTCAAGGTGCACATCCCCGACATGGACAAGGCACAGGCCCAAGGAATCGTCGACGCTGCCCACAAGGTCTGCCCGTATTCGAACGCGACCCGCGGCAACGTAGAGGTCTCGCTCGAAGTCGTCTAGCCCCGGTTCGCGGCCCGCGCCCTCGCCTGCAGCAGCCGCAGAAGCAGCTCGACCCGCGCCTTCACCGGCGTGAGGTCGCCGGCGGAGGGAAAGGATTCCGCCTCGTCCCGTTCGGCGACAGCGCCGTCGAGACAACGCGTCGCCCGCAGGATCGCGACGGGTCGCTGCAGGACGGCCCGCGCGAGCGCTGCGGCCAGCACGTGGTGTACCGAGCCGTTGCCGGTTGCGGCGATCACCAGCCCGTCCACGCCCGCGTCCACCAGCGCGTCGACCGCCCGGCCGTCGACGCCGGCCGCGCTGCTCACGATCTCGACCCACGGCCAGGCTGCCCCTTCCGCGGGCAGCACGCCGAGCCCGAGCGCGGCTTCCTGCGGCCACGGGCGCGCCGAGGCGAGCCGCCCCCCCTCCAGCCGCCCGAGCGGCCCCGCGTCGCCGGAAGCGAACGCGTCGAGGCGGGACGGATGCACCTTGCGAACGTAGTGGGCCGTATGCACCTGGCCTGCGAAGGCAACGACGACGCCAGCCCGCCCGGCCTGCGAGGCGACCGCGATCGCGTCGGCGAGGTTGCCCGGCCCGTCGGCCTCGCGCGAGGTCGCCGGCCGCATCGCCCCGGTCAGCACCACCGGCTTGGCGACGGCCACGATCCGCGCCAGGAACCAGGCGGTTTCCTCGAGCGTATCGGTGCCGTGCGTGATCACGATGCCCGCCACCTCGGGCCGCGCCGCATGGTGCGCCACCCGTTCCGCCAGCCTTCGCCAGGTGGCGAAATCCATGTCCTTGCTGTCGAGCTGGGCGATCTGCTCGCTCTCGACCGCCACCCCGGCCGGGCCGGGCGCCGAAGCGACCAGCGCTTCGACACCGACCGTGCCGGCGACATAGCCGAGATTGTCGTCGGGGGAGGCAGCGCTGCCCGAGATCGTGCCGCCGGTGCCGAGGACGACGACGGTGTTTTGCGCGGGGCTTTGCATTATTTCCCGGACTGGATGAAAATACAGCGCTGGATGGAAATTCAGCCTGAGCCGAACTCAGAGCCAACGCCGGAGGCGCGCATGAACGAGATGCCCAAACTCACCGACCGCCAGCAGCAGATTCTCGACCTGGTGCAAAGCGCAATCGAGCGCACCGGCGCCCCGCCCACCCGGGCCGAGATCGCCAACGAGCTCGGCTTCAAGTCGGCCAACGCGGCCGAGGAGCACCTCCAGGCACTGGCGAGAAAGGGCGTGATCGAGCTGATCGGCGGCACGTCGCGAGGCATACGGCTGCAGTCTGACACGCTGCGCGCGCTGCACCTGGCCCGCGGCAAGCAGTACTCGCTGCCTCTTCCCAGCCTGGCGCAGCTCTCGCTGCCGCTGATCGGCCGGGTCGCTGCCGGCAGCCCGATCCTGGCGCAGGAGCACATCGACCAGACCTACCTCATGGAGGCGAGCCTGTTCTCGCGCCGGCCCGACTACCTGCTCAAGGTGCGCGGCATGAGCATGCGAGACGCCGGCATCATGGACGGCGACCTGCTCGCGGTGCAGAAGGCCAGCGAGGCGAAGAACGGGCAGATCGTCGTCGCCCGCCTCGGCGACGACGTCACCGTCAAGCGCTTCCGGCGCAGCCGCGGAACGATCGAGCTGCTGCCCGAGAACCCAGACTTCGAGCCCATCGTCGTCCGCCCGAGCGACGGCTTCGAGATCGAAGGCCTCGCCGTCGGCCTGATCCGAAACAACATGCTCATGTAGGCCCCTGTGGTCATCAAGTCGCCCAAGGCCGCGAGCGCGGCCGAGTGCCTGAGGCTGGAGCAACTGCCCAACGTCGGCCCGGCGATCGCCGCCGACCTGCGCCTGATCGGCATCGAGCGTCCCGCCGACCTGCGCGACAAGGACGCGTGGTTGCTCTACCGCGCGCTGTGCGAGAAGACCGGCGAGCGCCACGATCCCTGCGTCCTCGACACCCTGATGGCCGCCACCGACTTCATGCGCGGCGCCCCCGCAGCGCCGTGGTGGAAGTACACCGCCGAGCGCAAGGCGACCTTCGGCGCGATATAGGGCGTGGTCACCGGCGCAGGGCGCGCCGCCGGGGCGGAAACTGGCCGGGCAAAGGCTCGCTTTTCGCGCCTTCGATCCGCCGGCCTCCCGGAAGAATGGTCGCTCGGTCCGCTCCGGCCGAACCCAGCGCCCCATGCCTGCCCCCGCCCTCAAGCGCCTGCTCAGCTCCTACCTGCCGTCGGCGGTGCAGGACGGCTCGGCCCCGCGCTCGGAAAGCCTGCCACCGCTCGCCCGGGTGCGCCACACCGCCTGGATTCGCCGCCTCGGCGAGCGCAGCCGCGGCGAGGCGCTGGCCGCGGCCCGCCTCGACTTCGACGAAGCGCTCGGCGACGTTCGTACCGCGCGGGGGATCGAGCTGCGCTCGCGCATCGCCGTCGCCCGCTCGCTGCACGAGCTCTGGCATTTCCGCGAAGAAGTCTTCAGCCTGGTGGCGTGCCGCCACGACCAGGCCCGGGCCGCCGGTCGCCTGGCCGAGCTGGACCTGCACTTTCCCCGCCGCGACCGCAGCTGATCGGCAGACGGCGCGACCGAAGGGCCGCGACCGCTCAGGCGGCCGTCGTCAGCCCGGCGAGAAAGTCGCTCTTGCCCAGGTTCACGCCGTTGTGGCGCAGCAGCGCGTACACCGTGGTGACGTGGAAGAAGAAGTTCGGCAGGACGAAGTGCTTCAGGTACATCTCGCCCTTCATCAGGATCGGCCCGGCGCGGCGCGGCACCGAGATCTCCCGGTCGTCGCTGCCGTCGACCTGCGCCGCGGGCACCGACTGCACATAGTCGATCGTCTTCCTGATCCGCTGGCGCAGGTCGGCGAGCGTCGTCTCGTTGTCCTCGAACTTCGGCGCTTCCGTGCCCGACAGCCGGGCGATGCAGAACTTGGCCGCGTCGCAGGCGATCTGGATCTGCTGCGTGAAAGGCAGCATGTCGGGGGCGAGGCGGGTCGTGAGGTAGACCGAGGGCTCGAACTTGCGCTCGGCGGCGTGGGCCTCGGCCTTGTCGAGCCAGCCGTCGATGTTGCCGAGCATGCGCACGAAGACGGGCACGCTGGCCGTGTGCATCGAGATCGCCATGAAGTCTCCTTGATCGTTCGAATAGACCATGCTACCCGGGGCGCGCGAGCCGTGCACAATGGGTTCAGGGCCCGGTGCGAAGGGCCTCGGCCACCTGACCGTTCCCGTGAACATCATCATCCTCGACGACTACCAGGATGCGGTGCGCAAGCTCAAGTGCGCAGCGATCCTCGAGCAGCTCAACGCCAAGGTCTTCACCAACACGGTCAAGGGCATCGGCCAGCTCTCGGTGCGGCTGCGCGATGCCGAGGTGCTGGTGCTGATCCGCGAGCGCACGCACTTTCCCAAGCAGCTGCTGGAGAAGCTGCCCAAGCTCAAGCTGATCTCGCAGACCGGCCGGGTCGGATCGCATATCGACATCGAAACCTGCACCCGCCTCGGCATCGCCGTCGCCGAAGGCCCTGGCTCGCCGGTGGCGCCCGCCGAGCTGACCTGGGCGCTGATCATGGCGGCGATGCGCCGCCTGCCGCAGTACATCGGCAACCTCAAACACGGTGCCTGGCAGCAGTCGGGCCTGAAGGCGGCGTCGATGCCGCCGAACTTCGGCCTCGGCATGGTGCTGAAGGGCAAGACGCTAGGCATCTGGGGCTACGGCAAGATCGGCCAGCTCGTCGCCGGCTACGGCCGCGCCTTCGGCATGAAGATCATCGTCTGGGGCAGCGAGGGCGCGCGCGACCGCGCCGTGGCCGAAGGGCACGAGGCGGCGGCGAGCTGCGAGTCGTTCTTCGAGATCGCCGACGTGCTCTCGCTTCACCTGCGCCTGCACGACTCGACCCGCGGCGTCGTCAAGCTCGAGGCGCTGTCGCGCATGAAGCCGACCGCCTTGCTGGTCAACACCTCGCGCGCCGAGCTGATCGAGGAAGGCGCGCTGGTCTCGGCGCTCAACCGCGGCCGCCCCGGCATGGCCGCGGTCGACGTTTTCGAAAGCGAGCCGATCCTCCAGGGCCACCTGCTGCTGCGCCTCGAGAACGCGGTCTGCACGCCGCACATCGGCTACGTCGAGCAGGACAGCTACGAGCTCTATTTCGAGGCAGCCTTCGCCAACGTCGTCAACTTCATCGCCGGCAGCCCGACCCACATCGTCAATCCGGAAGCGCTGAAGGTCCATCGATGACGGGCCGGCGTCGGTGACGGCGGCGAGCCCGGCCGTGGTTCCCGCTCCGCAGCACGCCCAGGTACGCTGGGCGCTGCTGTTCGGCAACTTCGTCATCGGCTGCGGGATCATGGTCGTGCCCGGCACGCTCAACGACCTGGCCGAGTCGCTGCAAATCTCGATCGCCCTGGCCGGCCAGCTGTTCGCGGTCGGCGCCGCGACGGTCTGCTTCGGCGCCCCGCTGCTCGCCGGCTGGGTCTCGGGCTTCGACCGGCGCAAGCTCCTCGCCTTCTCGCTCCTCGGCTACGCGGTGGGCCACGCGCTCTGTGCGGCGATGCCGAGCTATGCGGCCCTGCTGCCGTTGCGCGCTGTCACCATGCTCGGCGCGGCGGTGTTCACGCCGCAGGCCGGCGCGGCGGTCGGCTTCATGTCTGCGCCCGAGCATCGCGGACGGGCGATCGCCTTCATCTTCGTCGGCTGGTCGCTCGCCTCGGTGCTCGGCTTGCCGATGGCGAACTGGGTCGGCGAGACCTTCGGCTGGCGCTACGCCTTCTCCGCCATCGCCGCGCTTTCGCTGCTGGCCGCGGCCTGGGTGTACCTTGCGATGCCCGACGGCGTGCGGCCCCCGGCGGTCTCGTTCGCCGCCTGGAAGCACGCCTTCGCGACCCCCAGCCTGATGGCGATCGTCGCCGTCACGTTTCTTTTCGGCGCCGGCCAGTTCACGCTGTTCGCCTACTTCACGCCGTACTTCCGCGACGTCCTCCACGCCACGACCGCGCAGTCGAGCCTGCTGCTGATCTGGTTCGGCGTCTTCGGGGTGATCGGCAACATCGCGCTGGCGCGCTTCATCGACCGAATCGGCGCGCACGCGGCGGCGACCGCGATGGTCTGCCTGATGGTGGCGTCGTTCGCCGCCTGGCCGCTGGCCTCGAACGTGCTCGGCATCGGCCTGGCGATCGCGCCCTGGGCGTTCGGCTGCTTTTCGTCGAACTCGGCGCAGCAGGCCCGGCTCAGCGCGGCGGCGCCTGCGCTCGCCTCGGCTCTTCTCGCCCTCAACACGTCGGCCATCTACCTCGGCCAGGCGGTCGGCGCGTCGAGCGGGGGCTGGCTGGTGGCGCACCGCGGCTACGGCGCGCTCAGCTATGCCGGGCTGGGCTGGCTCGTCGCCTGCGCCGCGGTCAGCGTGTGGGCGACTCGCGCGGCGAAGCGAGCCGTCGCATGAGCACGGCAGCCGCGCCGGCCGAGCCTGCATTGGCGCAGCCGGCGTCGCCCACGGAGCTGTTCTTCACGTTCAACCGCCTCGCGCTGCAGGGCTTCGGCGGCGTGCTGGCGGTCGCCCAGAACGAGCTGGTCGAGCGCCGGCACTGGCTGACCCGGCAGCAGTTCGTCGAGATGCTGGCCCTGGCGCAGGTGCTGCCGGGACCCAACGTCGTCAACCTGGCGCTGATGTTCGGCGACCGCTTCTTCGGCTGGCGCGGCGCGCTGGCGGCGATGGGCGGCATGCTGGCGGTGCCGCTCGTCATCGTCCTGATGCTCACCGCCACCTACGCCGAGTTCTCGAAGGTCGCCGTCGTCGCCGGCGCGCTGCGCGGCATGGGCGCGGTCGCCGCCGGGCTGGTCATCGCCACCGCCTTCAGGCTGATGGGAACGCTGCGCACGAACCGGCTCGGCCTGCCCCTGGCGGCGGCGTTCTCGGTCGTCACCTTCGTCCTGATCGCGCTGATGCGTTGGCCGCTGGTCTGGGTGCTGGCGGGCCTCGGCTCGCTGGCGATCGCGGTCGCCTGGAGGCGCTGGCGATGAGCGGCTGGTTCGCCACGGCCCTGTCGTCGGCCGACCTGCTCGGCCTGTTCGGCCACTTCCTGGTGCTCAGCCTGTTCGCGGTGGGCGGGGCGATCACGACCGCGCCCGACATGCACCGCTACATCGTCGACGAGCACCACTGGATCAGCGATGCCCAGTTCACCTCGTCGATCGCCATCGCCCAGGCGGCGCCGGGGCCAAACGTGCTGTTCGTCGCCACGCTGGGCTGGAGCGTCGCCGGCCCCTTGGGCGCGCTGGTGACGATGGTCGGCACGCTGATGCCTTCGACCCTGCTGACGCTGGCCGTCACGCGCTGGGGCGCAAGCCGCAGGGAGTCGCGCGGGGTGCGCGCCTTCACCACCGGCCTCACGCCGCTGACGATCGGCCTGCTCGTCGCCACCGGCTGGCTGCTCGCGGCGCCCTATGCCACCGACAGCACGCACGCGCTCGGCACCATCGCGCTGGTGCTTGTCAGCGTGGGCGTCATGGTGCGCACCAGGCTCAGCCCGATGTGGCTGGTGGGCCTCGGCGCGCTCGTCGGCGCGCTCGGCTGGGTCTAGCGCTGCTCCGGCGGTCGCATGTCGATAATCGGCGCGTCGCAACCAGGAGCGCCGCCACATGACCCTCGACTCGTTCCGGCGCCTGGTCGCCGTGCTCGGCCTGGCCTCGTGCCTCGCCGGCGGCGCCGCGGCGCAGGGCCAGCAGGTGGTCGCGATCTGCTCCACCGACCAGAGCTGGTGCGAGCTCGCCGCCAGGGAGTTCCAGGCGCAGACCGGCATCAAGGTGCAGCAGGTGCGAAAGGCCACGGGCGAAGCGCTGGCGCAGATCCGCGCCGAAGCCGCGAACCCGAAGACCGACCTGTGGTGGGGCGGCACCGGCGATCCGTTCCTGCAGGCCGCCGAGGTCGGCCTGCTCGAGGCGTACCGCCCGGCGTACCTCGACCAACTGCACGGCTGGGCGGTGCGCCAGTACGCGATGAGCGGCAACCTGGTCGGCGGCTTCTACACCAGCGCCATCGGCTTCGGCTGGAACGAGGACGTGCTGCGCAAGAAGAACCTGCCGCCGCCCAAGTGCTGGTCGGACCTGATCGACCCGAAATACAAGGGCGAGATCGAGACCTCGCACCCCGGCTCGAGCGGCACCGGCTACACCATCCTGGCCGGCCTGGTGCAGCTCATGGGCGAGGACGCGGCGTTCGAGTACCTGAAGAAGCTGCACCGCAACGTCACCCAGTACACGCGCAGCGGCACGGCGCAGGCCAAGAGCATCGCCAAGGGCGAGGTCGGCATCGGCCTCAGCTTCATCTTCGGCTTCGAGAACGAGCGCCAGCAAGGCTTCACGATGGTCAAGAGCGCGGCGCCTTGCGAAGGCACGAGCTACGAGATCGGCGGCATCGCTCTGGTGAAGGGCGCGCGCAACCGCGAGGCGGCGAAGAAGTACTACGACTGGCTGATGAGCCCGGCCGGGCAGAGCCTGGGCGCGAAGGCCAATTCGCTGCAGTACCCGGCGAACAAGACCTTCAAGGTCGATCCGAAGATCCCGACCCTCGACAGCGTGCGACTCGTGAAATACGACTTCGAGAAGTTCGGCAAGGCGGCCGAGCGCAAGCGCCTAATAGAGCGCTGGGAGAAGGAAGTGAACTCGCTGCAGCGATGAGCGGCCGCCTGCTCACTGCATTCGGCTGAACTGGGACTCATGACGAATTGCCCGAAGTGCGGCGAGGAAAATCCCGCGAAGTTTCGCCTGTGCGGCTATTGCGGTGCCCCGCTGACCGCGGCCGCGGCGCCCGCGTTGCCGGCGCGAGAGGTTCGCAAGACCGTCACGATCGTCTTCAGCGACCTGAAAGGCTCGACGGCGTTGGGGGAGCGCCTCGATGCCGAAACGATGCACGAGGTGAAGGACCGCTACTTCTCCGCGATGGCAGCGGAGATCATCCGCCACGGCGGCAAGATCGAGAAATACATCGGCGACGCGATCCTCGCCGTGTTCGGCTTGCCGCGCGCCCACGAGGACGACGCGCTGCGCGCAGTGCGCGCGGCGATGGCGATGCAGGCCGCGCTCGGCCGGGTCAACGTCGACCTGATGGCGCGCCACGGCGTGTCGCTCGGCAATCGCATCGGCATCAACACCGGAGAGGTCCTCGCCAACGACGATCCGGCGGCCGACCAGAAGCTGGCCACCGGCGACGCGGTCAACGTGGCCGCGCGGCTCGAGCAGGCGGCCCCTGAAGACGAGGTTTACGTCGGCGAGTCCACGTATCGGCTGGTCCGCGACGCGGTCGAGGTCGAGGCGGTCGAGCCCCTCGAACTGAAGGGCAAGTCGCAACGCGTCGTCGCCTACCGGCTGATCTCGGCGCGCGGCATCGACGGCAACGTGCGGCGCGTCGACACGCCGATCGTCGGCCGCGAAGAGGAGCTCGCCGCGCTGGCGCGGATCTACGGCGAGGTCGTCGTCGAGCGCCGGGTGCGGCTCGTCACCGTCATTGGCGAGGCCGGCGCTGGCAAGTCGCGCCTGGTGCACGAAGTGGTCGACAGGATCGCCGTGGGCGCCCGCGTGCTGCGCGGCCGCTGCCTGGCCTACGGCGACGGCATCACCTTCTGGCCGTTGCGCAGCATGGTCGGCGCCGCTGCTGGCGTGGCCGACGGCGATTCGCCCGAGACCGCCCGGGCGAAGCTGCTCGCGCTCGTCGGCGACGCGGACATGGCCGACCGCCTCGCCTCCGCCACCGGCCTCAGCCCGGCGGCGTTTCCCATGCTCGAGGTGCAATGGGCGGTGCGCAAGTTTCTCGAGAAGCTGGCCGCAGAAGGGCCGGTGGTCGCGCTGATCGACGACATCCATTGGGCCGAGCCGGCGTTCTTGAGCACGCTCGAATACATCCTCGATTCGTCCGCCGGCGCGCCGATCCTGCTGCTGACCACGGCCCGCCCCGATCTGATCGAGGAGCATCCGCAATGGGCCGAGCGCGCGTCGGCCACGCGCCTCGTGCTGCCGCCGCTGAGCGACGCCGCGTCGACGCAAGTCGTGGCCAACCTGCTGGGCTCGGCCGGGCTGTCGCCGGAGGTCGAGTCGCGCATCGTCCGTGCCGCCGAGGGCAATCCGCTCTACGTCGAGCAGATGCTCTCGATGCTGATCGAAAGCGGCGCGCTGCGACAGGAAGGAACGCGCTGGGTCCGCAACGGCGAGCAGGCCGAGATCGCGGTGCCGCCGACCATTCATGCGCTGCTCGAGGCCCGGCTCGACGCCCTCGGCCGCGCCGAGCGCGCCGCGGTCGAGCCGGCCTCGGTGATCGGCCTCGAATTCGCGCAGCCAGCGGTGGCGTCGCTGGCGCCGGATTCGGTTCGTCCGGCGATCGGCGAACACATGGGCACGCTGACGCGCAAGCAGTTCATCCGGCTGTCGCGCGAGGTCGAGGCGCAGCCGATCTATCGCTTCCAGCACCAGCTCGTGCGCGACACGATCTACAACGGCCTCCTCAAGCGCGCCCGCGTCCGGCTGCACGTCGGCTTCGTGCGCTGGGCCGACCAGGTCAACGCCGAGCGCGACCGCTCGCTCGAATTCCAGGCGATCCTCGGCTACCACCTCGAGCAGGCGTATCACTACCTGCGCGAGCTCGGCACGCTGGACGACGAAGGCCGGGCCATCGGCAACGATGCGGCGTTGCGCCTCTCGGGCGCGGCGCGGCGGGCCTTCGCCGGCGGCGACACGCACGCGGCAGCCAATCTCTTCCGCCGCGCCGTCGCCCTGCTGCCCGAAGACGACGCGACCCGGGTGGCGCTGCTGCCCGAGCTCGGCGAGACGCTGACCGCCGTGGGCGACTTCGCCGCCGCCCGGACGATCCTCGAGGAAGCGACGCTTCGGGCCGAGCGCGCCTCGGACCACCGGGTGCACGCCTGGAGCCGGCTGATCGAGATGCAGGTGCGGCTCTATAGCGGCGAGCAGCAGGCGACCTGGAGCGAGGAAACGCTGCGCGGCGCCCAGGAGCTGATCCCGGTGCTGGAGCGCGAGAACGCACACAACGAGCTCGCCACCGCCTGGCGCCTGATCGTGCTCGTGCATGGCATCGCCGGCCGCTACGGCTTGGCGAGCGAAGCCGTGGAGCAATCGATCGCGCATGCGCGGCTCGCGGGCAACGAGCAGATGGTGACCCGCAACAGCCTGGTCCTGTCGATCAACGCCCTCTACGGGCCGACGCCGGTGCCGGAGGGCGTCGCCCAGTGCGAGGCGCTGATCGCCGCCGGCCTGGCCGATCGCCAGGTCGAGCGCAGCATCATGTGCACCCTCGCCCAGCTGAAGGCGATGAACGGCGAGCTCGAGGCCGCCCGGTCGCTGTACCAGCGCGGCCGGGCGATGCTGCGCGACCTCGGGCAAGGTGTCTACGCCGCCTCGACCGCACTCGACCTGGCGCGCGTCGAGCTGCTGGGCGGCGACCTGGCGCTGGCCGAGGCGGAGGTCCGCGCCGACTACGCCTTCCTGGCGGCGGCCGGCGAGACCTATTTCCTTTCGACGATGGCGGCCCTGCTGTCGAAGATCGTGCGCGACCAGGGGCGCGACGACGAGGCGCTCGCCTTGTCTCGGGCGGCCGAGGCGGCCACCGCCGTCGACGACATGGAATCGCAAGCGCTGTGGCGCTCGATTCGCGCGCCGATCCTGGCCCGCGCCGGCGATCCGGCGCTGGCCGAAGAACTGGCCCGTACCGCGCTCGAGCTCGTCCGAAGGACCGAAGCACCCGCACTGCAAGCCGACGCCCTGGCCGAGCTCGCCGAGGTGCTGCGCCTGGCCGGCAAGACCGACGACGCCGCCGGGGCGATGCGCGAGGCGATCGCCCTTTACGAGGCGAAAGGCAACGTGGTTTCGGCGGCGCGCGGCAGAGCCTGGGCCGGGGAACTCGACAAGCTCAGGCACCCGCAGACGTGACCGGGGGCCGGCATCTGCATGCGCGGCCCCCGGAGGTCGATTGCAGCGAGCGGCCGATCAGTTGATCTTGTAGCCGCCGTTCGTCAAGCTGATGATCGTCCATTCGAAGTCGCCGTCCTTGTCGAGCGTCCAGCCATCGACGAACTTGTTCTTGTAGTAGACGCGCTTGGCGATGCAGGGCTGTCCCACCGTAGGCGTCGTCTCGTTCGCGCACAGGCCGATGAATACCGAAGGACCGTCCGCCGGGAAGTACTCGATCAGGACGCTCTCGATCTTCGTGCCCGGCTTGATGTTGGACGAGTCTTCGCGCAGCAGGATCGTCAGGTACGGCGAGAACGTGCCCGGGATCGTGATGTCCGAGCGATAGCAGGTCTTGAAGTTGTTGCAGCTCGGGAAGGTCGACTCGTTGATCTCCGCCGTCGTGTAGAGGGTCGTGGTCAGCGTAGGCACGGTCACCGAAGTCGTGAACACGTCCGAGCTGCTTGCCTGGCCGTTGCTTCCGGTGAAGAAACTGCCGCCGTTCTTGACGACGAGCGATCTGACCTTGACGTTGCTAAGCGCCCCGACCGGCGTGGTGGTCGTGTTCGAGATGCTGCCGAAGCTGTTGGTGTTCGAGCTGCTGGTGTTGCCGTTCTTGAACGTCGCGTTGTAGGTGAAGCTGATAGACGCCGAAGACACCACGCCGGCGGTGTACGACGGGACCTTGACGATCACCGGGAACGACAGCGAGGCGCCCGGATTCAGGGGCGGCAACGCGGAGAAGTCACAGGCGACCTGCGTCGAGCCCGAAATGCCGCAGTTGGCGAGGAACGTCGGATCCTGATTGACCGCGCTTTCGATCACGGCCGTGGTCAAACCCGTCGACGGCGAGACGCCGGTGGAAGCGTTGAACTGCAGGACGTTGAGCGTCGTCGAATGGTTGTTGGTCAGCGTGACCACGTAGCCGACGTAGGTCGAAGGCGTCTGCTGGTTGGTCGAGGTGCTGATCGTGACCGTGTCCGGGACGGAAGGAACGGCCAGCGCCACGAACGGATCCGTCGTCTGCGCCGAAGCGGCCTGCCCGATCAGGGCAGCCAACAGGAATGAAAATGACTTGCAGTGCTTCATGATGTTCCCAACAGGTTGCAAGACTGAGTTGCGCGGACTCGAGTCGGTTTGCGAGCGTTTGTCCACGAGGAGCCGCCTTCTCGTCGCGCGACTCCCCCTTCCGGGACGCGCGGCCAGCGATCCGGGCTTGCAATCCCGGGCCTAGGCCGCCGCCCCACGTGTACGGCAGGTTTTCGAGCGACGCAATGCTCGTCGAACTGCGGCGAATGTCAACCCTGTGAACCGACCGCCCGGCTACCGTTCAGGCGGAAACCCGTCGGCCGCCTTCCCCGGCCCTGCCTAACGGGTCCCGAAGATCCTGTCTCCCGCGTCGCCCAGCGCTGACCTTGGCGTTCGGGATGGCGTCGAGCGCGCCCAGGCCGCGCGCAGCAGGCCCACCTTGCGGCGGATCAGCGGGTGGCGCACTTCGGTCATCGTCATCGCCGGGCTCCTCCGTGGCGCTGTCGCGCCGCCTCGTACAGGCAGACGCCGCTCGCGACCGAGACGTTCAGGCTCTCGACCGCGCCGTGCATCGGCAGGTGCACCAGCTCGTCGCAGGTCTTCGCCGTGAGCTGGCGCATGCCCTTGCCTTCGGCGCCGAACACCAGCGCCAGCGGCCCGCTGAGGTCGAGCTCGTAGATGGATCGCGGCGCGTCCTCGGCGGTGCCGACGACGCGGATGTCGCGCTCCTTCAGCTCCTTGAGGGTGCGCGCCAGGTTGGTGACCATGAAGTACGGCACCGTCTCGGCGGCGCCGCTCGCCACCTTGGCGACTGTCGCGTTGAGCCCGACCGCATGGTCCTTGGGCGCGACCACCGCATGCGCTCCGGCGCCGTCGGCGACGCGCAGGCAGGCGCCGAGGTTGTGCGGATCGGTCACGCCGTCGAGCACCAGCACGAGCGGCGGCCCTTCGACCCGGTCGAGCGTGTCGTCGAGCGACTTGGCGAGGGCGAGCGGCTCGACCCGCGCGACCACGCCCTGGTGCCGATGCGAGCCGGCAAGCTGCGCCAGCCGGTCGTCGCTGCTCTCGACCAGCTTCACTCCGGCCTCGACGGCGCGGGCGACGAAGTGCTGCATCCGCGCATCGCGCCGCGCCGGATCGACGTGCAGCTCGAGCACCGAGCGCGGCGCCGTCTTCAGGCGCACGCCCACCGCATGGAAGCCGAACAGGATGCGTGCCGTCATCGGCCGATCGTAGCCGCCATGGTGCTGGCGTCTACCGGCGCAGCAGCCACGCCACCGCGCCGACGCTGCCGAGCAGCACGAGCTGGTGCGTCATGTAGAAGGTCAAGCTCCAGCGGCCGAGGAAGGCGAATGGCGCGAGCGTTCGCGGCAGCGGTCCGGTGAGCAGCTCGCGGCGGCGGCGGATCAGCCCGTCGGTGCCCGCGGCGCCCCACCACATCACGCCGAGCCAGGGCAGCACCGGCACGTAATCTTCGGTGACCGGAAGATGCGTCACCAGGCCGATCCAGTCGGTCGCCCGGGTGTCGAAGAACGCATGCTGGACCAGCCGCGGCAGCAAGATCGCGACCAGCCCGAGCGGCCAGCGCCACGCGCCCCACGACGCGGTGAAGCGCACGACGAGCAGCATCGCGGCGATGCCGTGGAGCACGCCGAAGCTGATGTAGCTGCGCGGAAACATGAACCACGACGCGACGCTGACGAGCAGCGCGCAGCCGGCGATCTGCGCCCAGCGCTTCCAGAACCGCGCCAGCGGCTGGCCCTGGCGGGTGGCGATCTCCTGGCCGGCCCCGGCGCATAGCAGGAACAGGGTGACGATGCAGGTCCGCTGCAGCGTCCACTTCGGATCGGCGAGGAACTGCTGGTGGATGAAGCCGAAGTAGTTGAGGTCGTACGAGAAGTGGAAGATCGCCATCCAGACGATGGCGACGCTGCGCAGCGCGTCGAGGCGATCGAAGCGCGTTCTCGGCAGGGCATCGGTCGTCGCGCGGTTCACGCAGGGACGATAGCCGATGCCCGCCGACGCGGCGACGCAGGCCGCCCTGCGCCGCGCCGCCGGACAAGGCTCAGCCGCCGCCCGCGGCGAGCTTCGCGGCTTCGGGGGCGGGGCGCGTCTTGCCGCTCCAGCGCGCGCCGCGCGTCAGCAGCCCGGGCCAGGCGCGAACGACGGGCCACGCGGCTCGCGCTGCCCAGGGCCGCATCGCCAGGTGCGCGAACGTCGCGGCGACGCGCAGTCGCTGCGCGAATCGCTGCCGCCAGAGCGCTTCGTAATCACGCAGCAGCCGCGCTTGTGTCGCGGTCGCAGAGTCGGCAGCAACCAGTGCCTGCCTCTGCGGCCCGAGCAAGGCCGCGAGCACGAACGCCGATTGCAGCGCCATGCTGATGCCCTCGCCGACGATCGGATGGGCCTCGCCGGCGGCGTTGCCGACGCGAAAGATCCCGTCGCCCTGCCCCAGGCGAACGCCGGGACGGATCGGCCCGGTCGCGAGCCAGGGACCCTCGCGCTCGGCGCCGCGCAGGACCGCGGCGACGCCGGCGCACTCACGCAGGAGGATCGCTTCGAACACGTCGCCGGCGCGCTCGCCCGGGTTCGCCTCCCGGTCGCGGCCGAGCCGGTCTTCGCGGATGCAGCCGGCGAGCGTGGCGATTCCGTCGTCGGCGACGACCATGCCGCCGTAACCGCCGGCGAAGGAGATCACCGGCAGCAGGTCGGGCTCGATCCCCGTGCGGCGGAAGTTGGCCTTGAAGGCGAACAGGTCGCTGGCCCGGCGCTGCTCGCGGCGCACCGCGCGCTCCGAAGGCAGCGGCTCCCACGAGCCGTGCGCGGCGACGACCAGGCCGGCTTCGACGACCGTCTCCGCGCCGCCCTCGCCCGCGGGCTTGAGCCGCAGGCTGAAGCGCCCGGCCTCGCCTTCGATCGCCTGCAGGGCGCAGGGCTGGAACAAGGTCGCGCCTGCCGCTTCGGCCTGGCCCGCGAGCAAGGTGTCGAGCTGCTCGCGGCCGAGCGCGCGGCCGTAGCGCCGACCGGGCGTGTCGCCTTGCGGCAGCGCGGCGACGATGCTTGCCGTGCCGTGCAGCAGGGCGACGCGGCGCAGCTCGGCGCCGGCCCGGCGCTCCACTTCGGCGCCAACGCCGAGCGCGTCGAGCAGCAGCAGGTTGCTCGCGGCGATGCACTCGCCGCAGACCTTGCGCCGCGGAAAGCGCTGCCGCTCGACCAGCGCCACCGACCAGCCGGCGCGCGCCAGCAGGATGGCCGCGGCCGAGCCCGCCGGACCGGCGCCGACGACGACGGCGTCGAAGCGCATGCTCATCGGTGCACCCTCCGGCCTGCGGCCGGTCCCGCGGAGCGGGCGGAGCGCTCCCTTCGGAGCGGCCGTGCGGAAGCGCTCATCGGTCGCGGCCGCCGACGAGCGTGGCGCAGAAGCAGTGCGTGAACAGGCCGTCGTCGTATTCGTCGAGGCGCCAGGCGCTCGGCGCGTCGACCGGGGCGGCGTCGCCGGGCGGCGGCCCGGCCTGCCAGGCGTCGCTGATCTCGCGGCCGACGAAGCCGGCGCGCACGCTGAGCACGCCGTCGCGCCGCGTCACCGCGTTGGCGCCGAGAAAGAAGATGAGGTGCGAGGCGCCGAGCGCGAAGCGGCTGCGCCGCGGCTCGCACGCGGCCACCGCATCGGCGCGGCGGGCGCAGCCGGCGAGGAGGCGGCGCAGGCCCTCGGCGTCGAAGTGATGCAGGAACAGATTGGCGACGACGACGTCCCAGTGCTCCGCCGAATCGTTTTCGGCGGCCCAGGCGAGTTGTTTGCTGGCCAATCTCAACTCGGTCATTTTCGATTTCGTGACTCGGCAGAAGGCCCAATCGAGCACGTCGGCGATGCGCGGCCGGGCCTGCCAGCCGGCGGCGGCGTAGGCGGCGATCGTCTCCGGCTCGACGATCGGCTGGCGATCGAGCAGGTCGAGCTCGACTTCGGGCCAGCGGACGCCGCGATGCCGCGCGACGTCGAGCATCAGCTTGCCGTCGCCGCAGCCGAGCTCGAGGATGCGCAGGCGACGGCCGACGCCGCCGACCGCCTCGCCGGATGCCGCCAAGGCCTTCGCCAGCGCCCGCTCGAGGATGCCGCGCGCGCCCATGAAGGCGTTGACGCGACGCAGGTCGCGGCGCGAACGCTGCGCCACCGGGTCGTCGGGCGCGAGGTGGTCGAGCGTCTCGGGTTCGAGAACGCGCTGCAGGGAGGTTCCGGGCTTCATGGGCACGGCGCATGGCGCCGCGCGGCCATTATCGACACAGCCGTCAGGAGGCGCCGCCCTGCCAGCTTGCCGGGTCGTCGAGGCAGGACGTCGAATAGCGCTCGGGCGCGCGGGTCCGCGCCGGCCGGCCGCCCGAGCCCGCAGCGCCGAGCGGGGACGCGAGCTGCCGGGCCGCGTGGCGCAGGCAGACATCGAGCACGCCGCGCAGAGCCTTCGAGTCGTCGGCGATCCATTGCGCCGTGGTCAGCTCGGTTTCGCTCTGCACTTCCTTCCTTGTCTCCCAGGTCGGTGCGGCCGCGCCGCGGCGAAGCGCAAGCCGCACCACCAGGCGCAGGGCGAAGGTCTGCTTGCCTTCGGTCCCGACCTCGACCACGCCTGTCTCCAGCGTCCATCCGGGGCCGGCCGCATCGAGCGGAGCCCCCTCGGCGGGAGCATCGAGGACGAGGTCGATGTCGCTCTCCTCGCGCAGCTGGTCCTGCAGACTCGTGGCGAGCAGCCGGTGGTAGGAGCTGTCGGCCAGCTCGTCGGTCAGCACGCGGGTCTTCCTCTGGATCGCGTCGGTGCTTTCGGTGCGCACGCCGCCCACGACTGCACCCGTGGCCGCGCCGATGGCCGCACTGGTCGGGACGACGGTGGCGATACACAGCGGGAAGAACGGGCCCGTGGACAGGCAGACGAGCACGCCTCCCACCACCCCGGCGCCGCTGCCCGTGCCTGCGCCGACGGCGGCGCCGACGGCCTTTCCCCCCGGCAGGCCGCTCACGTCGAGGGTCGGCGGGGCCGTCATCGGCACGATCCGGGCGCCGCGCAGGTCGAGATCGGGCGGCGGCGGCCGCGAGGCGCAGCCTGCTGCGGCGACGAGCGTCGCCGTCCAGGCCAGGCCGAACAAGGCGCGTGCCGGTCGGTTCGCGCGCAGAAGGTTCGCAGGGCTGCGGATCATGGTCACCTCGGGGTCCTTGCCGAAGAGCCGACGATCGCATCGCGGCGCCGCCCGGCAGCTCACGGATGGCTGACAGATGACTGACCGGGGGGGCCGACCGCATCTGTAAGTCAACCGTCATCGACGCGTAAGCGGGCTCTCGTCGACGCGACCGGAAGATTCGATCCCGCAGCCGAAGGTTCGGCGCAAGGAGATTGGACATGAAGCGTCGCATACCCTGGATCGTTCCGGCCCTGGCCTGGCTGCTGCTGGCGGCCGCCTGCGGAGGCGGCGGCGACGGCGGCAGCGGACCCTCGCAGGGACCCTACGCCGCCAATGAAGGCTTTCGCCGCCTGCTGGTGTTCGGCGGAAGCTGGAACCTGCACGGCAACGCTGCCGGACAGCCGTTCACGATGACCCTGGCTTTCGCACCCGCGCCGATCGCACCGTTCCCTGTGGATGGCACGCTGGCGTCGCGGAGCGTTCAGACGCTGAGCCTCACCTCGGGCGGCCTGACCAGCACTTCCACCGAGACGATCTACTACGCTGCCCAGACCAATGCCATCGTCGGCCTCGACATCGACGGCGCGTGCTCGGTGGCGACCGCGAACACCGCCGTGCCGGCCACCGCCTCGATCGGAGACAGCGGACCGATCTTCACCGAGTCGGACCTCGACGGTTGCCTCGCCACCTCGACGTCGCTGGGCACGACCACGAACACCTGGTCGCTCGAGGTGGACTCCGGCGTCCCGTTGCTGTGCTGGAACTTGGCCGCCAAGGATCCGGCTGGCACGTCCACGGGCACGGCATCGACCTGCCTCGAGATCGCCGTCAACGGCACGCTCGGCAATCGAGCACGCTTCGTCGTCGCTTCCGCAGGCCTGGTGGTCAGCGCCCGCAACTTCTGACCCCGGCACGGAGCCCACGGCGTGCATGCGACCGGCGCGACTGGCGAGGCCCCGGGCAATCGCTTATTCTTGCGCGGAGGTTCCGGTTTCGGCAGCCAGCCCGGCCGCGTACCCGCGGGCTGCGGTGAGGGAGACGATGACAGACGGGGCCTTTCCCGACGCGTTGCCGGCCGGACATCGGCTTCACTGGTACGTGATCGAGCAGGTGCTCGGCCAGGGCGGCTTCGGCATCACCTACCTGGCGCACGATCCGAATCTCGATCGGCGCGTGGCGATCAAGGAGTACATGCCCACCGAGGTGGCGCGACGCCGGGCCGACGCCTCCGCACGTCCGCGCACGGGAACGCACGCCGAACGCTACGCGTGGGGGCTGGAGCGATTTCTGTCGGAGGCGCGAACGCTGGCCCGCTTCGACCACCCCAACATCGTCCGGGTGCACTCGGTGTTCGAGGCCAACAACACGGCCTACATGGTGATGCGCTTCGAGGAGGGCGAAGACCTGGCCACACTGCTCGAGCGGCGCGGCTCCTTTCCGGAGCTGGAGCTCGTCGACTGCCTGATGCCGATCCTGGACGGCCTCGAGCTCGTGCACGCCTCCGGGTTCATTCACCGCGACATCAAGCCGGAGAACATCTACGTGCGCCAGGACGGCAGTCCGGTGCTGCTTGACTTCGGCTCGGCGCGCCAGTCCTTCGGCAGCGCGAAAACGATGACGATCCTGGTGGCGCCGGGCTATGCCCCGCTGGAGCAATACCACGGCGACGCGACCAGCCAGGGCCCGTGGACCGACATCTACGGGCTGGGCGCCACCTGCTACCGCGCGATCGCCGGACGCGCGCCGCTGGACTCGGTGGCTCGGGCCAAGGGCGTGCTGGGCAGCTCTCGCGAGATCCTGCAGTCGGCGCTCGAGGCTGGCCGCGGCCGCTACAGCGACCAGTTGCTCGCGGCGGTGGATCACGCGCTGCAACTCAACGAGCGCGACCGACCGCAGCGGATCGCCGACTGGCGGCGCGAGATCGTCGGCGCGGTAACGGCGGCGGCCGCTTCGGCACCACCGGCCGACCAGTCGTCCGAGCTTCATGTCTCGGTGGTCATGACGGAAAAGAAGGGCCGGCCCTCGATGCCGCGGGCGGCGCTGGCCTGGGCCGCGGCCGTCTTCGCCTGCGTCGTGGTCGGCATCGCGACCTACTACCTCGGCATGCAACGCGGCGCGCCGGCGGCTTCGACGAGCGCGGGGCTGCCGGCTGCGGTGCCGACTGCCCTCCCCGCGGTGGTGCCGACGACCGTGGCGCAGTTGCCGGCGGCGATGCCGCCGGCCGCCGCGGCCTCGACGCCCGTTCCGGCCGCCCCGCCTCCCCTCGCCGCAGCGTCCGCCCCGCCAACGGTCGTGGTCGCGACCGCCGCACCGAATCCAGGGATCCCGCCGACAGTGGAACGCAAGGCGACGACCGTTCCGGCCCGAACCGCCGATTCGACGCCGCCGGCGCGGATCGCATCGCCTCCGCCGCCGGACATGGCGGCGCCCTCCTCGCCCGCGCCGCGGACGAGCCCGCCGCCGGTCCCGCTGGCCGCGGTCGCGACCCTGGCGACAGCGCCCGAGCCGGTTCGCGAGGACGCAGCGCTGCGCCAGCAACGCGACGAATCGCTCGACGCCGCCGAGGCCGCGCTGCGTCGCGGCGACGCGGCCGCCGCGGCGAAGATCCTGGCGCCGCTCGCGGCGGCCGGCGTGCCG
>JANMCC010000215.1:0-19197 GCA_031360885.1 Burkholderiales bacterium | reverse complement strand
CGTGTTCATGACCTCGAGGTTGTTCTGGTACGAGCGCGAGGCCGAGATCATGTTGACCATCTCCTCGATCGCGTTGACGTTGCTGTAGGTGACGTAGCCCTCGGCATCGGCGCTCGGATGCTTCGGGTCGTGGACCTTGCGGCCCGGCGTCTGGTCCTCGGCGATGGTGCTGACGCGCACCCCGGCGGCGCTCGGGTCGTTGCCGGTCGCGCCCATGAGCTGGGTCTGGAAAGTGACCTGGCGCGCCTTGTAGGCGCTGCCGTCCGGTCCGGCGACGGTGTCGGCGTTGGCCAGGTTGGAGGCGACGACGTTGAGCCGCTGGCTCTGCGCGCTGGCGGCGCTGCCGGAGACGTTGAAGATCGAAAGCATGCTCATCGCGACGCTCCTCATTGACCGGTGATGGCGGACAACTGGGTCCGCACCGACGCGTTGATGAAGCGCAGCGTCGCCTCGTACTTGATCGCGTTGTCGGCGAAGCTGGCCCGCTCGCGGTCCATGTCGACGGTGTTGCGGTCGAGGTTGGTCTGGCCCGGCGTCGCGTACAGCAGGTCGGCGCCGACCTTGCCGCCGCTCAAGCCGGCGCTGCCGCTGCCGATATGTCCGGCATGGGTCGTGGAGACGCTCTGTGCCGCGGCCAGCGAGCCGGTCGCGGCCTGCAGGGTCCGGGCGAAATCCATGTCGCGGGCCTGGTAGCCCGGCGTGTCGGCGTTGGCGATGTTGCTCGCGATCAGGCGCTGGCGCTCCGAGCGCAGGGTCAGCGCCTGGGCCTGGAAATCGAGCGCGTCGTTGATTCGGTTGAGCATCGTGGGCCTCGCATTCGTCGCTGCCGGCCGGGGTGGGCCCGGGGTGTGCCGCGACGTGAACGCATTGTCCTGAGCGCCCATGGGGACATAAGCGCGAACAGGGGCTGCTTTGCCGGCCATATCGGCGCCTCGCCGCCCCGGGCCGCGTCCTAAAGTGGCGCCATGTTGTCGATCGTCCTGCTCTCTCCGCTTGCGCGCGTCGCCCCCCGTGCCTTGGCACGACGGCTGGCGCGCCTGCTGGGCTGGGTCGGCCTGGTGCTGCTCTGCCTGCTCGGCAGCGCGGCGCCGGCCGGGGCCGACGAGGCTACCGCGCTCGAGGCTCCGCTCCTGGAGAACGTCCGCAGCCTGGCGCTCGGCAAGGTCGCCGAGACCGCCGGCGCGCGCGTCGAGGTCACGCTCGGCCAGCTCGATCCGCGCCTGCGCCTGGCCCCGTGCCAGAGCATCGAGCCCTACCTCCCGCCCGGCGTCCGCCTCTGGGGCAAGGCCCGCATCGGCCTGCGCTGCAAGGTCGGGCCGACGCCGTGGAGCGTCTACCTGCCGATCACCGTCAAGGTGTTCGGCCGCGCCCTCGTCGTTCCGGCCGGTGGCGTGGCCGGCAGCGTGATCGCCGAGACCGACCTGGCCGAGGCCGAGGTCGACCTGGCGGAGGAATCCACCCCGGCCCTGGTCGAGGCCAGGGTCGCCCTCGGCCGGGTGCTGGCGCAGAACCTCAAACCCGGCCAGACCCTGCGCCAGGCGCACCTCAAGACGCGGCAGTGGTTCGCCGTCGGCGAAACCGTCCGGGTGATCGCCGCCGGCCCGGGCTTCACTCTCGAAGGCGAGGGCCAGGCGATGAGCAACGGCATCGAAGGCCAGCCGGCCCGCGTTCGCACCGAGAGCGGCCGGGTCCTGACCGGCACCCCCTCGGGGGAACGACGGATCGAGGTGTCGCTGTGAAGCGACCCCTTCATGCCGGCGGCGCCGCGGCGCCAGAAACTCCTAAAGTCGCGCCGGGCGACGCCGATACTCCGTCCATGTTGATGGGAGCGCCCCCTGCCGGCGCCGATGGAGCACACCAATGAAGATCGGTAATCCTGCGGACAAGCCCGCCGGCGTCGTAGCCGGTTCGCCGGCCGCCGCCGAGGTCGCCAAGGCCGGCCAGGCGCAGGCCGCCGGCGCTTCCGCCGGCGCCGCCGATCCGAGCGCCACCGTCGCCCTCTCCAGCACCGCGACCACCCTGCTCTCGGGCGGCGCCGCGAGCGAGTTCGACGCCGAGAAGGTGGCCCGCATGAGCGAAGCGATCGCCAGCGGCAGCTTCAAGATCAATGCCGAGGCGATCGCCGACAAGCTGATCGCCAACGCCCAGGAGCTGCTGGTCAAGGTGCAAGCCTGATGGCCGGCACCCCGGGCCCGACCGCCCCCGCCGATTCGCCCGAGCTCGAAGCCCGCCTCGCGGCGGTCGAGTCGCGTCTGGCGGCCCTCGGCAACGCCCTGCGCGCCCGCGACCCGGTCGCGATCGACCTTCAGGCCTCGGAGCTGCACCGCGCCCTCGCCGCCGCGGTGAGCCATTTTTCCGACGCGGCCCGCAACGGCCCGGTGCCGCCCGCCCTGCGCGACCGGCTGGCGCAGGCCAGCAGCCAGGTCGTGGCACAGCGCGAGTCGCTGGCCCGCGCCACGGCGGCGCTCGACCGCGCCCTCGACGTGCTGCTGCCGCGCGAAGGCGCCGGCCTCTATTCGATCTACGGTGCCGCCGACCGCGGCATGTACAAGAGCGGCGTGATCCGCGCCTGAGCGCCCGGGCGCCGCCGGCCCCCGGCCGGTGCCCGCGAGACGCCGCCCGCCCGCTTCAGGCGATTCCCTGGCGGGACGACCCGAGCTCCTTGGCCATCCGCACGCTCGCCTCGCGCCCGCCGTAGTAGCCGGGCAGCAGCTCGCCCTGGCTGTAGCCGAGGCGGCCGTAGAAGTTGCGCGCATCGACGTTCGAATAGCGCGCCTCGAGCGAGATCCGGGCGATGCCGGCGACGCGGGCGCTCTGCTCGAGCCAGCCGACCAGCGCGCTGCCCACGCCGCGCCGCAGGAAGCCGGGCTGCACCGCAAGCAGCAGCAGGTGGGCCTCGTCCTCGTCGTATTTCATGATGCCGAAGCCGGCCCGGTCGGCCTCGCGCATGGCGATCACGACGTTGCTGTCGGGATGGCGGATCGAGCGCATCACGCGCTCCTTGGTCCAGCTCCAGCCCAGGCCCTTCTCGATCAGGTCGCGCGACATCACGGCGATCGCGAGGGCATCGCTTCGGGTCGCGAAACGGATCGTGGTCGGCGTCGGATCGAGTGACATCGCGGGGCACCGCAACTGTGGATTCAACCAGCAGAGAGCCTACCATCCCGGCCATGCCCCGGCTGATCGCCCATCTCGACATGGACGCGTTCTACGCGTCGGTCGAGCTGCTGCGCTATCCCGAGCTGCGCGGGCGCGCCGTGGTGATCGGCGGCGGCCGCGACGCCGAGCCGCGTCTCCTCGCCGACGGCACACGCAGCTTCTCCACGCTGCGCCGCTACGTCGGCCGCGGCGTCGTCACCACCAGCACCTACGAGGCCAGGAAGCTCGGCGTGTTCTCGGCGATGGGGATGATGAAGTCGGCCGTGCTCGCGCCCGACGCGGTGCTGCTGCCGGTCGACTTCGACGAGTACCGCAAGTACTCGCGCGCCTTCAAGGCGGCGGTGCGCGCGGTCGCGCCCATCGTCGAGGACCGCGGCATCGACGAGATCTACGTCGACCTGAGTGAGCTGCCCGGCGTGCACGAGGACCGCGGCCGCGGCGTCGGCCTGGCGCTGAAGGCGGCGGTGCGCGAGGCGACCGGCCTCTCCTGCTCGATCGGCATCACGCCGAACAAGCTGCTCTCGAAGATCGCTTCGGAGCTCGACAAGCCCGACGGCCTGACGCTGCTCGACCACGCCGACATCCCGGCGCGGATCTGGCCACTGGCGGCGCGCAAGGTCAACGGCATCGGCCCGAAGGCGGCGGCGAAGCTGGCGGCGCTCGGCATCGAGACGATCGGCGACGTCGCCGCGGCCGAGCCGGCGTTCCTGCTCGAGCACTTCGGCAAGAGCTTCGGCGCCTGGCTGCATGCCGCCGCGCACGGCCGCGACGAGCGGCCGGTGGTCACCGCCAGCGAGCCCGAGTCGATCAGCCGCGAGACCACCTTCGAACGCGACCTGCACGCGGTGCGCGACCGCGATGAGCTCGGCACGATCTTCACCGAGCTGTGCACGAAGCTCGGCGGCGACCTGGCGAGGAAGGGCTATGCCGCGAAGACCATCGGCATCAAGCTGCGCTTCGACGACTTCCGGATCGCCACCCGCGCCCTCACCCTGCCCGCGCACACGCTCGACGGGCGCGAGATCCGGCGCGCGGCAGGGCAGTGCCTGAAGCGCGTCGACCTGACACCGCGGCTGCGCCTGCTCGGGGTGCGGGCGTCGGCGTTGCGCAAGGTGAGCGAGCTGCTGAATCCTTACGCGCAGGACTCTCACCCCCCGCCCGCTCCCGCGGTGCGGGACAGGGAGCCGGACCTTCCGCTGTTCGCGACGACCGACCTTCCTCCCTCTACCGCGCGCGGGAGAGGGCCGGGGTGAGGGTCCCTCCGAGGCGACACCGCCCGCCGGCGACGTAGCATCGGCGGATGGCCTCCACCCCCGTCATCACAAATATCGAGGACCTGCGCGAGCTCGCCGAGCGCAAGGTCCCGCGCATGTTCTACGACTACGCCGACTCCGGCTCGTGGACCGAGAGCACCTACCGCGCCAACGAGGCCGACTTCCAGAATATCAAGCTGCGCCAGCGGGTCGCGGTCGACATCGAGAAGCGCTCGCTGAAGACGAAGATGATCGGCATCGACGTCGCCATGCCGGTGGCGCTGGCGCCGATCGGCATGCTCGGCATGCAGCACGCCGACGGCGAGATCCTCGCCGCCCGCGCCGCCGAAGCCTTCGGCGTGCCGTTCACGCTCTCGACCATGAGCATCTGCTCGATCGAGGACGTGGCCGCGAACACCAAGGCGCCGTTCTGGTTCCAGCTCTACGTGATGCGCGACAGAGAGTTCATCGGCCGCCTGATCGACCGCGCCAAGGCGGCGAACTGCAGCGCGCTGGTGCTCACGCTCGACCTGCAGATCCTCGGCCAGCGGCACAAGGACATCAAGAACGGCCTCTCGGCGCCGCCCAAGCCGACGCTCGCCAACATGCTCAACCTGCTGACCAAGCCGACCTGGGGCCTGGGCATGCTCGGCACCAAGCGACGCGTCTTCGGCAACATCGTCGGCCACGTCAAGGGCGTGGAGGACATGAGCTCGCTCGGCGTCTGGACCGCCGGCCAGTTCGACCCGCGCCTGAGCTGGGCGGACATCGAGTGGATCAAGAAGCGCTGGGGCGGCAAGCTCGTCCTCAAGGGCATCCTCGACGCCGAGGACGCGCAGCTCGCCGTCGACAGCGGCGCCGACGCGATCGTCGTTTCCAACCATGGCGGCCGCCAGCTCGACGGCGCGCCCTCGTCGATCGCCGCCCTGCCGGCGATCGCCGACGCGGTCGGCTCGAAGATCGAGGTCTGGATGGACGGCGGCATCCGCTCCGGCCAGGACCTGCTCAAGGCCTGGGCCCTGGGCGCGCGCGGCACGCTGATCGGCCGCGCCTTCGTCTACGGCCTCGGCGCCATGGGCCAGGCCGGCGTGACCCGGGCCCTCGAAGTGCTGCAGAACGAAGCCACTTTGACGATGGCTTTTTGCGGCCACACCGACATCCACCGGGTCGATCGCCGCATACTGTTGCCCGGCACGTACTGAGCGTTCAAGGGGGGCGCCGGGCGCGATGAAGCTCGAGCAGTTTCATGACCTGAAGCTCTGGCATCAACGGCACCGCCGCGAGCAGCCGCTGGAAAAGCACGTCTGGGACATGGTGCTGACGTTCTGGCTCGCCGGCTGCGTCGGCGCGCCGGCGGCGCTGCTCATCCACGTGGGCTGGGCGCTGATCCTCTGCGGCGCGCTCGTGTTCCTGCCCAGCACCTATGTCGCCCTGCGGCGCCGGCTGCATCGCGCCGGCATGGTGCGCTGCGACTGGATCTCCACCCTGCACTGAGCCGGGCCCGCCGCGGGCGGCGAATCGGCTAGGGCCTGTCAACCCTATGGGAAGGCACGCGCTAACAGGCCCTAGGCCGAGCGAACCCGGTTGCGGCCGTCGTGCTTGGCGGCGTAGAGCGCCATGTCGGCCCGGCCGAGCAGGGCCTCGACCGTGTCCTCTGCGGTGGCGATCGCGACGCCCGCCGAGACCGTGACCTCGAGCCCGGCGTCGGTGCGGTCCCAGTCGACCCGGGCGACGGCGTCGCGCACCCGTTCGGCGGCGGCGTGCGCGGCCTCGGCCTTGTCGGTCGCCGGCATCAGGACCAGGAACTCCTCGCCACCGAAGCGGCCGAGCCGGTCGGTGGTGCGGATCGCCTCCCCCGCCGCAGCGCAGAAGCGGCGCAGCACCTCGTCGCCGACGAGATGGCCGCGCTCGTCGTTGACGCGCTTGAAGAAGTCGATGTCGAACAGGGCCACCGCGAACGGCGCGCCGGTGCGGCGCATGCGCTCGCGCTCCTCGCCCACGGTCGCCATGATCGCCCGCCGGTTCATCACCGTCGTCAGGTCGTCGCGGCTCGCCAGGCGCTCGACCTCGGCCAGGGCGCCGGCGAGCTTGGCGCGCTGCTCATTCAGCAGCGCCCGCAGGTGGGCGCCGTGCTGGCCGAGGAAGGCCAGGCGCGCCAGCACGACCGCGAACCACAGGCCGCTGACGGCGCGCTGCGCCGGCGTCGCCATCGGCAGCCCCACGTCTTCGCCGAAGAAGGCGACGAGCAGGCCCATCGCCAGCGCCAGCGCGGTCGAGCCGAAGACGACGCTCCTGAACTTCATGCGCAGCGCGCCGAAGGCGAAGATGATGAAGCAGCCCATCATCAGCGGCACGCCGACCTGCGGCATCCAGAACAGGAAGGCCATCGCCAGGCCAGAGTTCGCGACCATCTGCTCGATCACGAGGTGGTGGTCGCGGGTGCGCTCGGGCAGGCCGCTGTCGAGGACGAGGTGGAAGGCGGCGCAGAGCATCAGCCCCGACGCCAGGTAGGCCGGCGGCATCTGCCAGGGAATCACGCCGACCGCGAAGTAGGCGCAGAACAGCACCGTGTCGAGGCCGTAGCTCGCCGCCACGAAGGGCAGCATCCTCAGCCGCTCGCGCCGGCGCGTCTGCAGCGCCTCGGGCGCCAGCGCGGCGGGCGCATGCGGCGGCTCGGGCAGGACGCCCGCGCCGGTTTCGGCCGCGTTCGACGGAGGCATGACACCGGGAGTATCGGTCCCCGCCCGGCGGAGCTGGACCCCCGCCGGCGTGATGGACTGCCCGGGCGCTGCCCGCTAGAGGTCGCGACCCTCGAAGGTGTTGCAGGCGTCGACGCTGCCGCTCTCGACGCCACGCTTGAACCAGCTCACCCGCTGCGCGCTCGTGCCATGGGTGAAGCTCTCCGGCACGACCCGTCCGCGCGATTGCTTCTGCAGCTTGTCGTCGCCGATCTGCGAGGCCGCGTTGAGGGCGGCCTCGATATCGCCGGGCTCGAGCCGCCAGCCCTGCGCCTGCTGCGAGCGCTTCGCCCAGACGCCGGCAAAGCAGTCGGCCTGCAGCTCGACTCGGACGCTGAGCGCGTTGGCCTGCGCCTCGCCGCCGCGCGAGCGCTGCGCGTCGACGCGCTGCATGATGCCCATCTGGTTCTGCACGTGGTGGCCGACCTCGTGCGCGACCACGTAGGCCTGCGCGAACTGGCCGGGGGCGCCGAGGCGCCGGGCGAGCGTGTCGTAGAAGCTGAGATCGATGTAGACCTTCTGGTCGTTCGGGCAGTAGAACGGACCCATCGCCGCGACGCCGTCGCCGCAGCCAGTGCCCCACTCGTCCTTGAACAGCACCAGCTTCGGCGCCTGGTAGGTCTTGCCGGCCTGGCGAAAGACGTCGGTCCAGACGACCTCGGTGCTGCGCAGGACCTGGGAGACGAACTTGGCGCCGGCGTCGTCCTTGGGCGGCGCCGGAGCCGGGCCCTGCGGCTGCTCGATCACCTGCCCGCCGCCGCCGCCGCTCATCATGCCGAGCAGGGCGAGCGGATTGATGCCGAAGATCCAGCCGGCGATCACCGCGACCGCGACGCTGCCGATGCCGATGCCGCGACCGCCGATGCCGAATCCGCCGCCGCGACCGCTCATGCCGCGAACGTCTTCGACGTTGCTGCTTTCCTCCTGGCCATCCATGCGCATCGCGGTCTCCCGGCTGTAGTCCGACGATGCTATTCCCGCCGGCGGGGCCGCGCGTGTCGGCCAACGCCGTGTGCAGGCGTCAGGTCTTGGGCAGCGTCACGCCCTGCTGGCCCTGGTACTTGCCGCCGCGGTCCTTGTAGCTGGTCTCGCAGACCTCGTCGCTCTCGAAGAACACGACCTGGGCGCAGCCTTCGCCAGCGTAGATCTTGGCCGGCAGCGGCGTCGTGTTGCTGAACTCGAGCGTGACGAAGCCCTCCCACTCGGGCTCGAAGGGAGTGACGTTGACGATGATCCCGCAGCGCGCGTAGGTGCTCTTTCCCAGGCAGATCGTCAGCACGTTCCTCGGAATGCGGAAGTACTCGACGGTGCGCGCCAGGGCGAAGCTGTTCGGCGGGATGACACAGACGTCGGATTCGAAGTCGACGAAGCTTCTCTCGTCGAAGTTCTTCGGGTCGACGACGGTCGAGAAGATGTTGGTGAAGACCTTGAATTCGGGCGCGCAGCGGATGTCGTAGCCGTAGCTCGAGGTGCCGTAGCTGACGATCCGCCGGCCGTCGGCCGCCTGACGCACCTGGCCGGGCTCGAACGGCTCGATCATCCCGTGCTCCCGGGCCATGCGGCGGATCCACTTGTCGCTCTTGATCGTCATCAGGACGGCTCGGTCGGAGGGAAAGCGGCGATTGTAGGGAGCGGGTCGAGAGCCCCGGGACGTGCGGTCGCTCACGCCGCCGGTCGCCCACGGCGTCCCCGGCGCCTGCGAGTTGGCCTAACATGAAGCTTCTCGCCGCTTCGAGGCCTCCCCATGCGCAACGCCACCGAGCTCCTGGCCCAGTACGCCGAGTACCACCGCGACCGGCGCAACATCGTCAGCCACTTCGTCGGCGTGCCGATGATCGTGTTCGGCGTTGGCGTCCTGCTCGCGCGCGCCGCCTTCCCCGCCTTCGGCGCCTCGCTCACGCTGGCCTGGATCGTGTTCGCGCTGGCCGCGGCCTGGTACATGACGCGCGGCAACATCGTCCTCGGCGTCACCGTCAGCATCGCCGTCGGCGTGCTGATCAAGCTCGGCCACGAGGTCTCGGGCGGCAGCACGGGCAACTGGCTCGCCTGGGGCGTCGGCTTTTTCCTCGTCGGCTGGCTGATCCAGTTCGTCGGCCACTGGTACGAAGGCAGGAAGCCGGCCTTCGTCGACGACTTCGTCAGCCTGCTCGTCGGCCCGATGTTCGTCACCGCCGAGCTGATGTTCATGGCCGGCTGGAACAAGCCGCTGCTCGCCGAGATCGAGCGCCGCGCCGGCCCGACCCACCTGCGCGACATCGCCCGGATCGCCTGACCCGCGCCAGCCCGCCCCCGGTCCTGCTTCAGCCCGGCGGCTTGCGCCGCACCCGGTCGGGATAGGTATAGAGCGCCGCGCTGTCGCCGCGGGCGAAGCCCACCAGCACGATGCCCGCCGCTTCGGCGACGCGGATCGCCAGCGCCGTCGGCGCCGAGATCGCGGCGAGCACGCCGATGCCGGCCTGCGCGGCCTGGCGCACCATGTCGTGGCTGACCCGGCTGGTGACGGCGGCGAAGCCGCTCCCCGGCGCGACCCCGGCCCGGGCCATCGCTCCCACGAGCTTGTCGAGGGCGTTGCGCCGGCCGACGTCCTCGCGCACGAGCCGCGGCTCGCCGGCCAGCGACATCCAGGCGGCCGCATGGCTGGCGCCGGTCGATTTCCAGAGCCCCTTGCCCGCCGCGAGGGCGCGCATGCCCGCGACCAGCGCCGGGTAGTCGATCTCCACCGGCTCGACCCGGCGGCCGACACCGCGCTCCGCGGCAGCGAGCATCGCGGTCGCGTCCGGGCCCGCGCCGCCGCCCGCGCCCGCGGCCCGTTGCGTCAGCCGCCCGGCGCAGGCGGCGCTGATGCGGGCGCGCAGGACGAGGCCCTCGGCCCGCTCCTCGGTATCGAACGCGAGCAGATCGCCGGCGCTATCGATCACGCCGTCGCCGAGCAGATAGCCCCGCACCAGGTCCTCGAGGTCGGCCGGCGTGGCGAACACGAGCAGCCGGGCGACGCCCTCGACCTCGATCGCCATCGGCACCTCGTCGGCGACCCGCTCCTCGACCTCGGCGCGGCCGCTGCCGCGCAGCGCCCGGGCCGCAACGCGGGCGACGCCCGCCGGCGCGGCTTCGCCGCCCGCCAAGCCCAGCGCCGGGGCGAGGTAGAGGTAGCGGTCGGGATCTGCGAGCAGGAAGGCGGCCACGCCGGCGGCGTCGTTGAGGTCGAGCACCGGCAAGGCGGTCGGCGCGGGCAATCGCCGCGGATCATCGGTCGCGACCGCCACGACATGCGGATCCTCGAGGTAGCGGGCGGGCTTGCCGTTCGCCGCCCGCCAGACCTCTATCTTCGGCAGCGCGGCGAGCTTGAATCCTTCGACCAGCACCCAGTCGCAGGGCGCGAGCTCGGCGATCAGGTCGTGCACGGTCGGGTCGGTGCGGACCTCGAACTCGCGAATCTTCGCCAGCCGCCGGTCGGAACCGATCACGACCTCCGAGGCGCCCGCCTGGCGGTGCCGCCAGGAATCCTTGCCTTGGTGGTCGATGTCGAAGCTGTGGTGGGCGTGCTTGACGACGGAGACGCGCCGGCCCGCGGCGCGGAGCTGGGCGATGAGCTGCTCGGCGAGCGTGGTCTTGCCGGAACCGGAGAAGCCGCAAAGGCCGATGACGTTCATCGCCAGGAGAAGGTGGATCCTCGTCACGCGTGCGGCCGGCGGCAGCTTCAACGCCGGCACGAGGCCTCTCGACGTGGGCCCGAAGTGTAGGCGGGCCGCGGGAGCGAAGCCGCCGGCAGGCGGTCCGATAATTCCGGAGATGCGCGACATCTGGCCGGGCAGCGGCTTTCGCGAGCTGCGCCGCGACGACCACGGCTGGCTGGTTCCGACCGATGCCTGGCTGCGGCTGCTGCTGGCCCTTCCCCAGCTCGGCGTCGTCGCGGAGTCGTGCCCCGCCGAACGGCGCCTGCACGCCTCGCTGCTCGCCACGCCCTCGCGGCCCGTCGCACCGCTCGAGCTCCTCGCCCTCGCCGACGCCGACGCGCGCGACAACTACGGCCACTTTCTGCGCTTTCGCGACGGACTGCTCGCTGCCGGCACGCTCGAGGCGTGGTACCTCGCCCTGTTTCGCGCCGGCAGGATCGACCTGCCGCCCCTGTTCATCGATCGCGTCGCCGAGGCGATCGTCCGCAATCTCGTCGACGGCTCGGAAGACGCGGTCCTGCTGCGCGCCGCCGAGCTGCTGTTCCGACCGCAGCGGATCGCGCTCGTCGACGGCCGGGTGCTCGCCGCCGACCGCGACAGCGCCGACCGCCTGGGCGACCCGGGCAGCCTCGATCCGCTCGGCCGGCTGCTGCGCCAGGAGCCGGGCGCGGACGCGGCGCCCGGGCTCGAGGTCCTGAACGCCGACAACGCCGCTCGCTACTTCGAGGCGCGCGAGCGCCATGCCTTCGCCCTCGACCTCTCGCACACCTTCGGCACCGACCTCGGCCACGGCCTGGTGATCACGCTGGCGCGAGCCGATTCGGGCCTGAAGGCGCTAGGCCGCGTTCTCGAGCGATGGGTTCGGCACTTCCTCGGCGTCGGCGTGCGCATCGAGCCGCGCTCGCGGGTCGACGATCCGGCGTGGCGCTGGCACATCGGCCTCGACGTCGACGCGACCGCCTTGCTCAACGAGCTCTACCTGAAAGGCGGTGCCGAGCTCGCCGACCCGAGCCGGCTGATCGGTCTGTTCCAGCTCGACTTCGACGACCCGCAGGCGATGCGCGTCGACCTCGCCGGCAAGCCCGTCTACCTCGGCCTGGGCATGTCGGCGGCGCAGACGCTCAAGCTCAAGCCGCAGAACCTGCTGCTCGACCTGCCCCTCGCCGGGCCGATGTGAGGCGGCGATGAGCGCCTTCGCGGAAAGCCTGTCGACCGCCGTCGCCCTGGTGCGCGACGCCGATCCGCAGCTCACGCGGATCGTCGTGCTGTCGCTTTCGGTGAGCGGCGCGGCCTGCCTGATCGGCGCGGTGTTCGGGCTGGCCGGCGGCGCCTGGCTCGCCGTCACCCGCATGCCCGGTCGGCGGGCGCTGGTCGCGGCGCTCAATACCTTGCTCGGCCTGCCTTCGGTCGTCGTCGGCCTCGTCGTCTATCTCCTGCTGTCGCGCAGCGGTCCGCTCGGCTCGTGGGGCATCCTGTTCACGCCGCAGGCGATGGTCATCGCCCAGAGCATCCTGGTGCTGCCGGTGATCGCCGCGCTCTCGCGCCAGCTCGTCGCCGACAGCCTGCGCGAGGGCGGCGAGCAGCTCGGCTCGATGGGCGCCGGACCGCTCACGCGCGCCGTGCTCATGCTCGTGCACGAGCGCTGGTCGGTGGTGACGGTGCTGCTCACCGCGTTCGGTCGCGCCGTGTCGGAAGTCGGCGCGGTGATGATCGTCGGCGGCAACATCGACGGCGTCACGCGCGTCATCACCACCACGATCGCGCTCGAGACGAGCAAGGGCGACCTGCCGCTCGCGCTCGCGCTCGGCCTGGTGCTGCTGGTCGTGGTCGGCCTGATCAACGCCGCCGTCGCCCTCAGCCCCGGCGCGAAGCGGCAGATCACGAGCGGCGCGCGATGAACGACGCCGCGGCCCTGCTCAGCCTCGCCGGCGTCACGGTGAGCTACGGCGCGCACGCGGCGCTGAAGGCGGTCGACGTGCAGATCCGGCGCGGCGAGTTCGTCGCCCTGGTCGGCAGCAACGGCGCCGGCAAGACCACCCTGCTCCACGCCCTGCACGGCCTGCTGCCGCTGCGCGGCACGCGCCGCGTCGGCGCCGGCGGCGTCACCCAGGCGATGGTGTTCCAGCGTCCGTTCATGCTGCGCCTCTCGGTGCTGAACAACCTGCGCATCGCCCTCTGGCTCGCCCGCGTGCCCCGGGCCGAGCGCGCCGGGCGGGCGCGCGAAGCGCTGCAGCGCGCGGCGCTCGCCGACCGCGCCGAGCGGCCGGCGCGCACCCTCTCGGGCGGCCAGCAACAGCGGCTGGCGCTGGCCCGCGCCTGGGCCATCCGCCCCGACGTGCTGTTCCTCGACGAGCCGACCTCCAATCTCGACCCGGCGGCGAAGAAGGAGATCGAGGCTATGCTGGCCGCTTTCGCCGCCGACGGAATGACGCTCGTGATGAGCACGCACAACCTCGGCCAGGCCAAGCGCTTGGCCACCCGGGTGATCCACCTCGACGGCGGCACCATCCGCGCCGACCTGCCGACCGAACGCTACTTCGGCGAGCACGCCGACCTGCCGCTGCGCCGCCATCCCGCGGGCGCCGTCGCGCCGGGCGAGGACCTGCCGTGACGGCGACGATCGCGCCGGAGCAGATCACGGGCATGGTGCTCGCGGGCGGACGCGGCAGCCGCATGGGCGGGGTCGACAAGGGCCTGCAGAACTTTCGCGGCATGCCGCTGGCGATGCATGCGCTGCTTCGCCTGCAGGCGCAGGTCGGCGAGACGATGATCAATGCCAACCGCAACCTCGCCGCCTACGAGTCGATGGGCGTGCCGGTCTGGCCCGACGCGCTGCCCGACTATCCGGGGCCGCTGGCCGGCTTTCTCTCCGGGCTCGAGCGCTGCGAGACGCCGTACCTCGTGGTCGTGCCCTGCGACACGCCGCTCTTCCCCGAGGACCTGGTCGCGCGCCTCGCCGAAGCCTTCGCCGCCGAGGGCACCGAGATCGCCGTCGCCGCCACCCGCGAAGGCGGCGTGCTGCAGGCGCAGCCGGTGTTCTGCATGATGCGCACCGAGGTCATGGAGAGCCTGGTCCGCTTCGTCCACGGCGGCCAGCGCAAGATCGACCGCTGGACCGCCCTGCACTCGACCCGCCTGGTCGCGTTCGAGGATGCCGCGGCCTTCGCCAACGCCAACACCGCCGAGGAGCTGCACCAGCTCCAGCGCCATGACTGAGGCGAAGCCAGAGACGCTGCAGGAGATCGGCTCCTGCGTCGGCGGCTACGACCCGAAGGCGCTGCCGGTGGCTGTGGCGCGCGAGTTTCTCGATCGGCTGGTGCCGCGGCTGCAGGCGGTCGAGAAGCTCGCGCTGCGCGCCGCCCTCGGTCGCGTGCTCGCCGAAGAGATCGTCTCGCCGATCGACGTGCCGGCGCAGGACAACTCGGCGATGGACGGCTACGCCCTGCGCGCTTCGGACCTGGCGGCCACGGGAGACACGGTGCTCTCGGTCGCGGGCAGCGGCTTCGCCGGCGGCGGCGTCGCCGCGGCGGTCGGGGCCGGGCAATGCGTGCGCATCATGACCGGCGCCACCATGCCAGCCGGGCTGGACACGGTCGTGCCGCAGGAGTTCGTGCGCGTCGAGGGCGAACGCATCGTGCTCGCCGCCGGCGTCGTGCGCCAGGGCGAGAACCGCCGGCTCGCCGGCGAGGACCTGGCGCGCGGCGCGACCGCGCTCTCCGCCGGCCGGGTGCTGCGCCCGGCCGACATCGGCGTGCTGGCGTCGCTCGGCCGCGCCGAGGTGCCGGTGTTCCGCCGGCTCCGCGTCGCCTTCTTTTCCACCGGCGACGAGCTGCGCTCGATCGGCGAGCCGCAGACCCCCGGCTCGGTCTACGACAGCAACCGCTACACGCTCTGGGCGATGCTGCAGCGCCTCGGCGTCGACATGCTCGACCTCGGCGTGGTGCGCGACGATCCGGCGGCGCTCGAGGCCGCCTTTCGCGCCGCCGCGGGCGCGGCCGACGCGGTGATCACCACCGGCGGCGCCAGCGTCGGCGAGGCCGACCACACGCGGATGGTGCTCGCCAGCCTGGGCGACGCCGTGTTCTGGCGGATCGCCATGCGCCCGGGCCGGCCGATGGCGATCGGCCGGATCGAAGGCGCCGGGCGCAGCGTCATCGCCTTCGGCCTGCCCGGCAATCCGGTGGCGGTGATGGTCACCTTCTATGCGCTGGTCCGCGACGCCCTGCTGGCGATGAGCGGCGCGACGCCGACGCCGCTGCTCGCGCTGCGCGCCGCCAGCGTGTCGGCGGTGCGCAAGAAGCCCGGGCGCACCGAGTACCAGCGCGGCTTCGTCGAGCGCGCTGCCGAGGGCGGCCTGCAGGTGCGGGTGAGCGGCGCGCAAGGGTCGGGCATCCTGCGCAGCATGAGCGAGGCCAACGGGCTGGTGGTGCTCGGCCACGAGCAGGGCAACGTCGCCGCCGGCGACATGGTCGAGGTGCTGATGTTCGACGGCCTCGGCTGAGGCGCGGCGCGGTTCAGGCGGCGCGCGGCGGCTCGGGCTCGGCGTCGAAGCGGTCGAAGCCGCAGTAGCAGATGAAGTGGCGGTTCATGGCCCGGCCGAAGAGGGTCAGGCCGAGGCGCTGCGCGAGCTCGAAGCCCATCTGCGTGGCACCGCTGCGCGAGACGATCACCGGTATTCCCATCTGCGCCGACTTGATCACCATCTCGCTCGTCAGCCGGCCGGTGGTGTAGAAGATCTTGTCGCCGCCGCTCACGCCGTGCAGCCACATCCAGCCGGCGATCGTGTCGATCGCGTTGTGCCGGCCGACGTCCTCGACGAAGGTCAGCAGCTCGTCCTGGCGAAACAGGGCGCAGCCGTGCACCGAGCCCGCCGACTTGTAGGTGCTCTCCTGGAGCCGCATCGCATTGAGCAAGCCGTACAGCGCGCGCTGGCTGATGCGCGCCGCCGGGTCGCTGGTGCCGGGCAGGCGGATCGAGCCGAGGTCGCTCATCAGGTCGCCGAACACCGTGCCCTGGCCGCAGCCGGTGGTGACCACGCGCCTGGCGGTCTTCTCGTCGAAGCGCTCGATGCCGGCGCGCGTCTTCACCGCGGCGGCGTTGACGTCCCAGGCCACGGTGACCGAGTCGACGTCGTCGACCGAATCGACCAGGCGCTGGTTGCGCAGGTAGCCGAGCACCAGCAGCTCGGGCGCGGCGCCGAGCGTCATCAGCGTGACCAGCTCGCGCTTGTCGACGAACACCGTCAGCGGCCGCTCGGCCGGGATCGAGATCTTCCGCTCGGCGCCGAACTCGTCGCGAACGGCGATCTCCTGCGTCAGCGGAGCGCTCGCCGCGGTCAGTCGCACGGGAGAAGTCATCCTGCGACTGTACGCAACGCCACGCGCGCGACACGCGCCGAGGCGATGCCCGGGCGCTACTTCTTCGGCGAGATCTCCGCCGAGGTCGCCTTGGTGCTCGGCGGCGACACCGCGGTGGCGGAGGGCGAGTGCGCTCCCGCCGCCTCGAGCGGCTTGGCCACGGCGGGCGTCACCGCGGCCACGTACGGGCCCGGATCGGCGCAGGTCGGAATCACCACCGGCAACGCGGCCGCGCCCGATGCCGGCGCCGCCATCGGCACCGCCGAGGCGGCCGCGCCGCCCGCCGTCTTGCCGCTTTTCTTGTAGCCGTCGGCGACGCGATCCTGGGCCAGGCAGAGCTTGTAGGCGCCGACCTTGTCGACCCAGGCCGCCTTGGCCGCGGTCTCGGCCGCGGCCGCCTTGGCTTCGTCGGTCTGCGGCGGCAGCTTGGCCAGCACCGGCAGGACGAGCGCAGCGGACAGCAGGGCGACGCAGTGAACAGGACGCATGGCTTTCCTCGGAGAAGGTGGATTCAGGCCGCCGGCTGCTCGAGCCGCCCCGCGGGCGGCGCGCTGCGCTGCACGGGGATCTTGCCGTCGCGGACGTCGTCGTACCAATAGGCGTGGTGCTCGCGCGCCCAGCCCTCGTCGACGTAGCCGGTCTTCATCGCCTGGTAGGAGCCGCGCATGCCGATCGTGCCGATGTAGATGTGGCCGAGGAAGACCGCGGTGATCAGCATCGCCGCGACCGAGTGGATGAGGTGCGCGATCTGCATGTCGCCGCGGGCGTAGAGCAGGCCGGGCAGGAGCTTGTCGAGCACCAGCCCCGAGCCGACGATGAAGCCGCCGAGCAGGAACACGCCGAACCAGAACACCAGCTTTTCGCCGGCGTTGAAGCGGTGCGACGGCGGCTCCTCGCCGCCGAACAGGCCGCCGCCCTTGCGCAGCCAGGTCAGGTCGTCGCGGCTCGGCATGTTGCTGCGCAGGAAGGTGAGGAACACGATCACCAGCGACACGGCGAACAGCGGGCCGGCGAAGTTATGCGCGGTCTTGAGCACGTAGCTCAGCCAGCCGAGCAGCGTCGCGCCGATGAGGGGCAAAAGGATGAACTTGCCGAAGGCCATCACCAGGCCGGAGACGGCGAGGACGACGAAGGCGATCGCGTTGCTCCAGTGCGCGGCGCGCTCGAAGTAGGTGAAGCGCTCGATCTTGCGGCCGGTGTCGGGCTCGTGCCCGCCCATCGGCCCCTTGGCGAAGTAGTAGAGGGCGATCGCCAGGGCGACGATCAGCACCAGCGAGCCGCCGTAGGGAATGATCCACTGGTTGCGCACCTGGCGCCACGCCTCGCCGGCGGTGGTGAGCCTGGAGCCGGGATACTGGGTGAACTCCTGCACCAGCACGCCCTTCTCGCCGGCGGCGGCGTTGTTCACCGTGCCCGGCGCCGTGCCCGAGTTGCGCACGCCGCGCCAGAACGGCGCGTTGTTGCCCGGCTGCGTCTTCGCCCGCTCGCCGTTGGTCTCGCCCGGACGCGGTTCGGCGAGGGCGGCGCTGGCGCCCGGCGCCACGGCGGCCGCGGGCGCGACGGGGTCGTCCTTCTTCGCATCGCCTTGCGCCAGGGCGGCGCCGCCGAGGGCCAGCAGGGCGAACGCGAGGGCCACGCGGCGGAAGATGCTTCGCATGAGGGCTCCCTGCTACTTCGGCGCCGCGTAGTCGTTCTGCGCCTGGGCGCGGGCGCGCAGCTGCGCCTCCCAGGCCGCCTGGTCGCTGGCGACCCAGCCCGGCGCGTTGTAGTCGGCGTTGCCGCCCTTCCAGCCCGGCACGTCGAACTTCTTGACCACGGAGGACGTGGTCTGCGACTTTTCCCCGCACGCCGCCAGCGCGAGCGCCAGCACCAGGCAGCCGAAGGCGGCGCGGCCGATCACGACTTCTTCGCCTCGGGCTGCGCCTGGCCCTTGCCCGGCGCCGGCTTCCCGTAGGCGGTGCCCCAGCCCCAGACCTCGCTGCCCTTGCCGCGGTTGAGCACGCGGGTGCGGAAGATGTCGGCGACGACATCGCCGTCGCCGCCGAGCAGCGCCTTGGTCGAGCACATCTCGGCGCAGGCCGGAAGCTTGCCTTCGGCCAGGCGGTTGCGCCCGTACTTGGCGTTCTCGGCCTCGCTGCCGTTGGCCTCGGGGCCGCCGGCGCAGAAGGTGCACTTGTCCATCTTGCCGCGCAGGCCGAAGGTGCCGTTCGACGGGAACTGCGGCGCGCCGAACGGGCAGGCGTAGGAGCAGTAGCCGCAGCCGATGCAGACGTCCTTGTCGTGCAGGACCACGCCTTCGTCGGTGCGATAGAAGCAGTCGACCGGGCAGACCGCCATGCACGGCGCGTCGGAGCAGTGCATGCAGGCGACCGAGATGCTGCGCTCGCCGGCGACGCCGTCGTTCAGCGTGACGACGCGGCGCCGGTTCACGCCCCAGGGAACGTCGTGCTCCGCCTTGCAGGCGGTGACGCAGCCGTTGCACTCGATGCAGCGCTCGGCGTCGCAGATGAATTTCATTCGTGCCATGTCGTGCTCCCTAGGCTGTGGCGCGTTCGATCTGGCACAGCGTCGTCTTCGTTTCCTGCATCATCGTCACGCTGTCGTAGCCGTAGGTCGTCGCGGTGTTCACCGCCTCGCCGCGCACCACAGGGGCGGCGCCCTCGGGGTACCAGGGCTTCAGGTCGACGCCCTGCCAGTGGCCCGAGAAATGGAACGGCAGGAACACGGTGTCGCGGCCGACCCGCTCGGTCACCAGGGCGGAGACCTTGATCCGCGCGCCGGTGGGCGACTTGACCCAGACCGCCTCGCCGTCGCGGATGCCGCGGTCGTTGGCCGCGGCCGGATTGATCTCGACGAACATCGTTTGCTGCAGCTCGGCCAGCCACGGGTTCGACCGGGTTTCCTCGCCGCCGCCCTCGTACTCGACCAGGCGGCCGCTGGTCATGATCAGCGGGAACTGCTTGCCGATGTCCTTGTTCTTTTCCTGCACCGACTTGTACAGCGTCGGGAGGCGCCA
>JANMCC010000262.1:0-6498 GCA_031360885.1 Burkholderiales bacterium | reverse complement strand
CCGTCGTCGAAGCGGCGCGTCGGTGTCGCCGAGAGGCTGTAGCGCTCGGTGTGGCCGCCGTCGGTCGGGTCGATCGCGCCGAAGCGGCCGATCGTTCCCTCGTCGACCGCGTGCTTCGGGATCTGGTCGGTCGAGTTCCAGCCGGCCGAGTAGCCCATCGCCGTGATCGTCGAGCGGTTGGCCTCGCTGCCGAAGCTGTAGCGCAGCACGCCGTTCAGGCCATGGAATTTCTCGGGGTTCTCCCAAGGCCCGTCGTTGTGCGCCGCCTCGAGCGCATAGAGCAGGTCGCCGGCGCCCAGCGCGTTCGAATGGGCGACGAGGGCGCGGGCGTACTGGTCCTGGCCGAACGTGATCGAGCCGATGCCGCGCGGCAGCGCGTCGAACAGGCCGATCCGCGCCGAGCCCGCCGAGGAGAAGTCGCTCTCCTCCGCATAGTACGGCCCCTTGCGGTAGCGGATGCCGTTCACCAGCTCCGGGATCAGCCAGTTCAGGTCGCTGTAGCCGTGGCCGTGGGCGTGCGTCGGCATGTTCGCCGGCATGCCGTCGACCCAGGTCGCGAAGTCGGTGCCGTGGTCGAGGTTGAAGCCGCGCAGGAAATACTGGTTCGCCTTCCCGTCGCCGCTGTGCTGCGTGACGATCAGGCCGGGCACGAACTCCAGCACCTCGGCCGGGCGCAGCGTGGGCCGGCTCTCGATCAGCTTCGAGGTCACGGTGCCCGCGCTCGCCGCATCGGAGCTGCCCACCGAGTTGATGTAGTTGCCCTCGATCCGCACCGCGGGAAGCTGCTGCGGTGCGGGCGGCGGGGCGCTGGCGGCTGCCGCCGGTTGCGCCCAGGCGGACTGCGCGCAGGCCAGCAGCAGGGCACTCGAGAGCAGCGAGCGCGTGAGGCGACTCGATGCCGGGTCGAATTGATTGGACATGGATGACCCATGAAGAACGCGTTTCGGATCGCCGGCTGGAAGGCGTTCCGGCGCGGCGCGAAGGACTGGCTCAAGCCGCCGTCGGCGGCGGCGCTCAGCCGGCGCGGGGGGGGCGTTCGGGAAGGGCGGGGTCGTGCGTCTGCGGCGTCCAGCGCGCGTGCGCGGCGGGTGGCTCCGGGGTCGTGGGGTCCAGCCGGCCGGGCGAGGCCGGGATCAGGCCGGCGAAGACGCCGAGCGAAGGACTGGCACTCATGTCGTCGGTGTCGCCCGCCTGCAGCAGGTCGGCGCCGTCGAGCACGACGCTGGGGTCGCCCGCGGCATGGTGGTGGCGCTCTGCGTCGCCGCCGCCGTGGAAGTGGCCGAACGCGCTGGCCGCGTGCGTCTCGACAGTGAGGCGGCGAACCGGCGCGCGGCGCAAGTCGTCGAGCACGTGCCGGGCGCTGGCGGCGGGCAGGTGCGTGTGCGCCGGCCCGTTCGCGGCGAGGAAGCCGGCCGCCAGCGCCTGCAGCGGCACCAGGCAGGCGAGCAGCCAGACGAGAAAGCGGCGCGAGGCGGGCGAAAGGAAGAGGCGCACGGATCGAGTGTGTCAGGTCTCGAAGGTCTACGCTCGATCGCGCGAGGTGGATGCGCGCGACGACCCACCCGGCCGCTGCGCCTGCGCGCAATCGACCTGCACGATCTCGCGCCGCCCGCCGTCGATGCGCGCGGCGCTGAGTTGGCCGCCCCAGACGCAGCCGGTGTCGAGGCCGAGCACGTCGGCCCGGTCGAGCAGGCCGAGCGTCGACCAGTGGCCGAAGGCAACGCGGGTGTCGGCGGTCTGGCGGCCGGGCGCGTCGAACCAGGCGCTGAAGCCGGCGGGCGCGGCGTCGGCGCCGTCCTTGGTGGCGAACTCGAGCCGGCCGGCAGGCGTGACGAAGCGGATGCGCGTCAGCACGTTGAGGGTGAAGCGCAGCCGCTCGGCGCCGGCGAGCGATTCGCTCCAGGCGAGCGGCTCGTTGCCGAACATCGCGCCGAGGAACTCGCGCGGCGGCGCTTCGCGCAGCGCCCGCTCGAGGTCGGCGGCGAGCGCGAGCGTTTGCACCAGGTCCCATTGCGGCACCACCCCGGCATGGAGCATCAGCCAGCCGCCCGCGTGCAGCGCCATCCGCTGCTGGCGCAGCCAGCCGAGCCAGTCTTCGCGGTCGGGCGCGTCGAGGATGTCGTCGAGGGTGTCGTTGCGGTGCCGCGGCCGCACGCCGGCGGCGACGGCGAGCAGGTGCCAGTCGTGGTTGCCCAGCACGCAGGCGGCGGCGTCGCCCAGGCCCCTGAGCCGGCGCAGCACGCCGAGCGAATCGGGGCCGCGGTTGACGAGGTCGCCGAGCACGTACAGGCGGTCGCGCGAGGGAGAGAAGGCGATCTCCGCGAGGAGCCGCTCCAGCGCATCGGCGCAGCCCTGGATGTCGCCGACCACGTAGTCCATGGTTTCGATTCTGCTACGCTGCCTGCCCGACACCGCTGCGCCCGCGCATGGACGTTGCCCTTCTGCTCTTTCTGATTTTCCTGAACGCCCTGTTCGCCATGTCGGAGATGGCGCTCACCGCCAGCCGCAAGGCCAGGCTCCAGGTCATGGTGGAAGCGGGCGATTCCGGCGCCAGCCACGCGATGGCCCTGCACGACGAGCCGACCAAGTGGCTCTCGGTGGTGCAGGTCGGCATCACCTCGATCAGCATCCTCAACGGCATCGTCGGCGACGCCGCCTTCTCGGCGCCGTTCGCGCACTGGCTGCACGAGACGCTCGGCATGCGCGACCGCCCCGCCGAGATCACCGCCACCGGCATGGTGGTCGTGAGCATCACCTTCCTCAGCATCGTCTTCGGCGAGCTCGTGCCCAAGCGGCTCGGCCTGCAATACCCGGAAACGATCGCCCGCCTGGTGGCGCGGCCGATGGAGTTTCTCGCCCTGGTCACCCGGCCGTTCGTCAAGCTGCTCTCGTGGTGCACCGAGGCGACGCTCAAGCTGCTCGGCGTGCGCGGCGCGCCCGACCGCAGCGTCACCGAGGAGGAAATCGCCGCCAGCCTGGAAGAAGGGCTGGATGCCGGCGTGATCGAAGCGCAGGAGCACCAGATGGTGCGCAACGTCTTTCGCCTCGACGACCGCCAGGTCGGCTCGATGATGATCCCGCGCGCCGAGATCGTCTGGCTCGAGGCCACCGCGACGGCCGAGGACGTGCTGCGCGTCATCGCCAACGCCGAGCACTCGCGCTACCCCGTCTGCCGCGGCGGCCTCGACGACGTGCTCGGCATCGTCAGCGCCCAGTCGCTGCTGCAACAGTCGATTCTCGGCAAGGCATTCGAGCTCGAGGCCCACCTGCAGCCGCCGGTGTTCGTGCCCGAGACGCTCTCCGGCATGGAGCTGCTCGAGCAGTTCCGCGGCTCGAGCGCGCAGCTCGTCTTCATCGTCGACGAGTACGGCGAGGTGCAGGGAATGATCACCGTGCGCGACGTGCTCGAGGCGATCACCGGCGAGTTCCGCACCGAGGTCGCTTCCGACTCGTGGGCGGTGCAGCGCGACGACGGCAGCTGGCTGTTCGACGGCCTGATCCCCACGCCGGAGCTGAAGGACCGGCTCGGCCTGAAGGAGCTTCCCGAGGAAGACCGCGGCCGCTACAACACCCTCGCCGGAATGATCATGCTGCTGCTCGGGCGCCTGCCCGAAACCGCCGACTGGGTGGAATGGGAAGGCTGGCGCTTCGAGGTGGTCGACCTCGACGGCAAGCGCGTCGACAAGGTTCTGGCGCAGGCGCTGGTGCCCGACAGCACGGGAGCGCACATTTGAAGCGCGCCGCGCCCTCGCTCTACCGCCGGCCGGTCCCGCTCGACCCGGCCGAGCACCTGAAGCACAGGATCGTGCCGCTGGCCGACTACTCGATCGCCCGCGAGCTGCATGCGGTGCACATCACCGCGACCGAGTTTCCGCAGGCGGCGCTCGAGTTCCCGATCGTCTTCGTCGAGACCGGCAACAGCGACGCCGCCGGCCGCCCGGAGATGACGCCGGCCGCGCTGCTCGGCCTCAGCCACGGCGAGAACCTGTACGTCGACGGCGGCCGCTGGGACGCGCGCTACATCCCGGCCTACATCCGCCGCTATCCGTTCCTGACCGCGACCCTGCCCGGCGGCGAGGGCGTGAACGTGCTCGTCGACGACGCCTGGAGCGGCTTCGGCGAGCAGGCCGGCGAGCCGCTGTTCGAGGCCGACGCGACGCCGGCGCCGGCCTTGCGCCGGGTCATGGACTTCCTCGAGCGCTACGCGCACGAGGCCGAGCGCACCCGCGCGTTCTGCGAGCGGCTGCGGCGGCTCGGCGTGCTCAAGGAGATGAAGGCCGACGCGACCCTGCCGAACGGCCAGTCGATCTCGGTCGACGGCTTCCACACCGTCGACGAGGAGCGCCTCCGGGCCTTTCCCGACGACACCGTGCTCGAGCTCTGGGGCAACGGCATGCTGATGCTGATCCAGATGCACCTGGTGTCCCTCGTCAACATCCGCCATCTCGTCAACCGCAAGGCGGTGCGCGTCGCGGCGCAGGGCCAACCGGCATGACCGGCACCCTGTTCGAGCGCACGCTCGCCACCGCAGCGATCGAGGCCGCGTTCGCCGACGCGCAGATCGTGGTCGCGATGCTCGCCTTCGAGGCGGCGCTGGCCGAGGCCGAGGCCGGGGAGGGCCTCATTCCCGAGAGCGCGGCCGCGGCGATCGGCGTCGCCTGCCGTGGCGTGCCGTTCGACGTCGAGGCGATCGTCGGCGAGGCGCGGCGGGCCGGCGCGCTGGCGATTCCGCTGGTGCTGCAGCTCAAGGCGCGGGTGGCCGCGGCGGCGCCCGAGGCCGCCGCGTTCGTGCACCTGGGCAGCACCAGCCAGGACGTGACCGATACGGCGATGGTGCTGGTCACGAAAGAGGCGCTGGCGCTGATCGAGCTCGACCTCGACCGCCTGATCGCCGCGCTCGCCGGCCTGGCGGTGCGCCATCTCGAGACGCCGATGCTCGGCCGCACGCTGCTGCAGGCGGCCGAGGTGGTGAGCTTCGGCCACGAGGTGGCGGCCTGGCTCGCGCCGCTGGTGCGCTGCCGCGAGCGCCTGCGCGAAGACGCTTGCGCCGCGCTCCGGCTCCAGTTCGGCGGCGCCGTCGGCACGCTCGCCGCGCTCGGCGAGCGCGGTCCGGCGGTCGCGCGCCGCCTCGGCGAACGCCTCGGCCTGGCGGTGCCTGCCGGCGCCTGGCACACGCAGCGTGACGCCTGGGTCGCGCTCGGCTGCGGCGTCGCGGTGCTGTGCGGCGCGCTCGGCAAGATCGGCCGCGACCTGGCGCTGCTCGGGCAGGGCGAGGTCGGCGAGGTGTTCGAGCCGCGCGAGCCCGGCCGCGGCACGTCGTCGGCGATGCCCCACAAGCGCAATCCGGTCGCCGCGATGGTGGCGATCGCCGCCGCGACGCGGGCGCCGCAGCAGGCGGCGGCGCTGCTCGCGGCGATGCCGCAGGCGCACCAGCGCGGCCTCGGCGACTGGCAGGCCGAGCTCGCGGTCTGGCCTTCGCTCTTCATGGCGGCTCATGGCGCCGTGCGCGCGCTCGCCGATGCCTGCACCGCCGGCCTCGAGGTCGACGCCCTGAGGATGCGCGACAACATCGATGCGCACTTCGCGGCGATCGGCGTGGCCGAGAACATTCGCGCGAAGATCGAAGGCGCCGCGCGTTCTGCCGGCGCCGCCGCGCGCGCCCAGCTCGATGCGCTCGCCCTCGCTGAAGGAAAGCCCGCCCCATGAGCGATCGTGCCGACGATTTCGACCGCGGTGTCGTCAACCGCCGCAGCGTCCTCGGCGACGTCTGGGTCGACAAGTCGCTCGCCGGAGCGACCGCCTTCAACGCCGATTTCCAGAGCCTGATCACGCGCTACGCCTGGCACGACATCTGGGGCCGCCCGGGGCTGGACCACGAGACGCGCCGCCTGCTGGTCCTCGGCATGACGATGGGCCTGGCGCGCTGGGAGGAATTCGAGCTGCACTGCCGGGCGGCGATCGAGCACGGCGTCTCGATCGGGAAGATCAAGGAAACGCTGATGCAGGGCGCGATCTACTGCGGCGTGCCCGCCGCCAACACCGCCTTCAAGATCACCACCGACCTGCTGCGCGCCGCCGGCAAGCTGCCGCCTTCGCAATCGCTCGCCGCGCCGGTGCGGGTGGCGTCGCACCACACCTTCAGCGCGCCGCAGATCCACGTCACCGTGCAGGGCGAAGGCCCGCCGGTGGTGATGAGCCACGCGCTCGGCCTCGACGTCGGCATGTGGGACGCGCTCGCGGCGCGGCTGGCAACGAAGTACGCGGTGCTGCGCTACGAGCATCGCGGCCACGGCGGCTCGGCGGCGCCGCCGGGTCCCTACACGATGACCGAGCTGGTCGATGACGCGGCGCGCGTGATCCGTGAGTGGGGCCGCGGCCCGGTCGTGTGGATCGGCCTGTCGATGGGCGGCATGGTCGGCCAGGGCCTGGCGATCCTCCACCCCGAGCTGTTGCGCGGCGCGGTCCTCGCCAACACCACGGCGCGCTATCCCGAAGCCG
>JANMCC010000241.1:0-2318 GCA_031360885.1 Burkholderiales bacterium | reverse complement strand
CGAGTGGACGATGTCGCCGACGATCGCCACCGTGAGGTTGCGGAAGTCCTTCTTGTAGTGGCGGATCGTGTACATGTCGAGCAGGCCCTGCGTCGGATGCGAGTGCCTGCCGTCGCCGGCGTTGACCACGTGCACGTGCGGCGCGCAGTGCCGGGCGATCAGGTACGGCGCGCCGCTCTCCGAATGGCGCACGACGAACATGTCGGCGAGCATCGCCGAGAGGTTGGCGATCGTGTCGAGCAGGCTCTCGCCCTTGGCCGTGGAGGAGCGGGCGATGTCGAGATTGATGACGTCGGCCGAGAGCCGCTTGGCGGCGATCTCGAAGGTGGTGCGGGTGCGCGTCGAGTTCTCGAAGAACAGGTTGAAGACGCTCTTGCCGCGCAGCAGCGGCACCTTCTTCACTTCGCGGTCGTTGACGCTGAGGAAGGTGCCCGCGGTGTCAAGAATGTGCTGCAGGATGCCGGCCGGCAAGCCCTCGATCGAGAGCAGATGGATCAGTTCGTCGTTGCGGTTGAGCTGCGGGTTGCGGCGGACGAACATGGCGCGAGCGGCAACGGTCAGCGAATCTCGAAGCTGAAGCGGCCCGCGTCGTCGCGGACCAGCGAAAGACGCTCGGGCGGCGGCAGCGCGATCCTCGCCACCGCGCAGGCCGCCTCGATCGGCAGCTCGCGGCCGCCGCGGTCGACCAGCACCGCCAGGGCGATGCTGGCCGGCCGGCCGAAGTCGTAGAGCTCGTTGATCGCGGCGCGGATCGTCCGCCCGGTGTAGAGCACGTCGTCGACCAGGACGATGTGCCGGCCCTCGATCTCGAACGGCAGCTTGGTGTGGTCGGCGCCGGCGGTGAGGCCGCGGCGCGAAAAGTCGTCGCGGTGCAGCGCGCTCGAGATCACGCCGGGCTCGCCGGCGAGGCCGCAGTCTCGGTGCAGCCGCTCGGCCAGCCAGGCGCCGCCCGACCAGATGCCGACCAGCGCGGCCTCGGGCCGGAGCAGCCGGCGCACGCCCTCGAGCAGCCCGGCGTAGAGCGCTTCGGCGTCGAGCTCGATGCGGCTCATGCCCCGCCTCCCAGGAATTGCTCGAGGATCAGCGCCGCCGCCGCCGCGTCGAGGTCGCGCGCGCCGCCCGCCTTCGCCTCGGTGGTGGTGTAGCGCTCGTCGACCTCGTGCACCGGCAGGCCGAAGCGGGCCTTGAGCTGGCGGCCGAAGCGGCGGGCGCGCTCGGTGTTGACGTGCACCGCGCCGTCGGGATGGAACGGCACGCCCACGACCAGCGCCGCGGGCCGCCACTCTGCGATCAGGCGGCCGATGGCTTCGAAGCGGGCCTCGCCCTGCTCGGCCAGGGTACGCAGCGGCCTGGCGCTGCGCGTCAGCGAGTTGCCGCTGGCGACACCCACCCGCGCCGTTCCGAAATCGAAAGCAAGAAAGGAGTGGACGGCAGGAGCGGGCGCCAGGTGGGGCCTCATCGACGAACCTGCGCGCTGCGCGCTTCGGTGTTCGCCTTGGGAGCGGCCCGGCGGCTCACGCGTGCCCCGCCGCAGAGCTGAGCATGCCGGCGGCGATGCCGAGCAGCGACAGCGCCTTGTCGTAGCGCTCGGCGACCGGCGTGTCGAAGATGATCCCGGGCTGCGCCTCGACGTTGATCCAGCCGTTGTTGCTCATCTCGTCTTCGAGCTGGCCGGCGGCCCAGCCGCTGTAGCCGAGCGTCACCAGCACCTTCTTCGGCCCGGCGCCGTTGGCGAGCGCCTCCAGCACGTCCTTGCTGGTCGTCATCTCGAGGCCGCCTTCGATCTTCAGAGAGGAGTTGTAGCCGTCGGCACCGGCTTCGGCACCCATCGGCTCGTGCAGGACGAAGCCGCGCTCGGTCTGCACCGGGCCGCCGAAGTAGACGGGCGCCTCGGCCAGGTCTTCGCGATCCAGCGAGAGCTCGACCTTCTCGAACAGGTTCTTGAGAGTGATGTCGATCGGCTTGTTGATCACCAGGCCGAGCGCGCCCTTCTCGGTGTGCTCGCACATGTAGACGACCGTGCCGGCGAACGTGCCGTCGCCCATGCCCGGCATGGCGATCAGGAACTGATTCGTCAGGTTGATCTGCTGCGCCGCCATGGCCGCCATTTTATTCCCCGCCGGCCGCCCGGGGAGGCGGAGATGGGGGAAGCCCGGGCCTTTTCGGGATACTGGGAAGTTGTGAGCGAACCCAGCGTGATCAGGATCTTCTTCGGGCCGGCGCCGCTCGACAGTGCTTCCAGCACGTCCTTGCTCGTCGTCATCTCCAGCCCGCCGGGGATCTGCAGCGACGAGTTGTAGTGGCCGCCCTCGCCTTCG
>JANMCC010000220.1:0-19525 GCA_031360885.1 Burkholderiales bacterium | reverse complement strand
CTGTTCGGCCCGGTCAAGTTCGCCTACCTGCCGCAGCACCTCGGCGAGCGCGAGCTCACCGGCGGCAACGGCATGGTCGAGATGGGCACCTTCGTCGCGATCCTGCTCGGCCAGGTGGCCGGCGGCCTGCTGGTCGGCATCGCCGACGTCGGCCGGCACTACGTCGCCTTCGCCTGCGTCGGCGTCGCCTTGCTCGGCCGCGTGACGGCGCAGTACGTGCCGCCCTCGCCCTCCACCGACCCGGGCCTGACGATCAACTGGAATCCGGTCACCGAGACCTGGCGCAACCTCAAGCTCGCGCACGGCAACCTGGTCGTGTTCCGCTCGCTGCTCGGCATCTCCTGGATGTGGTTCTTCGGCGCCGTGTTCCTCGCCCAGTTCCCCTCCTTCGCCAAGGACGTGCTGCACGGCGACGAGCGGGTCGCCTCGATGCTGCTGGTGGTGTTCTCGGTCGGCATCGGCATCGGCTCGCTGCTCTGCGAAGTGCTATCGCGGCGCCACGTCGAGATCGGCCTGGTGCCGTTCGGCGCGATCGGCATGAGCGTGTTCGCGATCGACCTGTACTTCGCCTCGCGCGGCCTGCCGCCATCGGCCGGCTACTCGGTCGGCGCCTTCATGGCCCAGCCCGCGCACTGGCGGGTGATGGCCGACCTCGGGCTGCTCTCGCTCTTCGCCGGCCTCTACAGCGTGCCGATGTACGCGCTGATCCAGCTCCGCTCGCAGCCCAGCCATCGAGCGCGGATCATCGCCGCGAACAACATCCTCAATGCCCTCTTCATGATCGCCAGCTCGATCATCGTCGGCGTGCTGCTCAAGCTCGGGCTGACGGTGCCGCAGGTGTTCCTCGCGGTCGGCCTCCTGAACGCGGTGGTCGCGCTCTACATCTTCATGCTCGTGCCCGAGTACCTTCTGCGCTTCTTCGCCTTCGTCACGGCGCGCCTGGTCTATCGCTTCCAGGTGCGCAACGACGAGCGCATCCCGGCGCAGGGACCGGCGATCCTCGTCTGCAACCACGTGAGCTTCATCGACCCGGTGCTGCTGATGGCGGCGAGCGCGCGGACCATCGTCTTCATCATGGACCACCAGATCTTCCGCACGCCGCTGCTCGGCTGGTTCTTCAAGCTCGCCAAGGCGATTCCGATCGCGCCGCAGAAGGTAGAGCCGGAGACCTACGAGCAGGCCTTCGCCCGCGCCCGGGCGGTGCTCGACGCGGGCGACCTGCTCTGCATCTTTCCCGAAGGCGCCATCACCAGGACCGGCGAGATGGGCGAGTTCAAAGGCGGCGTGATGAAGCTGCTCGAGTCGAATCCGGTGCCGGTGATTCCGATCGCCCTGCGGAACGTGTGGGGCTCGTTCTTCTCGCGCGCCGACGGTCGGGCGATGGTCCGGCCTTTTCGCCGCGGCCTGTTCAACCGGGTGGTGCTCGCCGTCGGCGAGCCGGTGGCGCCGCCGGAGGTGACGCCAGCCGAGCTGCAGCGGCGCGTCGCCGGGCTGCTCGCAGCGCCTGCCTGATCCGCCTCAGGCGGTTCGAAACTCCTTCGGCTGCGCCTCGGGATCGGCGACGCCGATTCGTTCGTACTCGGAGATCACCTGGGCACCGAGCAGCAGCAGCGCGGCGGCGATCTCCAGGCTGAGCAGCACGACGATCGCCGTGGTGAGCGAGCCGTAGACGATGTTCACCTGCGACAGGGTCGCGAAGTACCAGACCAGCACGTGCCGGGTGAGCTCCCACAGCACGGCGGCCGTGATGCCGCCGATCAGGGCGTGGGTCCAGTGCAGGCGCCCGGCCGGCATGACCAGGTACACCGAGGTCAGGACGAACACCTCGCCGGCGAAGCCGAGCAGGTAGAGGAGCACGCCCGACAGGCCGTTGAGCGACCACTCGCGGCCGAACAGCTCGACGCTCTCCTTGCCCACCGCCTGCAGGCTGCCAGCGACCAGCGTGACCAGCAGCAGGCCGATGCCGAGCGAGAGGATGTAGGCGTAGGGGATCAGGGCCGAGAAGATGAAGCGCCGTTTCCTGGCGACGACGCGATGCAGGAAGATCACCGACATCGCGCTCTCCAACACGGTGAACGCGAGCGAGCTGAAGAAGACCAGGGTACCGAGCAGCAGCCAGCCAATCTCGCCGCGGTTGGCGAGAAAATGCGCCAGCTCGGCGACGATCGCCGCCGACTGGCCCGGCACCAGCCACTCGAGATAACGGCCGAGCGTGTGCAGCAACTCGCGCGCGTCGATCACGTTGGTCAGCGCGATCACCGTCAGGATCAACAGCGGCACGATCGAGAGCAGCGCGTAGTACGCCACCGCGCCGGCGAGCAGCAGGCCCTGGTTGGCGCGAAACGCCTTCAGCACCGCCCAGCCGAAGCGCCCGGGGTGGCGCAGGACGTACTGCGCCGCCGGGCCGATGAGCCTGAGGCTCAGGTATCGCTGCAGGGCATTGGGCGGCTTCAATGATCGGGCGTCGAGATCTCGCGCAGGGTTTCGTCGGTGGGCGTCGATTGTCGCGTGGCGAAGTCGGCGAGCGCAACGATGCCGACGATCTGGTGATCCGCGCCGAGCACGGGCAACCGGCGCAACTGCGCGTCGCCGAGTTGCTCCAGAACGTCCTCGACCAGGTCGTCCTCGTTGCACCAGCGCGCGTTCTCGGTCATGACGTCGGCGACCAGCGCCTCCTGCGCGACCATGCCTTCGGCGACGCCGCGCACGGTGATGTCGCGGTCGGTCACCATGCCGATCAGCGCCCGGCCGTCGGTCACCGGCAGCGCGCCGATGTCCATCTCGTGCATGCGGCGGGCGGCCGCCTGAAGCGTCTCGTCGCGGCCGACGGTGGCGACGCTGCGGGTCATGATGTCTGCGATGCGGGTCATGGCGCTGTCCTCGTTGTACGAGCGATCGAGGCTAGGGTCGGACGGCATGGGCCTCCAGCGGCGGGCAGGGCGGCTCGCTGTAGTCGACCGGCACGTGCCCGGGTAAGTCGCGTCCGACGCGCGCGGGGGCTCAGACGCCGCGCTGCCGATCGAGGCGGAACTGCGCGGCGAAGGCGGCGAAGCGTTGTTCCTCGAGCGCCTCGCGCACCTGGCGCATCAGGTCGACGTAGAAGTGCAGGTTGTGCACGCTCGCCAGCATCGGCGCCAGCATCTCGCCGCAGCGGTCGAGGTGGTGCAGGTAGGCGCGCGAGAAGCGCGCGCAGGTCGTGCAGCCGCAGGTCGGATCGAGCGGGACCTCGTCCTGCTTGTAGCGCGCGTTCCTGATCCGCAGATCGCCGAAGCGGGTGAAGAGGTGGCCGTTCCTGGCATTGCGGGTCGGCATGACGCAGTCGAACATGTCGACGCCGGCTTCCACGCCCTCGACCAGGTCTTCGGGCGTGCCCACGCCCATCAGGTAGCGCGGCTTGCCCGCGGGCAGGCGGTGCGGCGTGTGCGCGACGATGCGCCGCATCTCCTCCTTCGGCTCGCCGACGCTGACGCCGCCGATCGCGTAGCCGGGCAGGTCGAGCGCGGCCAGCGCCTCGACCGATGCCTCGCGCAGGGTCTCGAACATGCCGCCCTGGACGATGCCGAACAGGGCGTTCGGGTTCTCCAGCCGGGCGAACTCGTCCTGCGATCGCTTCGCCCAGCGCACGCTCATCTCCATCGAGCGGCGCACGTCGGATTCGCCTGCGACCACGCCGTCCTTCTGCCAGGCGGTGCACTCGTCGAACTGCATGACGACGTCGCTGTCGAGCACGCGCTGGATCTGCATGCTGACCTCGGGCGTGAGCAGCAGCTTGTCGCCGTTGACCGGCGACTGGAAGGCCACGCCCTGCTCGCTGACCTTGGCGTTGGCGCCGAGCGACCAGACCTGGAAGCCGCCGCTGTCGGTGAGGATGGGGCGGGGCCAGCCCTCGAAGCGATGCAGGCCGCCGAAGGTGCGCAGCACGTCCAGGCCCGGCCGCAACCAGAGATGGAAGGTGTTGCCGAGGATGATCTCGGCGCCCATCGCCTCGAGCGATTCAGGCATCACGCCCTTGACGCTGCCGTAGGTGCCGACCGGCATGAAGACCGGTGTCTCGACCGTGCCGCGGTTGAGCGCCAGCCGGCCGCGCCGGGCGAGGCCATCGGTCGAGAGGACGGTGAACTCGAGCATGCCGGGATTGTCGCGGCCGAGGCTCAAGGCACGTCGCGCGCGAGCATCAGCAAGGTCTTGTGCCGGTCCTCGACGATCAGGAGCCGCCCCGCCGCGTCGACGGCGATGCCGGTCGGTGCGCCCAGCGGACGCACGCCGGCCTGCGCGGCCCAGCCGTCGACCCAGATCCGCGGCGCGCCCTGGGGTCGGCCCTTGGCGTCGAGCGCATGACTCACGATCCGGTGCCCGCCGGCGCGGTAGCCGTGCCAGGCGACGAGCAACTGGCCGGCGAACGCGTTGTTCGCTTTCGCCGGCACGGCGAGCATCTGCAGCGGCGCCGCATGCGCCGGCCAGAGCAGCGCCGGCGCCTCGCTCTGCTGGCAGTCGAAGCGCCCTTCGTAGCCGCGCGCGGCGGCGCGTGCGCCGGTGCAGTAGGGCCAGCCGTAGTGCACGCCCTCGAGCAGCACGTTGAGTTCCTCCGGCGGCGCCGTTTCGTCGCCGTAGTCGATCGAGTTCTCGCCCTGGAGCAGCACGTCGGGGCCGTGGACGAAGGCGAGCGCCACCGAGTTGCGCAGGCCGCGGGCGAACGGCCGCATCGCTTGGAACGCGAACGCCGGCGCGGGCCCCAGCGTCGCCTCCCAGACCGAGGCGCGCGGCGCCGGGCCCGAGACCTCGGGGCAGGGCAGCGGCTGCTGGCCGGCCTCATTGCGGCAGGCGTCGGTCGCCGAGCCGAGGTTGAAATAAAAGCGGCCGTTCGCGCCGAAGGCGATCTCCTTGAGGGGATGCGCGCCGCTCGAGGCCAGCCCGTCGATCACGGTCTCGAGCCGCACCGGCGCGCCGACCGGGCCGATCGCCGTGCGCGAGATCCGGCCGGCTTCGCCGATCCAGACCTTGCCGTCGGGGCCGAGCACGAGGGCCAGCGGCCGGTCGAGCTTGTCGGCAAGGACGCTGAAGGCGAGGGTCGGCGGCGACGCAGCCGCAGCGGCGCGCGCCGGCAGCGAGAACTCGAGCAGACGGCCGCGGCCGGGCTCCCAGCTGCCCATGTCGACGAGCCAGTAGCGACCCGGCTCCACCTCGAGCACGCGGCGCGGAAAGCGCAGGCCCGCGCTCGCGTCGGCGAGGAGCGCGACGCACCAGCCCGGTGGCGTGCGCAGGTCGACGCGCGCAAAGCCCGCGCAGCTGCCGCGCGTCGCATAGGGACCCGCTTCGGCAGAACCGGCGAAGGCGGCGAGAGCGAAGGCGAGGACCAGCGCCAGCATCGCCCCGCCGCGACGCGCCAGCCCGCTCATGCGCTTCGGGCGAGCAGCATCGCGTCGCCGTAGCTGAAGAAGCGATAGCGTTCGGCGACCGCGTGCCGGTAGAGCGCCAGCACCCGCGCGTGTCCGGCGAAGGCCGAGACCAGCATCAGCAGCGTGCTCTTCGGCAGGTGAAAATTCGTGAGCAGCAGGTCGACGACGCGGAACGCGAAGCCGGGCGTGATGAAGAGCCGGGTGTCGCCGCTCGCCGGCTGCAACGGGCCGCCGGCGGACACGAGAGCCGCCGACTCGAGCGCGCGCAGGCTGGTGGTGCCGACGGCGACCACCCGCCCCCCGCGCGAGCGGGCGCGCGCGATCGCCGCCACCGCCTCGGCGCCGACCGTGTAGCGCTCGCTGTGCATCACGTGCGCCGCGAGGTCGCTGCTCCGCACCGGCTGGAACGTGCCTGCGCCCACATGCAACGTGATCGCGCAGCGCTCCACGCCGCGCGCCGCGATCGCCGCCAGGACCTCGGCATCGAAATGCAGCGCCGCGGTCGGCGCCGCTACCGCGCCCGGCCGCTCGGCGAACACGGTCTGGTAGCGGCGCTCGTCGTCGGCGCCGTCGTCGCGGGCGATGTAGGGCGGCAGCGGCACATGGCCGTGGCGCTCGAGCAGGAGCAGCGGATCGTCGGGAAAACGCAGCTCGAACAGCGACCCGTCGGCGCCGCCGCGGCCCAGCACCTCGACCTCGAAGCCAACGCCTGCGCCGAAGCGTAGCGTGCCGCCGGGCTTGGGCGACTTGCTCGCGCGCACGTGCGCCAGCACGCGATGCCCGGGCTCGATCCGCTCGACCAGCGCCTCCACAGCGCCGCCGCTCGCCTTGGCGCCGAGGAGCCGCGCCTTGACGACGCGGGTGTCGTTGACGACCAGCAGGTCGCCTTCGTGCAGCAGCGCCGGCAGGTCGCGAAAGCGCCGGTCGCGGGCTTCGGCGCCGCTACCGTCGAGCAGGCGCGAGCCGCTGCGCTCGGCGGCAGGGTGCTGCGCGATCAGCTCGGGCGGCAGCGCGAAATCGAAGTCGCCGAGCGTGAAAGGGGAAGAAGGAGAAGGAGTCGTCATCGATCGCTGGCCGGCGGGCAAAATTCTCCCATGCCCTCTTCCTCGACCGAGCGCGCCGCGTCGGCGCCGGCCCGCGCGGCCACGGCCGCCGACAAGGCGCTCGAAAAGCTCGGCCTGGTGCGCGACATCGACCTCGCCCTGCACCTGCCGCTGCGCTACGAGGACGAGACAAAGGTGATCCCGATCGCCGCCCTGCACGACGGCGAGGTCGGCCAGGTCGAGGCGGTCGTCAGCGATTCGCGGATCCAGTTCCGGCCGCGCCGCCAGCTCGTCGTCACGCTCAAGGACGAGCTCGGCGACGACCTGGTGCTGCGCTTCCTCCATTTCTATCCGTCGCAGCAGAAGACGCTCGCCGTGGGAAAGAGAGTGCGCGCCCGCGGCGAGGCACGCGGCGGCTTCTTCGGCCTCGAGATGGTCCACCCGAGCTTCAAGGTCGTCGCCGCCGGCGCGCCGCTGCCGACGTCGCTGACGCCGGTCTACCCGGGCACGGTGCAGCTCTCGCAGGCGGTGCTGCGCAAGGCCGTCTCCGCCGGCCTGGCGCGCGCCGACCTCGACGAGATCGTCGCCCCGGCGCTGCTGCCGCCGAACCTGCCGACGCTGCGGGACGCCTTGCGCCGGCTGCACGAACCGGCGCCGGGCCTCGATGCCGAGGCCCTCGAGGACCGCTCGCATCCCGCCTGGCAGCGCCTCAAGTTCGACGAGCTGCTGGCGCAGCAGCTCTCGCAGCTGCAGGCCAAGCGCGAGCGCGAGGCGCAGCGCGCGCCGGTGTTCGCGGCCGTGCGCGGCGGCCGGCACGACGCGCTGCTGCGTGAGCTGCCGTTTCGCCTCACGCCGGCGCAGCGTCGCGTCGCCGACGAGATCGCCCGCGACCTGGCGAGGCCGGTGCCGATGCATCGCCTGCTGCAGGGCGACGTGGGCTCGGGCAAGACCGTGGTCGCCGCGCTCGCCGCCGGCGTCGCGATCGACGCCGGCTGGCAATGCGCGCTGATGGCGCCGACCGAGATCCTGGCCGAGCAGCACCTGAAGAAGCTCGTCGGCTGGCTCGCGCCGCTCGGCATCACCGTCGCCTGGCTCACCGGCAGCCGCAAGGGCAAGGCACGCACGAAGATGATGGAACAGGTCGCCTCGGGCGAGGCCGCGCTCGTGGTCGGCACCCATGCCGTGATCGAGGAGCAGGTGCGCTTCGCCCGGCTCGGCCTGGCGATCATCGACGAGCAGCATCGCTTCGGCGTGACGCAGCGCCTGGCGCTGCGCGGCAAGCTGGCGGAGAGCAACGCGAGCGGCGAGGCGCTCGAACCGCACATGCTGATGATGAGCGCCACGCCGATTCCGCGCACGCTGGCGATGACGCTGTTCGCCGACCTCGACGTCAGCACCATCGACGAGCTGCCGCCCGGCCGCACGCCGATCGAGACGCGGCTCTTCGCCGACGGCAAGCGCGACGAGGTGATCGCCCGGATCCGCGACGAGGTCGGCCGCGGCCGACAGGTCTACTGGGTCTGCCCGCTGGTGGAGGCGTCGGCCGCGCTGGACCTGCAGAACGCGACCGAAACGCATCAGCAGCTCTGCGAGGCGCTGCCCGGAAAGATGATCGGCCTGATCCACGGCCGCATGCCGGCGGCGGAGAAGAGCGCGGTGATGTCGCTCTTCGCCGGCGGCCAGATCGCGGTGCTGGTCGCGACCACGGTGATCGAGGTCGGCGTGGACGTGGCGAACGCCTCGCTGATGGTGGTCGAGCATGCCGAACGCTTCGGCCTGTCGCAGCTGCACCAGTTGCGCGGCCGGGTCGGCCGGGGCCGGGCGGCGAGCGTCTGCGTGCTGCTCTACACCGCCCCGCTCTCCGATGCGGCGAAGGCGCGCCTGAAGGCGATGCGCGAAACCGGCGACGGCTTCGAGATCTCGCGCCGCGACCTCGAGATCCGCGGCCCGGGCGAGCTGCTCGGCGCGCGTCAGTCGGGTGCGGCCCTGCTGCGCTTCGCCGACCCGCTCACCGATGAGGCGCTGCTGCTCGAGGCGCGACGGGTCGCCGAGCGGCTGCTCGAAACCGACGCCGCGGCGGCCGAACGCCACGTCGCGCGCTGGCTCGGCGGGCGGGTGCACTTCCTGAACGCCTGAGCCGGCGAACGGGGCAGCGTGACAGGCATCACGGAGACCCCCCGCGAACGCGGGGGTGCGAGTGAAAGACCTGCGTCGGCGCCGCGCGTCGAAAGCAGCGCGGAGAGCGAAGTCCTTCACTGAGCCCGCCCGTTCCGCGACGCTCGGCGCACTGCGAGGAGCGATGACTGCCGATACTGGTGCATGGCCCCGCCCCGCCTCTCGACACTGACGTTCGCGCTGCTCTGCGCGTTCGCCGGCACGGCCGCGGCCAATCCGACCGGGGCGACGGTGGTGACGGGCAAGGCCGACGTCACGACCAGCGGCAAGACGCTCACCGTCACCAACGCCCCAGGCACGATCATCAACTGGCAGGGCTTCTCGATCGCGCCCGACGAGCTGACCCGCTTCATCCAGCAAAGCTCGAGCAGCGCGGTCCTCAACCGGGTCCTCGGCCAGGACCCGTCGAGCCTGCTCGGCAGGCTGCAATCGAACGGCCGCGTCTTCCTGATCAATCCGAACGGCATCGTCTTCGGCACCGGCGCGCGGATCGACGTCGGCGGCCTGGTCGCCTCGACCCTCGACCTCGGCGACGCGGACTTCCTGGCCGGGCGCCTGCGCTTCGCCGGCCCGGCGTCGGCGGGCGCGCTGACGCAGCTCGGGCAGATCAACACCGCGGCCGGCGGCCAGGTGCTGCTGATCGCACCGCGGGTCGAGAACGCCGGCGTCATCGCCTCGCCGCAAGGCGAGATCCTGCTCGCCGCGGGCACCAGCGTGCAGCTCGCCGACACCGCCAATCCGGCCTTGCGGGTGACCGTCTCGGCGCCGGCGGGCGAGGTGCTGAACCTCGGCAAGCTGATCGCCGACGGCGGCCGGATCGGCATTCATGCCGGCCTGGTCGGGCAGAGCGGCACGCTCAGCGCCGATCGCGCCGAGGTCGGCCCGGGCGGCGAGATCTACCTGAAAGGCAGCGCCGTCACCCTCGCGCCGGGCAGCCGGATCAGCGCCAGCGGCAGCGCCGGCGGAAAGATCACCGTCGACGCCGGCGAGGGGCAGCTCCAGATCGCCGGCGCGATAGATGCCACCGGCAACGCCGCCGGCGGCGGCTCGATCCGCCTGCTCGGCCGCGATGTCCGCCTCGCCGACGCCAGGGTCGATGCCTCCGGCGCGAGCGGCGGCGGCGAGATCCTGGTCGGCGGCGACTACCAGGGCGGCAACGGCGCCGTCGGCAACGCCCGCAGCACCGAGGTGACCGCTGGCACGACGCTGACCGCCGACGCCCGCGACAACGGCCGCGGCGGCAAGGTGATCGTCTGGGCGGACGATGCGACCCGCTTCGCCGGCACGATCTCGGCCCGCGGCGGCGCCGAGGGCGGCGACGGCGGCTTCGTCGAGGTCTCGGGCAAGCAGACGCTCGCCTTCGACGGCACGGTCGACACCCGCGCCCCGCGCGGCGCGACCGGCACGCTGCTGCTCGACCCGAGCGACATCACGATCTCGACCGGCGCCAACGCCTCGATCAGCGCCGGGCCGACCTTCACCGGCACCGCGGCCAGCTCGACCCTCAACACCACCACCCTGCAGACCGCGCTGGCGACCAACAACGTCGTCGTCGACACGAGCAGCGCCTTCGCCAGCGCCGGCAACATCGCCGTCAACAACGCAGTGACCTGGGCGAGCGGCAACTCGCTCGAGCTGCGCGCGCACAACAACATCACCGTCGCCGCCGGGGCGACGATCAACGCCACCGGCAGCGGGGCGCTGCGCCTGATCGCCAACCAGGACGCCGCGGGCGGCGGCGACGTCTCGATCAACGCGGCGCTCACCGCGCACAGCGGCGGCATCACGATTTCCGGCGCCAACATCACCAGCGCCGCCGCCGGCACGCTGACGACGACCGGCCTGGCGAGCGCCGACGCCGGCGCGGTGAGCGTCACCGGCACCGGCGCGGTCAGCCTCGCCGGCACGATCACCGCCAACGGCGGCGTGTCCCCGCCCGGGCCGACGGTGGCCGGCCACGCCGGCGGCGCGGTCGGCATCAGCGGCGCGACCGTCGCCACCGTGCTCGTCACCGCCTCGGGCAGCGCCGGCGCCGGCGCCGACATGGCGGGCGGCAACGGCGGCAGCATCACCCTGACCTCGAACGGGACGATCGCCGCGCTGGGCGCGAACGCATCGATCACCGCGAACGGCGGCGCGGGCGGCACGGGCAATGCGGCCGGCGGCAACGCCGGCACGATCAACATCCGCAACCTGTCGACCACCAGCGGCAACGTCGCCACCGGCGCGCTCACCGCGCAGAGCGGCAACGCGGTCGGCGCGGGCACTGCCGGTGCGGCGGGCAGCGTCGCCGTGACCAACACCAACGCCACCGCAGGCGCCAGCCTGACCACCGGCAGCATCAGCGTCAACGGCGGCAGCAAGGGCGCGGGCGGCGCCGTGGTGGTGACCTCCGCCAGCAACGTCGCCCTCGGCAGCACGGTGCAGGCCTCCGGCGGCGGCGCCGCGGCCGGCGGCACGCACGCCGGCGCAGGCGGCGGCAGCATCAGCGTGACCGGCGTCAACCGGTCCGTCACGGGCGCGATCACCGCGAACGGCGGCATCGGCGGCGGCGTGGACCAGGCCGGCGGCAGTGCCGGCAGCGTCATCCTGAGCGGGACCGGGACGCTTTCGACCGCCGGCATCACAGTCTCGACCGGCGCCGCCACCGGCACCGGCGCCGGCGGCGCGCCGGGCAGCATCACCGTGCAGGGCACGACAGTAACCGCTGCCGCGCTCACCAGCACGGGCGGCGCGAACGGCGCCGGCGGCTCGATCACAGCGACCGCAACCACGGGCCTGCTCAACCTCACGTCGGGCCTCGCCAGCTCGGGCGGCACCGCCAATGCCAGCTCGCCGGGCCGCAACGCCGGCAACGTGTCCCTGAGCGGCGTCGGCATCACGACGCAGACCCTGACCGCCAACGGCAGCGCCGGCGCCACGGCGTTCAGCAACCAGAGCGGCGGCGCTGGCGGTGCCATCAGCGTCACATCGACTGGCGGCGTCAACGTCACGGCGGTCGCCGCCAGCGGCGGAGCGGCGCAAACGACCAACGCCAGCGGCGGCAACGCCGGCTCGATCGCGATCGTCAACAGCGGCAGTGGCAGCGTCGTCACGGCAACGCTGACCGCCAGCACCGGCGCGGCCGCGGGAACCGGAGCCGGCGGCACGGCGGGCAGCGTCTCGGTCAGCAACAGCGCCGGCGACCTGCAGACCGGCTCGATCAGCACCGCCGGCGGCGCCAGCGGCAACGGCGGCAACATCGTCCTGAACGCGGCAGGCAACATCGTCACGACCAGCGGCAGCACGATCACCACCAGCGGCGGCGTGCTCGCCGCCGGTGCCAGCCGCCAGGGCACCGACGCCGGCAACGTGACCGTGGCCGGCGCCTCGCTGACGATGACGGCGCCGGCGGCGGGCATCGCCGTCAACGCCAACGGCGCCAACGCGCAGACGCTCGCCGATGCCCGCGGCGGCCACGCCGGAACGATCACGGTGACGACGACCGCGGGCGGCGCGAACTTCAACGGCGGCGTCAACGCCATCGGCGGCAACGCGGCGGCGGGCAACGGCGCCGGCGGCCGCATCGGCGACTTCATCGTCAACGCCGCCGGCGACGTCAGCGCTGCGGGCACGATCAACGTCAGCTCGGGCAATGCCACGGGTACCGGCGCAGGCGGGGCGGTCGGCACGATCGCCATCACCGGCGCCAACGTCACCCTCGGCACGATCATCAATCCGCCGGGCACGAACGGCGACAGCACCCTGATCACGGTGCAGGCGACCGGTGCGATCAACGCCGCGGCGATCAGCAACAACGGCGGCGCGGGCAACGCCGGCGCCGCGGGGGGCAACGCCAGCGCGGTGTCGCTGGTCTCCAGCGGCGGCCCGGTCACGGTCACCTCCATTGCCGCGAGCGGCGGCGCCGGCGGCGCGGGCACCGGTTCAGCCGGCGGCAATGGCGCCAACATCACGGTGAGCGGTGTCGGCGTGATCAACGTCGGCGGACTCTCGGCGAGCGGCGGCGGCGCCGGCGGCACGACGGCGTCCGGCGGCGCCGGCGGCGCGATCGTCGTCGCCAACACCTCGGCCGCGGGCGGCAGCGTCACCACCGGCGCGCTCACGGCGCGCGCCGGCAACTCCACGGGCGCGGTCCTGAGCGGGGCCGCCGGCAGCGTCAGCATCACCGAGAGCTCGGCGGCGCTGCTGCAGACCGGAGCCATCGACACCAGCGGCGGAACCGGCGGCAACGGCGGCAACGTCGTCCTCGCGTCGGCGGGCGACGTGACCGTGACGAGCACGATCGCCGCGGGCGGCGGCGCCCTCGGCGCCGGCACGGCGGCGAGCGGGCGCAACGCCGGCAATGTCACGATCCGGGGCCAGAACCGCCTGGTCTCGGGCGCGATCACCGCCAGCGGCGGCGCCGCGGCGGTCGCGGGCAACGCGGGAGGCAATGCCGGCGCGGTGCTGCTCACCGGCAGCAACGGCAGCGCCGCCACCGCGGGCACGCTGGCGACGACCGGAATCACCGCCTCGGCCGGCGGTGGCAGCGGTGCGGCGGCCGGGGGCACGCCGGGCAGCATCACGCTGCGCGCGACGACGGTGAGCGCGACCGGGGCGCTGACGACGACCGGCGGCGCCAACGCCGCCGGCGGCGCGATCGATGCCGTCGCCAGCGCCGGCCTGCTCAACGCGAGCGGCGCGATCACGAGCTCGGGCGGCACTGCCAACGCCAGCTCGCCCGGCAGGAACGCGGGCAACGTCACGCTCGCCGGCGTCGGTGTCGCGACCCTCGGCATCACCGCCAGCGGCAGCGCCGGCACCACCGCGCTCAGCAACCAGCCCGGCGGCGCCGGCGGCGCGGTGCAGATCACGTCGACGAACGGTGTCACCACGGCGGCGGTCACTGCCAACGGCGGCGCAGCGACGACGAGCAATGCGAACGCCGGCAACGCCGGCTCGCTGACGATCGCCAACAGCATTGCCGGCAACGTCGTCACGACCGCGCTCACCGCCGGCAGCGGCGCCGCCACCGGCACCGGCGCCGGCGGCGCCGCGGGCAGTGTCTCGGTCGGCAACAGCGCGGGCAACGTGCAGACCGCGTCGATCAGCACCGCCGGCGGGGCGAACGGCAACGGCGGCAACGTCGTCCTGAGCGCCTCGGGCAGCGTGACGACAACCGCGGCGAGCACGATCGTGACCAGCGGCGGCGCGCCCGCGACCGGCGCCAGCATGCAGGGCAGCGACGCCGGCAACGTGACGATCAGCGGCGCGTCGATCACGATGGCGACCCCGGCGGTCGCCGGCATCACCGCCAACGGCGGCGCGGCGCTGGGCCTGGCGAACGCGCGCGGCGGCAATGCCGGCGCGATCTCGCTGACCGCGAATGCCGGCGCGATCAACCTCGGCAGCGGCACGCTCAACGCGCTCGGCGGTAACGCCGCCGCCGGCGTCGGCGCCGGCGGGGCGGCCAGGAACATCACCCTCGTCGCCAGCGGCGACGTCACCACCGGCGCAATCGCGCTGCGCTCGGGCTCGGCCTTCGGCACCGGTGGCAGCGGCGGCACCGCGGCGACGCTCGCGGTAACCGGCGCCAACGTCGCTCTCGGCACCCTCACCACCACCGGCGGCAGCGACGGCGACGGCAGCGCGATCGCCGTCAACGCCAGCGGCACGCTGACGAGCGGCGCCATCGTCGCCTCGGGCGGCGCCGGCAACGCCAACACTGCCGGCGGCCGGGCCGGGACGGTTCTGCTCGCTTCGAGCGGCGGCAGCGTCACGATCGCGGCGATCACCGCCAACGGCGGCGCCGGCGGCGCCGGCACCGGAGCGGCGGGGGGCAACGCGTCCACGGTCACGGTCAACAGCACCGGCGCGCTTTCGAGCGCGGCCGTTCAGGCGAACGGCGGCGCCGCCGGCGGGACGACGGGCGCGGGCGGCAGCGCCGGCGCCGTCGCCCTCGCCAATCTCTCGACCACGAGCGGCACGGTCACGACGACGACGCTGACGGCGCGCAGCGGCGCCGCGACCGGGGCGACGCTGAGCGGCGCGGCCGGCAGCATCGTCGTCAACAACGCCGCGCCGACACTGCTCCAGGTCGGCGCGATCGACACCACCGGGCAAGCCGGCGGGACAGGCGGCAATGCCACTCTCGTCTCGGCCGGCGACATCCTCGCGACCTCGACCCTCAGCAGCAGCGGCGGAACACTCAACGCCGGCACCGCCGCGGCCGGGCGCGACGCCGGCAACCTGACGCTGCGCGGCGCCAACCGCAACCTGGCGGGCGCGGTCACCGCGAACGGGGGCGCCGCGGTCGTCGCCGGCCAGGCCGGTGGCAACGCCGGCGCGGTCGTCGTCACCGGCAGCGACGGCACGGCAGCGACCGCAGGGACGCTCTCGGCGGGGACGATCACCGTCTCGACCGGCGGCGCCAGCGGCACCGGCGCCGGCGGCACGCCGGGCAGCATCCGTCTCTACGGCAGCGGCGTCACGACCGGCATCCTGACGACCACCGGCGGCGCGAACGGCGCCGGCAGCTCGCTGAGCATCAACGCCAGCGGCGCCCTCGACGTCGGCGCCATCACCACCTCGGGCGGCGCGGCCAACGCCGGCACCGGCGGCACGAGCGCTGGCAACATCGACCTCGTCGGCCAGAGCGTGACGACGGTCGCGATCACCGCCACGGGCACCGTCGGCAACGGCGTCGACATGCAGGGCGGCAACGGCGGCAACGTCGCCGTGACAGGCAGTGGCGGCGCGGTCTCGGTCGGTGCGATCTCGACCGCCGGCGCCATCGGTACGGCGGTCAACGGCAACGGCGGCAACGCCGGGACGATCAGCCTCGATGCCGGCGGCGCCTCGCCGACGATCACGCTCGGCGGCAACCTGACGGCGCGCGGCGGCAACCGCCTCGGCAGCGGCACCCCCTGCACCGGCGCCAACGTCACGGTCAAGGACGCGGCGCTGCTCAACAGCGCCGTCGTCGTCGACGCGCGCGGCGGCAACGAAGGCCTGGCGCCCGGCGGCGTCGTCCATTTTCAGGGCACGGTCGACTCGACCGGCGGCGCGCGCGCCTTCACGATCTCGACCAACGCCTCGTCGATCCTCGGCGCCGCGATCGGCGCGGCATCGCCGCTGCTGACGTTCACGACCCTGAGCTCCGGACCGACGACGATCAGCGGCGGCTCGGTGACGAGCACCGGCGCACAGAGCTACGGGCCGGCGGTCGTCCTCGGTGCGAACACGACCTTGAACGCCGGCACCGGGGCGATCGTCTTCAGCAGCACAGTCGACGGCGCCTACGACCTCCGCGCCACGACCACCGGCAACGTCACCTTCACCGGCGCCGTCGGCGGCGTCACCCCGCTCGCCGACCTGCGCGCCACCGGCCAGACCGTGACCGTCGGCTCGGCGACGCTGAACGGCGCCCCGGGCGGCGCGATCGACCTGAGCGGCAGCCGCAACGTCGTCGTCAGCGGCACGCTCGCGTCGAACGGCGCGCCGATCACGCTCGCCGGCAACACCGCCGGCGCCTCCACCGGCACCTTCGTCGGCGTCGCCCTCACCGGCGCGACCCTCGACGCCGGCGGCGGCGACATCGCCATCACCGGCACCGGCGGCACGGTCGGCGCCAACGACCACGGCATCCAGCTCAGCAACAGCAGCCTGCGCACCACCGGCAGCGGCGCGATCACCCTCGTCGGCAGCGGCGGCGGCACGAGCGGGCGCGGCGTGACGATCGCCAACGCCGGCGCCGGCCAGGCGATCTCGAGCGCCGACGGCAACATCGGCATCACCGGCACCGCCTCGGGCGCCGTGCTCGACACGGTCTACAGCGGCTTCGCAGAGTCGTCGCTGACGACCACCGGCCTCGGCACCGTCACGCTTCGCGCGCTGGGCAGCGGCGACGCCAACGGCCTGTCGATCGGCACGACCGGCAGCGCGCTCGACTACTACGGCTCGATGAGCCAGTGGCAGATGTCGACCGCGAGCAACCTGGTCTTCACCGGGCTGGGCGTCACGAAGACGACCGGCGGCGACAGCAGCTGGACGATCACCGCGCCCAAGAGCGTCGTCTTCACCGGCGCCGCCGGCGTCAACGCGACCAGCGGCAAGCTCGACCTGGTGATCGCGCCGGCGACCGGCGCGGTCGTGCTCGGCAGCGGCACCTTCCGCAGCAACGGCGGCAACATCACCCTGGCCGGCGGCAGCAACCCGGGCGGCCTGGTCAACGGCGCGCTGCCCGCGACCGGGGCGCAGGGCAACACGGTCTACGTCGACGGCATCGACTCGGCCGCGACGATCGACGCCGGCACCGGCAACGTCTGGATGATGGGCACCGGCGCCGCGCTGGCGACGAGCGGCAACGTCGGCGTGTCGCTGCTCGCGGGCGCTTCGGTGCAGACCGCCGGGCCCGGCACGATCACCGTGATCGGCAACGGCGGCGGCAGCAGCGCGAGCGGCGCCAACACCGGCGTGCTCCTCACCACCGCGACGCTGCGCTCGACCGGCGGCGGTGGGGTCGCAGTCACCGGCAACGGCGGCAGCGGCGGCAGCGGCGGCTCGAACATGGGCGTGCGCCTCAACACCGGCAGCACGATCCAGACGACCGCGGGCGGCGACATCAGCCTCGTCGGCAACGGCGGCAACACGGCGAGCGGCAGCTCGAACCGCGGCGTCCTCGTCGGCAGCGGCAACACGGTCCAGGCGACCGGGACCGGGGCGATTTCGATCACCGGCCATTCCGGCGACGGCGGCCTCGGCACCGGCGACGTCGACAACCAGGGCGCCGACATCCAGGGTCTGGTCGCCGGCGGCGGCGGCGCGGTCTCGGTGACGGGCACGGGCGGCAACGGCAACGGCAACTACAACTGGGGCACGCGCGTCTCGGGCACCGTCAGCAACATCGGCGCCGGCACGATCGCGATCGTCGGTACCGCCGGCAGCAACCCCGCGAGCACCGGCACCTCGAACTACGGCATCGGCCTCAGCAACGGCACGGTGACCGCGGTCGACGGCAACGTGACGATCGTCGGCACCGGCGGCAACTCCGGCGGCGCGGGCAACAACGGCCTGCAGGCGCCGAGCGGCAGCGGCAGCGGCCTGAACACGATACGCACCACAGGCAGCGGCGACGTGATCGTCACCGCCATCGCCGGACCGGGCGGCACCGGCGCGGTCGTCAACCTGGCCAACACGCTGCAGACCACGGGCAGCGGCAACATCACGCTGCTCGCCGACAGCGTCAGCCTGGCGGCGGCGAACGCGATCAACAGCATCGGCGACCTGACCATCAGGCCCTACACCGCCGGCACGACGCTCGGCGTCGGCAGCGCCGCCGCCGGCACGCTCGCCTTGAGCGACGCCATCCTCGGCGATCTCGCCTGGGGCAGCGGCCACCTGCTGACGCTCGGCGGCGCAAGCGCCGGCGCGACGACGATCAACACCGGGTTCGTGTTCGCCAACCCGCTCGCCGTGGTTTCGGGCGCGGGCGCCGACATCACGCTCGCCGCGCCCCTCGTCAGCAGCAGCAGCGTCCTCGGCCCGACGCTGACGCTCGCCGCCGGTCGCAACTTCCTCAACAGCGCCGGCGCGACGGCGCTCGACCCGGGAGCCGGCGTCTGGCGCGTCTATTCGACCGACCCCGGCGCCGATACCCGCGGCGGCCTCGCTCCCGCCTTCAAGCAGTACGACGCCGGCTACGGCGTCACACCGGTCCTCGGCAGCGGCAACGGTGCGCTGTACCGGATCGCGCCGGTGCTGACGCCGGTGCTGGTCGGGACGGTCGGCAAGGTCTACGACGGCGGTACGGTCGCCACCCTGGCGCCGGGCAACACGGCGGCGACCGGGACGATCGACAGCGACATCGCAACGGTCGGCGCCGCCGGTGCCAGCTTCGACACCCGCAACGCCGGCGTCGGCAAGGTCGTCACCGGCACCGGGATGACGCTGGTCGGCGCGAGCAACGGCGCGATCCCGGTCTACGGCTACACCCTGTCGGGCAACAGCGCGGCCGCGCCGATCGGCACGATCACCGCGGCGCCGCTGACGCTCGCCGCCGCCGGCGACAGCAAGGTCTACGACGGCAGTGCCGCTTCCGCCGTCGCGCCCGGAGTCGTCGGCCTGGTCGGCGGCGACACCGTGACCGCGCTGAGCCAGGCGTTCGACAGCCGCAACGCAGGCAACCGGAGCCTCGTCGTCAACGGCGGCTACACGGTCAACGACGGCAACGGCGGCGCCAACTACAGCGTCGCGACGACGACCGCGGCGGGCAGCATCACGCAGGCGACGCTGATGCTCGGCGGGGTCGCCGACAACCGCGTCTACAACGGAACGACAACCTCGGCCACTGCGCCGACGGTCACCGGGCTGGTCGGCGGCGACACCGTGACCGCGCTGAGCCAGGCGTTCGACAGCCGAAACGCAGGCAACCGGAGCCTCATCGTCAACGGCGGCTACACGGTCAACGACGGCAACGGCGGCGCCAACTACAGTGTCGCGACGACCACCGCGGCGGGCAGCATCTCGCAGGCGGCGCTGGCGCTGGGCGCCGTCGCCGACACCCGTGTCTACGACGGTACGACCACCTCCGCCGGCGCACCGACCGTCGCCGGCCTGGTCGCCGGCGACAGCGTGAGCTCTCTCAGCCAGGCCTTCGACAGCCGCAACGCCGGAACACGCACCCTCATCGTCAACGGCGGCTACAGCGTCAACGACGGCAACGGCGGCGCCAACTACGCGCTCACCAGCGTCACCGCGCCCGGGGTCATCAACCGGGCGACGCTGACGCTCGGCGCCGTCGCCGACACCAAGGTCTACGACGGCACGGTCGGCTCGACCGCGACACCGGTCGTCGTTTCGGGGCTGGTGGCGGGCGACAGCGTGAGCGCGCTGACCCAGGCCTTCGACAGCAGGAACGCCGGATCGCGCAGC
>JANMCC010000213.1:0-4129 GCA_031360885.1 Burkholderiales bacterium | reverse complement strand
GTTGATGGCCCGGGCGCTCAAGGTCGTCGGCCTGATGAACGTGCAGTTCGCGATCCAGGGCGACATCGGCGGCGACGGCAGCCGGGCGGTCGTCTACGTGCTCGAGGTGAACCCGCGCGCCTCGCGCACCGTGCCCTTCGTCTCCAAGGCGACGGCGCAGCCGCTCGCCAAGATCGCCGCGCGCTGCATGGTCGGGCAGAAGCTCGCCAGCCAGCCGCTGGTGCGCGGCGAGGTGATCCCGGAATACTTCTCGGTCAAGGAGGCGGTGTTCCCGTTCAACAAGTTCCCCGGCGTCGATCCGATCCTCGGCCCGGAGATGCGCTCGACCGGCGAGGTCATGGGCGTCGGCCGGACCTTCGGCGAGGCGATGCTGAAGAGCCAGCTCGGCGCCGGCTCGCGCCTTCCGACCAAGGGCACCGTCTGCATCACGGTGAAGAACGGCGACAAGGCGCGCGCGGCGGTGGTGGCCGGAGAGCTGCACGCGCTCGGCTTCCAGCTCGTCGCCACGCGCGGAACGGCGGCGGCGATCCTCGAGGCCGGCATTCCGGTGCGCGCGGTCAACAAGGTCAAGGACGGGCGGCCGCACATCGTCGACATGCTGAAGGCGGGCGAGATCCAGCTGGTGTTCACCACCGTCGACGAGACTCGCACCGCGATCGCCGATTCCCGCCACATCCGCCAGGCGGCGCTGGCGCACCGGGTGACCTACTACACGAGCATGGCGGGCTGCGAGGCCGCGGTCGAGGGCATGAAGCACCGCGACGACCTCGCCGTAATGTCTTTGCAGGAACTGCACGCCGAACTGCACTAGACTGACCGCGACCCCAGCGCCGCCGCCGGAAGCTCCCGCGGCGGCTGTTTTTTTGCTTTCCGAGGTTCTCGAAGATGGTCACCATTCCGCTCACCCGCCGCGGTGCCGAAAAACTGAAGGACGAGCTCGCCCGTCTGAAGACGGTCGAGCGCCATGCGGTGATCCAGGCGATCAGCGAGGCCCGGGCCCAGGGCGATCTGTCGGAGAACGCCGAGTACGAGGCGGCAAAGGACAAGCAGGGCTTCATCGAGGGCCGCATCCTCGAGATCGAGAGCAAGCTCGCCGCGGCGCAGATCATCGACCCCTCGACCCTCGACGCCGAAGGCCGGGTCGTGTTCGGCTCCACCGTCGACCTGGAGGAAGAGGAGTCGGGGGTGAAGGTCACCTACCAGATCGTGGGCGACGACGAAGCGGACCTGAAGCAGGGCCTGGTGTCGATCAGCTCGCCGATCGCCCGGGCACTGATCGGCAAGGTCGCTGGCGACGTCGCCGAGGTGCAGGCGCCCGCCGGGCCCAAGAGCTACGAGATCATGGGCGTGCGCTACGCGTGAAGGCGAGGGTGCTGGGCCGCGCCGGCGCCTGGATCGCCGGCGCCTGGGCCGGGCTCATGATCGGCATCGGCGGCGTCGCCGCGCCCACGTTGTTCTCGCTGCTCGCCCGTGCCGACGCCGGTCCCGAGGCCCGACTGTTCTCGCTGGAGGCGACCATCGGCGTCTGCGCCGGGGCCTTGCTGGTTCTGCTGGCCCTGCAGCTCGGGCGCGATCGCGCCGAGCGGATGCAAGGCTCGCGCTTCGGCGTCGAGCTTGTCCTGGCTTTGGCCGCGGTCGCCTGCATCGTCGCCGGGCACTACGCCGTGCAGCCGATGATCGAGGCGGCGCGGGCGGGGCAGGGCAGCCTCTCGTTCGCCGCGCTGCATGGCATCGCGTCGGCCTTCTTCGCTCTCCGGCTGGCGCTGGTCGCGATCCTGGCTTGGCGGCTCGCGGCGCCGCCGCCCTGAGCCTCAGCCCTGCTGCTGCTTCTTGACGCTGGTGACGCGCTTTCGGGCGCGCTTGAGCTCGCCGCCCGCGGCCAGCCGCATGTTGCCCAGCACCTTGACCTTCTTCACCTGCGGCCGGTGGTTCCCGCTCTTGGAGAACTTCAGCACCTTGACCACCTTCGGTCCGGGCATGCGGCCTTCGCGGTCGGCCTTTTCCTTCGGCCGCGGCTCGCGCCAGAAGACAAGCAGCTTGCCGATGTGCTGCACCGGCGCCGCGCCGAGCGCCGCGCTCAGCTCGCCGAACAGGGCTTCGCGGGCGGCCCGGTCGTCGGAGAACACGCGGACCTTGACCAGGCCGTGCACGGCGAGCGCGGTATCCAGCTCGCGCCGGACGGCCTCGGTCGCACCGTCGGCGCCGATGGCGACGACCGGGTTGAGGTGATGGGCTTCGGATCGCTTCTGCTTGCGCTCGGCGGGGGAGAGGAGGAGTGCGGTCACGCCCCTATTATCGGCGTCGGAAGAGGATGACGATGGCGACAGCGCGCAAAGGCAAGAAGCTGAACAAGGCGTGGCTGCACGATCACCTGACCGATCCGTACGTGAAGCAGGCGCAGCGCGAGGGCTACCGGGCCCGCGCCGCCTACAAGCTGAAGGAGATCGACGAGCAGCTGCACCTGCTGCGGCCGGGCCAGCTCGTCGTCGACCTCGGTGCCGTCCCGGGGGCCTGGAGCCAGTACGTCCGGCGCAAGTTCGGCCGCGGCGCCCACGACAGCGCCGACGAAGCAGGTCCGCTGCAGGGCGCCATCGTCGCCCTCGACATGCTCGCCTTCGAGCCGGTCGATGGCGTCGATTTCATCCTCGGCGACTTCCGCGAGCCCTCGGTTCTGGCCGAGCTCGAAGCGCGGCTGGGCGGCCGAAAGGTCGACGTCATCCTCTCGGACATGGCGCCCAATCTCTCCGGCATCGCCGCCGCCGACGCCGCCCGGATGGCCGAGCTGGTCGAGCTGGCGATCGAATTCGCCCGCGACCACCTCGTGGCTGGCGGCGCCCTGGTCTGCAAACTCTTCCACGGCAGCGGCTACAGCCAGCTCGTGAAACGCTTCAAGGACGAGTTTCGGACCGTCAAACCCATCAAGCCGAAGGCCTCCCGGGCCAAGTCGGCGGAAACCTTCGTCGTGGGTATCGGCCTCAAGTCGCGTGCATCCGGGCCCGATATTCACGCGTAGCCCCTTTTCCCGGGGCGGTATACGTCCGGCGCTTCGGGGTTGTGTCGTCTAAAATCGTCCGCAGATGCCGTGGGTGGCGGTGCACGGGCTTTGCCCGGCCAATTTCGCCAACCCTTGAAATGGAGTCACGGTGAACAATCAATGGTTTTCGAAGGTCGCGGTCTGGCTGGTGATCGCGCTCGTGCTTTTCACCGTTTTCAAGCAATTCGAAAGGACCGGCGCGCAAAGCGGCGCGATCGGGTATTCGGATTTCCTGGAAGAGGTTCGCGGCAAGCGGGTTCGCAGCGTCACGCTGCAGGAAGGTCCGGGCGGCTCGACCGAGATCCGCGCCAAGACCAACGACGACAAGGAACTGCGCACCACCGCGACCTACCTTGATCGCGGCCTGGTCGGCGACCTGATCAACAACAACGTCAAGTTCGACGTCAAGCCGCGCGAAGAGCCCTCGTTCCTGCTCTCGATCCTCGCCTCCTGGGGCCCGATCCTGCTGTTGATCGGCGTCTGGATCTACTTCATGCGGCAGATGCAGGGCGGCGGCAAGGGCGGCGCCTTCAGCTTCGGAAAGTCGAAGGCCCGCATGCTCGACGAGGCCAACAACACCACGACCTTCGCCGATGTCGCCGGCTGCGATGAAGCCAAGGAAGAGGTCAAGGAGCTGGTCGACTTCCTGAAGGACCCGCAGAAGTTCCAGAAGCTCGGCGGCCGGATCCCCCGTGGCGTGCTGCTCGTCGGCCCTCCGGGCACCGGCAAGACGCTGCTCGCCAAGGCGATCGCCGGCGAGGCCAAGGTGCCGTTCTTCTCGATCTCCGGCTCCGACTTCGTCGAGATGTTCGTCGGCGTCGGCGCGGCCCGCGTGCGCGACATGTTCGAGCAGGCGAAGAAGAGCGCACCCTGCATCATCTTCGTCGACGAAATCGACGCGGTCGGCCGGCACCGCGGCGCCGGCCTCGGCGGCGGCAACGACGAGCGCGAGCAGACGCTGAACCAGATGCTGGTCGAGATGGACGGCTTCGAGACCAACCTCGGCGTCATCGTCATGGCCGCGACCAACCGGCCCGACATCCTCGACCCGGCGCTGCTGCGCCCGGGCCGCTTCGACCGCCAGGTCTACGTGAC